>JAAEOA010000390.1 GCA_024223715.1 bacterium | reverse complement strand
CAAAATGGCGGCCCTCATTCTAAAAATCCGGTCAATTTGACAATCAAGTCCCTGGGTTCAGGGTCTTCACATCCTCTTTAGGAGTGGATTTGAAGGTCAGATTTCCGCCCTCCACACCAATGGTCAACAAGCTGCGACTGGTAACCTTACCACGCAGCAATTTTTCACTGAGAGGGTCTTCCACATATTTCTGGATAGCCCGGCGCAGGGGTCTGGCCCCCATCAGCGGATCGTAGCCCACCTCGCAAAGAAGGTCTTTGCACTCCTGGGTAAACTCAAAATCAATTTCCAGTTTTACCAGGCGGGAGCTGACATCCAGCAGGAGAATATCGACAATTTTTTCAATCTCCGGCTTGCCCAAAGCACTAAAGGTGAGAATCTCATCGATACGGTTGAGGAACTCAGGACTGAAAGTCTTCTTCAAATCGGAATCGATGTTGCCCTGCACTCTTTGGTCTTTATGCTCATCATCATCACTGCCAAACCCAACACCGCGAATGGCATGGGTTTTTCGGGTTCCCACATTACTGGTCATAATCAACACAGCATTGCGGAAGCTGACAGTGCGACCGAAGCTATCGGTAAGCTGGCCGTCATCAAGAACCTGAAGAAGGATGTTAAACACATCGGGGTGTGCTTTTTCAATTTCATCCAGCAAAATGACGCTGTAAGGCTTGCGACGGACTTTTTCCGTCAACATTCCACCTTCGTCGTATCCAACATAACCGGGAGGTGCCCCCACAAGGCGACTGACCGAATGTTTTTCCATGTACTCAGACATGTCCATTCGAATCAGGGCACTCTGGTCAGCAAACAGGAATTCAGTGAGCTGTCGGGCCACTTCTGTTTTTCCCACGCCACTGGGGCCCAGGAAAATGAAAGATCCGATAGGACGTTTGGGATCGCGCAAGCCTGCACGGTTCCGTCGAATGGCCTTGGAAACAGCCTGCAAAGCAGGATCCTGGCCAATGACCCATTTACCGAGTTCTTCTTCCATGCGCAGCAATTTGTCGGTTTCTTCTTCTTCAACTTCCGAAACAGGAATGCCGGTGATGTCAGCAATGACTTCACACATGAGAGCTTCTGTCACGGTAGTTGTGGGGTCACTTTGTTCTGAATTCCAGTTCTTTTTCAAGTCCTGAAGTTGTTTTTTAAGTTCTTTTTCTTCATCGCGGAAAGAGGCGGCTTTTTCAAACTCCTGAGCCTGAATGCTGCTTTCCTTTTCAGTAACGGTTTCGGTGATGCGTTTTTCCAGTTCCCGAAGGTCCGGTGGTACAATGGTCATGGACAAACGCGCCCGACTGCCGGCTTCGTCCATAATGTCAATGGCTTTGTCCGGCAAACTGCGTGAAGATATGTACCGGTTGCTGAGAAAAACAGCAGCCTTTATGCTCTCGTCGTCAAATTTAACCCGGTGATGAGCTTCGTATTTGTCGCGCAGCCCATAAAGGATTTCGATGCTTTCATCTTCATTCGGAGGATTGACAGTCACCATTTGGAAACGTCGTTCCAAGGCACCGTCTTTTTCAATGAATTTCCTGTATTCATCCATTGTGGTAGCACCAACGCACTGTATCTCGCCACGGCTGAGAGCCGGCTTCAGCATATTGGAAGCATCAATGGCGCCTTCGGCACCGCCAGCACCCACAATGGTGTGCAATTCATCGATAAAGAGAATGATTTCAGGGTTTTCCCTAATTTCGGCCATAATTTGCTTGAGGCGTTCTTCGAATTGTCCACGATATTTTGTACCGGCTACAACACTGGCCAAATCCAAGGTGACAATTTCCTTATCCCTCAGCAGGGACGGAACATTTCCTTCTACAATTTTGCTGGCAAACCCCTCCACAATAGCGGTCTTGCCCACACCAGGTTCCCCAATGAGGACCGGATTGTTTTTCTTGCGGCGGCTGAGAATCTGGATGCAGCGGTCAATTTCCTTACTGCGACCAATGGTAGGATCAAGTTTCCCTTCACGAGCCATGTCGGTCATATTTCGGCCAAATTGCTCCAGAACACTGTTTTCTTTCTTCTCTTTACGCTTGCGACGTTTCTGCGTTTTGGGTGTTTCATCCCCACCAAGGTTTTTCATAACCTCACGCTTGACTTGCTCATGGTCAGCACCCAATTCACCCAGGACACGGGCAGCCACCCCTTCGCCTTCGCGAATGAGAGCCAATAGTAAATGCTCAGTGCCCACGTAGCTGTGATTGTGCAGCCTAGCTTCGTCAATACTCAGCTCGAGAACTTTTTTAGCACGAGGTGTGAAAGGGATTTCCCCAATGCTAACCGGGCCATTAGGGGCAGTAACACTGTCTTCAACGGCTTTTTGGATTTTTTCAAAATCGATATTCAAGTGGCGAAGCACATTAGCAGCCACTCCGTTGCCTTCCCGGACAACGCCCAGAAGCAGATGTTCTGTACCGATGTAATCGTGTTGCAGACGGCCCGCTTCGTCGCGAGCCAGGAACAGAACTTTTCTCACGCGCTGTGTGAATCGATCATTCATTCTTTTGCGCCTCCATTTGCGTTTCAGGTCGAGTTTCCTGTCCGACCGTTCGGGATCATCCCGATACTGAGAATATACTTTAGCCCACGCGAGTACGCCACACCCGCCTGTTCTCTCAAAGGGAGAATTGGCCGCATTAGATAGTTTTCGCCAAAATCACTCGCAACTTGAATGCCAATTTTGAGTTTTTCAGCAGGAATTAAACAAATTGCGAAGCAAACTGGCCCTGGCTTCGGTCATCTCCTGGACAGTGAGGTCGTGCCCGGCTATCAGCTCCAAATGGGACGGCTGGCCAAGAATCATCGCTTCATTCAAAAGGGCGTACTCTAGATGGGGCAGCATATCGAGCCCCATGCCCAGGCGCAAGTGACTGAGACGATCAATGGCCTCCTGGGAAGTCATTAGCCGGGAGTTTTTTAATACAGCGAGACTTCGGTGGGAAAGATCTTCCAATCCCAAAGAATCGGAGGCAAAAAGTTGCTGCCTGGCCGTGCGTTCATGCCGCAGAACTTTTCCCAGATGAAATTCAAAATCACTGGCAATTTCAGATTCATCTCGCCCAAGACTGATCAGGTTTGAGATGACAAAAACGGCCCCCCGTACGGCCGTACCACTGCCAAATGGACCACGAACCCCAAACCGAAGCTGGCGTAAGGCATTAAGAATTTTGTCAATTTCGTCTGTCATAACCAGGCCCGGTAAATGAACCATGATTGAAATTTTCAATCCGGTCCCGGCATTTAGTGGGTTGGCCGTCAAAAATCCCAAATCATCCCTGAAGGCAAACTCCATATTTTGGTCGAAAGAGTTTTCAAGGTCCTGCAACTGGGCCAGGACTTCAAGAGGTTGGAAACCAGAATGACAAACCCCGAACTGCAAGTGATCTTCAAAATTCACCAATATCCTGCGATGTTTGTCTTTCTCCAAGCAAAGCAAACGACCGCTGTCGGGCTTGGGGTTGGAAACTGGAATGTATGATTTTTCCTTTAACAGTTTCAAAACAATTGGTTCAGAATGATCCAAATCAAAAATCCAGCCATTATCGTCTGCTGATTGGTTTTTAAATACATCAATAAATTGCCCGGCAATACTCTTTCGTGTTTCCACGGAAGCATTTTCGGGGAACTCAAAAGCACTCAAATTGCGGGCCAGGCGACCCCAGGTGCCAATGACTGTATCGGATGCAGGACCAGAGGAATCCAGCCAAGGCATGGTCTGCAGGAAAGGCATTTCAAAAAAAGACATCATGAGCCGTCCTCCACTCCAGATTTCAGTTTGGCCAAGAGATCCCGCAGGCGGGCGGCTTCCTCAAAATCTTCACTGGAAATAGCTTTTTCCATTTGTACCCGTACGCGTTTGATATTGATTAGTCGGTCATCAACGCCCTGGCGGCGGCGGGGAATTTTCCCAAAATGAGAGGCATTTCCGTGATAACGGGTCAGGTGAGGCAATAGTACCCGATAAAAAGCAGTATAACATTGGGAACATCCTAGAAGTTTGCTCTCTTTCCACTGACTGAACGCGTAATCGCAAGCCGGACAAATCTTGGCCAGTTTGTCGGTATTACCAGATTCAGGGTGGGAAAAATCATCTCCCAGAAATGAAGCTAAATTATCTGATTCATTTTTGGCACGGGATTCATCTGGAAAATCGGGTGCTTTCCGATTTTGACGACGAAGGGAGCAGGATGAACACAACCAGATGCTGCGAACATCTCCTTCAACAACTTCTGACAAGTGTACAAACGCTTCATTGGATCCACAATCCTGACAATTCAAGGCACCATCTCCTCAAAGGTTGTGGTTAGTAAAAAACAAAATCCGTGCAGACTATTATACCAGATCATCTTTGATAACAGGCTTCAAGCGACCCTCTACTAATTCCAAAATCCGATCAGCTCTCCTGGCTAAGTGCAGATCATGGGTTACAATAACCAAACTGGTACCTTCAGTATCCCGCAGTCCGAAAAGCATTTCTCCCAAATGGCCACCAATTTCCTGGTCAAGGTTTCCAAAAGGCTCGTCCGCCAGAACAATGGCTGGTCGGTTCATAAAGGCTCGAGCCACGGCAATTCTTTGTTGTTCGCCTCCTGACATTTCTCCGGGAAGATGATTGGCTCGGTCGGCCAACCCCATATTTTTTAAAAAACCCAACGCCCGCTGGTGTGTTTCGGAAGTCACATCACCCAATCGTCGGACAGGCAATAGTAGATTGTCTAAAGCTGTAAAATCAGGCAATAACATATGATTCTGAAATACAAAGCCAACTTTTTTACTTCGCCAGCGGTCAGCCACCGCTTTATTTCTAAAATTCAGAAAGTCTCCCTTATGGTGCAACTGGCCATCGGTGGGCCAATCCAGAGAACCTAAAATATTCAACAGAGTGCTTTTTCCTGATCCGGAGGTTCCGATGATGGCAATGGCCTCACCCTCATCCAGGGAAAAGTCAACATTCTCCAGAACTGTGAGCGGGCCTTGTTTCCGGGTAAAAACCTTACGGATATTGGAAGCGGAAAGTAAAGGAACTGACGAGCCGGATTTATTCATAGCGGATGATCTCCACAGGATTAAAACGACTGGCTTCGAAGCTGGGCCACAGACCGCCAATCAGGGAAACAAAAAGAGTCATGATCACCACGGCAAAGAAATCGGTCCACATAAAGAGTACCGGAACAGTGTCCAGAAAATAAACATCACCTGGAATGGGGATTCCAAACTTTTCCAACCCAGCAATGCTCAACATACCCAAAATACTGCCAAAAATTCCACCCGAAACACCTAAATACAAACTATTGAACAGGAAAATGCCCATAATTTGACTTCGGCTGGTTCCCATTGACATAAGAATTCCAATTTCACGGCGGCGTTCCCCCACCATCATGGTTAGAATGCTCATGATGTTGAACCCGGCGATCAAAATGATTAGCCCCAGTAAAAGGAACATGACGCGCTTCTCAGTCTTGATCCATTTGAATAAATTCTGGTTCAGGCGCATCCAGTTGCTGGTGTAATAATCCTGGGGAAGATTATCATTAATGCGGTCCGATACAACATCGGCTTTCATTAGGTCTACGACTTTAACGCCAAGAAGAGATGCTCCCCCAGGTCCATAATCGAAGAATTCCTGAGCCACCTGCAAATCAACATAGGCAAATTGACTGTCGAACTCGTACATACCGGTTTCAAAAAAACCGATGACTACGAACTTCCTGCTTTCGGCCTCCATACGGTCGGCTCTGAACTCACCTTTAGCAGTGGTCAAAATAACTGTATCGCCCACGGCGGAATACAGGTTATTGGCTAAAGCGGAACCCAGAATAACCCGAGGCACTTTTCGGCTTTTCAGGGCCCCGAGAATAATGGGGTCGGGATTAAGATATTTGCTCAATGGCTGAACAGAATCTACAAGGTCGGGGTCAATTCCCCAAACCACAGCGCCTTTGTTTAACAGGTCGCCATATCGGGCTCCACCGGAAACGATCACTTCTTTTCTGATGAAAGGAGAAACCCCAAGCACATCCGGGTCTTCACTCACTTCATCCATGAGGGCACCCAGATTTTCAAAACCTTCGGGAGCCGAACTGTGCACCGTAACCATGGGCATGTTTTCCACAAAAGTCCGGCGCATTTCGGCCTCAAAGCCATTCATTACAGCCAGTACAATGTGAAGGACCATAACCCCAATGGTGATTCCCATTATCGCCAACACTGCATTGCGGTTCAGAAAACCGCTATGGTGACGACTGCGCAGGTACCTGCGAGCAATATAATATGCAAATCTCATCTAACTCTGGTCGCTCAAAGGGCGCATGTGAGGGAAAAGCAGTACGTCACGAATATTATTGCTGTCGGTCAGGAGCATAATCAAACGGTCAATGCCCAGGCCCATGCCACCTGTTGGCGGCATGCCCTGCTCCATTGCCTGGAGGAATTCTTCATCTATGGGCTGAGCTTCATCGTCCCCGGCTTCGATAAGGGCTTTCTGGTCCATGAAACGCGCGCGCTGCTCACGAGGATCGTTCAATTCACTGAAGCTGTTCGCCAATTCAAAACCGGCCACAAAGAGTTCAAACCGTTCCACCAATCCTTCGGTTTCGCGATGCGACTTTGCCAAGGGCGAAAGCTCTTTGGGATGATCCATCACAAAGGTGGGTTGAATGAGTTCCGGCTCAACTAATTCACTGAACAGTTCATCCAGAATTTTATCCCGACCCATGGTTTTATTCAGAGCCACACCATGGCTTTTGGCGACCTGAGCCACTTCATCGTTGCTCATGGTCATCAAATCTTTGCCAGTTTTTTCCTGCAGGGCATCCATGAAACGTATGCGGCTGAAAGGCTGACTGAAGTCCATTTCCAGCTCACCGTATTTTAGTTTTCCATCATTGCCAAATGTTTGGGCCAAACGACGGATCATTCTTTCGGTTAAATCCATCATGTCCTGGTAATCCCAATAAGCGGCATAACACTCCAGCATGGTGAATTCAGGGTTATGAGTTCGATCCATGCCTTCATTGCGGAAGTCTTTGGCAATCTCATAGACTCTTTCCAGGCCGCCAATCACTAGCCTTTTCAGATAAAGCTCATCGGCAATACGCAAATAAAGAGTCATGTCCAAGGCATTATGATGAGTGGTAAAAGGCCGAGCAGTGGCACCTCCATAAAGGGATTGCAGAACCGGAGTTTCCACTTCCAGATAATCTTCCTCTTCAAAAAAGGACCGAATGTCACTGATGATGGTGCTGCGCAATTTGAACCGCTGTCGGCTCTCAAGATTCATTGTCAAATCGAGATGGCGGTTACGGCTTTTATTTTCCAGACTCATGTCATGGAATTTTTCGGGCAAAGGCCGGATGGCTTTGGAAAGGAAGGTAAAATCTTTCACCTTGACCGAAAGTTCATCGGTGCGTGTGCGGAAAAGAGTTCCTTCCACACCAATCCAGTCACCAATATCAATTAGGCGTTTGATTTGGTCGAAGCGCTCTTCGCCAAGCTCGTCTTTACGGAAATATGCCTGTAAGACACCCCACTCATCGCTGATGGGAATGAACAGTGTTTTTCCTGTGCCTCGCTTGGCCATAATGCGTCCGGGAAAACGAATCGTACCCTCAGCTTCGACCAGGTCTTTTTCCGCTTCGCGAGCCTGTTCACTATTGTGAGTACGATCGTAACTGTAAGGATACAGCTCAACCTTTTGGCCCAACTCTTCCATTTTTTCCAGACGATCCTGGATCAGACGGTGAGGATTTTCGACCTGGTTTTCATTATTTTCCTGGCTGGCCACAGCATTACTCCCAGTTTGTTTTCAAAGTTACAGGGGCGAATTGAATTGTATTCAATTCAAGCCACAATTCAATTTACCGACTGCTTTTCCATCTTAAGAATGCATCGATAAAGGATTCCAGATCCCCGTCCAGAACGCCGGTTGAATTTCCGGTCTCATGGTCGGTACGGTGATCTTTTACCTTGGTATATGGTTGCAGAACATATGAGCGTATCTGGCTACCCCAGGCATTGTCCATTTTCTCAGCTTCGATTGCGTCGCGCTCTTGTTGACGCTCTTCCATTACTTTCAAATACAATTTGGCCCGCAACATGGTCATGGCACTTTCCCGGTTGCGAAGCTGACTGCGTTCGCTCTGGCACTGAACCACCACTCCACTGGGTTCGTGAGTCAAACGCACAGCGCTGTCAGTTTTATTCACATGCTGACCACCGGCCCCCTGGGCCCGATAAGTATCGACCCGCACTTCGTTCATGTCGATCTCAATTTCTACATCGTCATCGACCAAAGGAAATACAAAGACCGAGGCAAAAGAAGTGTGCCGCCGGCTTTGAGAATCGAACGGGCTGATACGTACCAGACGGTGAACACCCGATTCACTTTTCAAATAGCCATAAGCAAATGCAGCATCCACTTCCAGGACAACACTTTTTATTCCCGCTTCATCTCCGGATTGAAGGTCCAGGGTTTTGAATTTGAAATCCTGGCGTTCAAAATATCGCGTGTACATGCGCATCAGCATTTGAGCCCAGTCCTGGCTCTCGGTTCCACCCGCTCCAGGGTGAATCTCCACAACCGCGCCCCGGTTATCATCTTCATCGCTGAGTAAAAATTGAAAATCAAGTTTTTCCAGGCGTTTATCCAGAACCTGAACACCTTTCTTAACTTCTTCAGCGGTTTCCGGGTCATTCTCTTCCTGGGCCATCTCAGCCAACAACTCGAGTTCTTCGATTTGTTCTGCCGTTTCTTCCAGAGGCACAGTCCACTGTTTTACGTTTTGGGCTTTGCGCAGAATATGGGTAGCATTTTCCTGGTCATTCCAGAAATCAGGGTCCAGTTGCTTGGCTTCCAGCCCTTTTAACTCCTCGCACAGGGATGAGTAGTCAAAGACCCTCCTTGAGGGCGTTGAGGCGTTGGGTGGCTTCTAATATTTTGTCCAAAGATTCTTTCACAATTCAATCGCTCTCTGCCCCAGAAGGGCTTCTGAATAGATTAAGCATCAAGCAGAGTTATCAGTTTTCCCACAGCAAGCTTCAAACTACCCTGATCGTGGCTATTGTCCAGTACGATATCAGCATTTTCCCAAAAAGATGAAAGAGAGTCCTGGGAAGCCATTCTTGCCCGAACCTGATTTTCACTCAGGTTTCGGGATTTCATCAATCGCTGAAGACGCACATCATCATTGGCCACTACAGAAATCACTCGATCCACATGGGGCATCGGTGGCCAAAGAAAATACACGGCTGCCTCCAGAACAGCAAGCTCATGCTGGCGGGAATCCCGGATTTCCTGAAGGTGGGCCGTTGCCAAATCAATTAATGGCGGATGAGTTAATTCATTCAGACGGGCCATTGCTTCGTCGTCATCAAAAACCAGAGGCCCAAGGATACTGCGTTGAATTTGGCCCTCTTTCAAAATGCAATCTCCGAAATATTCAACCAATCCGTCTCTAACGAGAGGATCCTTCAGAACTTCATGGCCCAATAAATCTGCATCAACAATTTGGGCTCCGTGTTCCTTCAATAGAGAAGAAACAGTGGATTTCCCGGCACCAATGGGCCCAGTGACAACCCAAATCTCCATCAGTGGGCCTCCGACCAGTTCGCTCCAGTGTTCACATCAACCAACAAGGGAATATCCAGCTCCAAAGCCCCTTCCATTCCCTGCTGCACAAGGACAGAAACGGCATCTTTCTCAGATTCGGGCAATTCCAGGACTAATTCATCGTGTACCTGTAACAAAAGCAGGGCCTCCCCTTCATATTCAGCCAAACTTTTACTGATACGAATCATGGCCAATTTAATAAGATCAGCAGCTGTTCCCTGAATGGGAGTATTGACGGCCACACGCTCCTGGAAGCTACGAATGCGGGGGTTGTCCGAGTTAATATCGGGCAACAGGCGGCGCCTGCCCAACAGAGTTTCCACCATCTGGTTTTCTGCTGCCTCTTTTTTGGTCTTATCAATAAATTCACGCACACCCGGATAAGTTTCAAAATACGTTTCAATGAAAGCTGATGCTTCTTTGACTGTAACCTTTATTTGCCGGGCCAAAGCCCGGGCCCCCATTCCATAAATCACTCCAAAATTAATGGCTTTGGCCCGGCTGCGTTGTTCTGAAGTCACGTCACTTTCATCGATCCCACCAATCAACGCTGCGGTCCTTTGGTGGACATCGACACCATCGCGGAAGGCTCCCAGCAGTCCCGGATCCTGAGCCAGGTGGGCCAATAGTCGCAACTCCACCTGGCTGTAATCGGCACTCAGAAAGATGTTTCCTTTTTTCCTGGGTACAAAAGCCTGCCGAATCAACCGGCCCAATTCAGTTCGTATTGGGATGTTCTGTAAATTGGGGTTACTACTCGAAAGTCGTCCTGTAGCTGCAACAGCCTGATTGTAAGAGGTGTGAATCAAACCCGTGGCCGGATTAGCCAGCCCTGGCAGAACATCCACATAAGTATTCTGCAATTTGGCCACTTGTCGGTATTCCAAAATCATGGCCGGCAGGGGGTGTTCATCGGCCAAGGCTGTCAGGACCGAAACATCGGTGCTCCAGCCTGTTGTTGTTTTTTTGATCGGTTTGAGGCCCAGTTTTTCAAAAAGAATGACTGATAACTGTTTGGGACTTTGAATGTTGAATTCTTCGCCGGCCAATTCGTGTATCTTCGAATTAAGATCCGACAATTCTTTTTCAAACCGACATTTCAGTCCGGAAAGAAATTTCTTATCCACGTAAATACCCGTGCGTTCCATTTCCAAAAGCACAGACATGACCGGCATTTCCAGGTCATAGAAAAGGGCTTTCATGCCCGATTTATCCAGTTCAGGCTGGAAAAACTCAAAAAGTTGAAGAGTAAAATCAGCATCTTCGGCCGCGTAAACAGCTAACTGATCAGCATCTACAGCGAGGATATCCTTCAAACGATCCCGGGGTGCAAAAAGCTCCTTGTAGGCCATCATTTGATGATCACAGTGGTCCAGAACCAGGTCATCGAGTCCGTGACTGCGCCGGCCTGGATCCAATACATAAGAAGCCAACATGGTATCAAAACGAGGCCCGCCGAGGGGCATTTCAGCTCCCAGCAAAATCCACTCGTCGTATTTCAGGTTTTGTCCCACTTTCAGAGACCGCGCATCGGCAAGAACCGGCCCCAGCAATTCCCTCACCTGAGCCAGACGATTTTCTTCTGCCCCCACAGGAAAAAGTGTATCAGCTCCGCTTGCGGCATCAACAGCATCTTCACTTCGCCAACGAACCGGAATGTAGGCTGGGTTAAGTTTATTACCCGCGGTGTCGAAACCCGCCAGACACACGCCCACAAGTCGGGCCACATCGGGCCGCAGGCTATCGGTCTCTGTATCTACGGCCAATGGGGCCTGAGGATCGAGAGATTCCAGCCAGGTTTGCAGTTTTTCACTGGAGTCCAGCAAGCGGTAACTACGTTCTACCCGTTTCTGCAACCAGGTCAACGGCTCATTAATTTCGATGGGAAGATCTATTCCTGCCATCTCCGGGGTCTTTTCATGATCAGAACCGTACAAATGCGGGTACTGTTTAGCCAAACGAGTGACATATTCCTGGACCCTTTTCAAGCCCAGTTCCTGCAGCAGATTCATGAAATGAGTTCCCACCGGCAAACTGGTTTTTAGCTGTTCCCAGTCCAGATCAACCTGCAGGTCTTTCTTGATTATGAACAAATCTCTTGAAAGAAACACCTGATCCTTGTTTTCGGAGAGTACCCTTTTTAAACGAGGCGTTAAGTTGCTGGCTTCAAGGCTTTCATACAACCCTTCAAGTGACCCAAATTCGCGAATGAGTTTGAGAGCTGTTTTTTCACCAATACCCGGAGCACCGGGAATGTTGTCTGCAGCATCACCCGAGAGAGCAAACACATGAATCAGGTCCACCGGGTCAAGATTGAATTT
Source organism: bacterium (assembly GCA_024223715.1). Lineage (GTDB taxonomy): Bacteria > Krumholzibacteriota > Krumholzibacteriia > LZORAL124-64-63 > LZORAL124-64-63 > LZORAL124-64-63. The sequence goes on along the minus strand of JAAEOA010000390.1, from coordinate 48,033 downwards.
CTTCAAAACATCGTCGCCGGTGAGCGAATCAACTCCGGAGCCACGATGCTGGGGTTTAAGCATACCGATACGATCGTCCAGCAATTGCATAAAATCTTTGTCGCCGGTATAGAACCACACTTTGTCCGCATGGTCGGAGGTCTGTTTGGCCACAGACCCCATGACATCATCGGCTTCAACACCTTGTTGCTCAAGAATGGCAATTCCCCAGGCTTCCAGAACTTCCCGCAGCCGAGGCAATTGACCAGCCAGCTCTTCGGGCATGGGTTTTCGGTTAGCCTTGTATTCAGGAAACATTTCGTGCCTGAAATTCTTGCCCCTAACATCAAAAACAACAGCAAGGTGCTCGGGGGTGTTTTCTTCAATAAGCCGTAACAAGCCACTCAGGAAGCCATAAACAACTGAGGTCAGCTCACCATTGGGAGCGGTTAACGGACGTTTGGCAAAAGCATAATGAGAGCGGTAAAAGAGGGCGGAGCCGTCCACCAGAATCAGCGACACGGTAGAGTCCTTTCCTGTGTATTCACACACGGAATTGAAAGAATTACTAATACAAGGAATGTTTCTTAATGTACTGGCGCACCGCAGGTGAAAGCTGCCCATCAGCCAGTTCATCAGAGTCCAACATAACACGGATTTCAGTGGATGACACCCGTCTGTCGAATTCCAGAAAGAAATGAAAGCGATGTTTGTGAGAATCAGGAATATTTACCGTTTGGGATGTGCCAACCTGTCTTCCCAGAACAAGGATTTCAGCCAGAGCAAGAACATCATCAACCCGGTGCCATTTGAAAAAATCCTCTAAGTTATCCTGGCCAACAATCAGCGATATTTCAGGTACTGGGGGCACCTTTTGCAGGAATTCCAGAGTATCAATCATATAGGAGGGGCCCCCACGCCTGACTTCAAGGTCGGAAATCTGACAGTCCTTCAAATGAGAAAAAGCCAACCGAACCATTTCCAGACGATGCTCCGGCGCAGTAACTGATTGATTTTTAAAAGGGGAACAACTAGCGGGGACAACAAGCACTCGGTCAATGTGTGTGTGTTCCAAAATGAACTCAACCATGGCCACATGCCCAACATGCACCGGATCGAAAGACCCTCCGAGAATAGCCAGTTTCATCTCAGTCTTCTTCGTTGGCCTGAATTTCTTCCAAATCCTTTATTGCCTTCAGAGCATCTTGGCGAAAGACACTCTCAGGAAAATCCTGAACCAGGCGCTGGTACATTTCTTCGGCTGTGTCATAGTCGCCAAGTTTTTCAGCTCCCTGTCCTCGTTCCCACATCACCCGGTCAAGCAAACGACTGTTGGCTTCTTCCTCAAGAACAATTCCCAGAGTCATTACCACAGCTTCATAACGTTTCAATTGACGAAACACATGAACCTGCTGCAAGCGTTTCATGACCATCAAATCGCTGATATCGCGCATTGTGGAAATAATTTCGTCCATATGCTCGGACTGAGGATAAGTTTGACTGAATTTCAGGAAATGCAGGCGTGCTTCATAAGCTCCGGTTATGTCCCGCTCCACTTTTCCAACCTGTTTGTAATAGGCCAGGCCTTCCTGAAACATGGCATCTTCAATACGGCTGCTGGTGGGATAATCTTTGACCATTATCTGGAACTCCACGACCGCCAGTGGATATTCCTCCATATTCAAATATGTCAAAGCTTTTTGGTATTGAGCTTCGGCTGCTTTTTCATCGGTGGGATTGTGGCGAACGAAAGCTTCAAGAGCACTGATGGCTTCAGGATATTTCTCCTGCTCCACAAAAAGCATCCCCCGTTCGTAGGTCCCGGATGCATGTGGATTGCTGGCACCACAGCCAACAAGGAAGAGAAAACCCGTTATAAAAAGAAACGAAACGAGACACTGAACAGTTCTGATTTTCACTGAAGCCTCCCCGGATAAAAATCCGGTATGGTTTTAATCGCCGGTATTGGAAAAATAGACAGCCACTAGGCCGGCCAGGGTGCCCAAAACAATAATCTCTTCCATGCGACCTTTCCAGCCGCTTTCTGAAGTTTCAGCCGTAGTGAAGTTATACATCTGGGAATCAACCAGCTCGAAATGACCTGCAGAAACTCGATCGCTAAAACTTCTTTGCACTCGTTCACTCATCAGCAACCGTCCGGAATTGGCCACGGTAACCTCAACTCGAGAGGCAACAGTAAGTTCCCGGTCAATCCAATTCTTCCAGAAACCGAGGGTTCGCCCCACTTCCGGATAACTAAGCTGTACAGCCTGAACACTGAACGAATAAATGCAATCCACTGCAGCCTGACGGGCAGGATCTTCGTCGGGAAGGTAAATATCGTACCCCATGCCACCAAGAACCCTGACCACGGCATCTTGAAAAAGTCCATCTTCAGGTTTGTTGGTCAGGCTTTCCAGTTGAATGGCAGCTGGAGCTGGAGGCAGCACCCGGGAGGTGGAATGCACAATTTCGGCCATCAGAGCTTCCACCAACCAGACATTGGTTCTTACGGTATCAGGTTCACTGCTTGCCGGAAGAGAACGAGGCCCCTCACCCAGGAACGCTTCCTCAGCATTAACATCTTCATTTGCATTGTCGATGGCTTTGGCCAAAGACGGCAAAGTCATCAGCAGGGCCATACCCAATCCCAGGGCAAGGAAATTAATGAAAAATCGCTGCAATTGAGTGGTCCTTTTTTGAAGACTGAAAAGAGAACTCATCTTATTTCGGGTCCTTCACTTCTCGAGCTGCGCCAACAGGCAAAGCCCAGGTATCATAAGACGTGGCAGCAGAAAATTTTGCTGACAGCCATTGCCCTGCTTCCAAGGTTCTTCCAGAACCGGAGGCAGGCAGCATAACCACACCATCAAGATCATAACCGTAATGAAAACTGCGTCCCACAGCTACCGGCTGGGAATTTTCAACCATATCCCAAGCAGATCGTGCATTGGCTTCCTGCAACCAATGAGCCTCATCAAAAGAACGCAACGTTTCCACCTCGTCGGCAAATGCCTCATCCGATGGATCGATTATCTTATCGACAACTACATCATAAACCTTACCCAGGCGAGAACTTTGCAGCCGTTGGGAAATCTCCGACTGCAAATCCATGATCAGGGCCTCACGGTCATAAATAACTTCAGGCGGGACCTGATCCGGAAGATTCACCGCTACGGTTCCTTTTTCAGGAGAATAACGATAGGTTCCAAGATGATCAAATTTCACCTCGGCCAGAAAATCAGCCAGAATGGAAACATCTTCTTCTTCTTCACCGGGAAATCCCAAAAGGGCCGTGGTTCGTAAAACCAATTCCGGGTGATGCCTCCGCAGAATCTTGAAGAATTCAGGTGTCGCCTTATACCCCCCGGGACGCTTCATGGCTTTGAGAAGATGAGGCGATGCATGCTGAATGGGTAACTCCAGATAAGGGGCCACTTTTTCCAGTTCCAACAGGCGAAGAAGGTCATCCGAAGAGACCAAACCTGAATACAAATACAACAGGCGGATGTTCCGTAATCCCTGAACTTCGTTCAATGATTGCACCAAATTCAACAGATTCTCACCGGTATCACGGCCAAAATCACTGGTATTCTGGCTAACCAGTTGAATTTCCGTAACACCCCTGGCAACCAACCCTTGGACTTCCTGAACCAACTCTTTGATTGGCCGACTCATTTGCCGGCCCCGGATCATGGGAATGCGGCAGAAGGTGCAATTGCAATTACAACCCTCCCCAATTTTTACAAAAGCCAGATGGCCAGGAGTTAGCAAAGGGCGGTCAACCAATCCTGTGTAATTTGCAGCCATGGGATCCGAAACAATGGGTTTTCCGGCTAAAGGGAAAGCACTGGCATCCGGACCTTGTCCAGAATTATCCTCTTGCGGGGAAGACAAACCCAGGCAAGCTTCAACCACCCGGTCAAATTGCCCTACTCCAGCAACAATATCCACCCCGGGGAATTTCTCCTGAATCTCGTCTCCACTTTCCTGAGACCAGCATCCACAGACTACAAGAATCTGATCTTCCTTGTAATCGATAAGGGTCTGCAGTGTTTCTTCACTGTCACTGCGGGCTGCATCAATAAAACCACAACTGTTGAGGATCCAGATATCGGCATCATCCAGATCGTTGACAGCCTGAACACCATGCAGAGCAAATCGCCCAAGCAAAGCCTCAGAGTCGACCAGGTTTTTATCACAACCCAAGGTGGCACAATAAACCCTGGGCAACTGTGCAGTTCCTTCAGCATCAGATGAAATATTCATCAACCCATTCCTTCATTGGCTTCAGGCAAGTCTTCTGGGCCGATGAGTACATCACGCGCTTTGCTGCCGGTAAAAGGACCGACAATTCCTGATTCTTCGAGCATATCCATCAGGCGTCCAGCCCGGGTGTACCCCACACGAAGACGGCGTTGCAACAAGGAAGTGGATCCACTCTGATGTTGAACAACAATACGCATGGCTTCTTCGAAGAGGTCGTCTTCACCAGTGTGCAGTTTCCCGCCCTCGGGTTTTTCGTTAAGCTGGATTTCATCGGTGGTTCCGGAATATTGCATCCAGTGCCGGGTGATGGCTTCGCATTCATCCACATCAATAAAAGACCCGTGCACCCGAACGGGCAAAGCTCTGCCTGGTTGCAGGTAAAGCATATCCCCATGACCAAGAAGCTGTTCAGCACCTTTCATGTCCAGGATTGTGCGTGAATCGTTCATTTGAATGACACGGAAGGCAATACGGCAGGGAATGTTGGCTTTGATAACACCGGTGAGCACATCGACACTCGGGCGCTGGGTGGCTAAAATTAGATGAATACCCACAGCACGGGCTTTTTGAGCCAGCCGGGTGATAAGATCTTCAAGGTCTTTACCCAACTGCAGCATTAAATCGGCCAACTCATCGACAATGGTAAGGAAGAACGGCATAGGTTCGGTTACCTTTTCACCATCATCATCTTTTACCTCACCCCGGGCCACTTTGTCGTTGTATTGCTGGATGTTGCGAACCGAACATTTGGCCAGCTTGCGATACCGGTACTCCATTTGAGCAACCATCCACTGCAAAGCCTTGAGAGACTCTTTGGGGTCTGTAACGACGGGCAAAAGCAGGTGGGGAATGCCATTATAAACATTCATTTCCAGCATTTTGGGGTCAATCATGACCATACGCAGGGTGCTCGGATCGTTAGTAAGCAATAAATGGCTGATAATGGCATTCAGACATACGGATTTACCACTGCCAGTGCTACCGGCCACCAGAAGGTGAGGCAAGGCGGCAATATCAATGGACACGGGACGACCCACAACATCTTTACCCAGAACAACCTGCAGGGGCTTGCGTTTGTCGTCACCAACCAGCTCAATCACTTCCCGCAAGCGGACCATTTTTGCCACGTTATTGGGAATTTCAATACCGACAGCCGCTTTACCGGGTATGGGTGCTTCCATGCGAATAGTGCGCGCTCGCATGGCCAAAGCCAGATCGTCGGCTCTTTGCACAATTTGGTTGACTCTAATTCCGTGTCCCGGTTGGAACTCAAAAGTAGTAACCACAGGCCCGGGTCGGACATCTTTAACTTCGCCATCCACACCAAAGCTGTGCAGAGTTTTTTCAAGCAAGTCAGCCGCTGCATCCATTTCATCATTGGAAATGGACGCATTATCGGGGGCTCCGGGAGTGAGCAAATCGACTCCCGGAAGAACGATTGGTCCTCTGGCCTTGCGTACTTTCTTCTTCTTTTTGGAATTTGGAGCAGTTTCCGACTCGCCGCTGGCCAGGGGAGCTTCCCCCTCACCCATGTATTCACCCGAAGCGCCTGGAAGAATTAATTCTTCCGTATCATCAGCTGAATTTTGTACCGGCTGCCCCACAGGCGGTTCAATGACTGGAGCCGAATGGTGCCGGCGGGGTTCTCTTCTATTTTCATCGTTGGCAGAATTCGTGCCTGCGGGTTCGTCAGCTAAATTTTGCTGGGCGTGCTTAGCTTGCTTGGCTTCTTCCTTTTTTTCTTTTTGTTCGGCTTTTCGCAATTGTGCGGCTTCTTTACGTTCATCAATCCAGTCGCCAAGATCAGAAAAAGCATCCTGTACGGTATGAATTGGCCAGCAAAGAACTGTCCAAAATGATGCACCAATGGAAGTGGCAACCGGTCCCAGCCATCCAAGCCAGGGTTTAAAAACCAACCCCACAGTGATAAGCAAAAGAAGAGTCAGGAAAATCATGGCTCCACTGGAGTTAAACAGGGAAATAAAGCCCATGGCCACATAATATCCTACAGCACCGCTGATTCGAGGTTCAAAAGAATCTCCCCAAAGCAGAGGTTGGGCCAACCAGCTGGTAGTAACAATCCACAAAGGAACCGCTCGAAAAATCCAGGATCTCAGAATCCACGGTCGCCCAAAGAGAAGGGTAATAGACGAGACACCAAGAAAAACCGGGAAAGCCCAACACCAGACCCCACCAAAAACAGTATAAAGCAAGGCTGAAAAGATGGAACCGACGGGCCCACCAAGGTGATTGCTATCGATCAACTCAGCCCAGGCAGGATGATCGGCACCAACAATGAACTCCCACCAAGGACCCACTCCGCCGATGAGAGACAACCCCAAGAAAGCAGACAAAGCCAATAATAACAGCCCTCTGAGCCATCCCGCTTCATACCATGGGAAGTGTTTCCCTTTACGCTTCTTCGGTTTTCGCCCGGACACGCAACCCCTCCTGCAAATGAGATAATTCATCTTCCAGGAAACTTGTCGTGGCTTTCCCTTCCAGGAAAGTAGGATTGTTCAGCACCTCGAGGTGGAACGATTTGCTGGTGGGCAAACCTTCGAACACACACTCAGCCAGGGCCCTTCGCATCCTTGCGACAGCTTCCTCACGATCTTTGCCATGGGTGATAATTTTGGCCAATAGTGAATCGTAATAGGGTGGAACCATATAATCGGAATAAATGTGGGTATCGACTCGAACCCCGGGTCCTCCGGGTGCATGATAATAAAAAACACGTCCTGGGCAGGGCATAAAATTGCGTTCAGGGTTTTCAGCATTGATACGACATTCAATGGCATGCCCCTGTACCTGAATATCGTCCTGCTTAAAATCGAACTTTTCGCCCGCAGCAACACGAATCATCCACTTCATCAGGTCTATTCCGGTAACCATTTCACTGACCGGGTGCTCAACCTGAATTCTTGTATTCATTTCCATGAAGTAAAAAGTACCATCTTCAAGCAGAAGGAATTCCACAGTTCCGGCACTGGTGTATCCCACAGCTTTGGCCAGACGCACGGCGGCATCGCCCATACGTTTGCGCAGGTCATCGTTCACAGCCGGTGAGGGAGCTTCTTCAATAAGCTTTTGGTGACGACGTTGAACCGAACAATCACGTTCTCCGAAATGAACCACGTTGCCAAAATTGTCCCCCATGAGCTGAACTTCAACGTGTCGAGGATTGACTATGTACTTTTCGATGTACACTTCATCGCTGGCGAAAGAAGCTCCGGCTTCAGTTCGAGCAGCCACATAATTGGTTCTCAACTCATCTTCATCCCAAGCCACCCTCATACCTTTACCACCACCACCGGCAGTAGCTTTAATGATGACCGGATAACCAAATTCCTTGGCAGCCTCAGCAGCTTCATCAACGGTATCAATTAGGCCGGTTCCAGGGGTAACAGGAACATTGGCAGCAACAGCCATTTTACGAGCGGTCGCTTTATCGCCCATTTTGCGGATAATTTCCGCAGAAGGACCAATCCAGCTGAATTTATCTTCTTCACAAATTTGGGCAAATTCAGCATTCTCGGCTAAAAACCCGTAACCTGGATGAATGGCCTCAGCACCGGTTATTTCAGCGGCTGCAATAATGTTGGGCACATTTAGGTAGCTGTCACCGCTGGCAGGCTTTCCTACACAAACTGACTCATCGGCGTATTTGACATGCAAGCTGTCGGCATCGGCGCTGCTGTGAATGGCTACACTTTGAATACCGAGCTCGTGGCAGGCTCTCATTATGCGTAGAGCAATTTCGCCCCGATTGGCAATGAGGATTTTCTTGAACATGCAGACTTCCCGTCCATTTAGCGTAAAACAACACCCGGGGCTCTTATGTTGTTTACAACTTTTGAGCAGTAAACAAGAACCTCGGTAGCAGGTAAAACGAATTTTGACCGAATATAACCCATTTATCAATGAAAAGATACTCCGGAAACCCCAGAAGATTTTCATATGGCAAAGAGAGAAAGTACAGGTCAGGAGGGCATATTCTGGCAATCTAGACCGTGAATATCAAGACAAAAAATGGCCACCTGAGTGACCATTTCTCCATAACATAAGATTTTCACAAATCAGATTCGGTTAATTACCTTGTCCGGAGATTCGGTTGAGTCTTCAAAACGCTCCCAGGTGGTATCGCTGCTGGCTTGAATACCCTTGACCCGCAGAGCAAATTCGTGAGGGTTCGAGCTTGCGTGAGTAGCATCTTCCAAGGTGATTTTATTCTCTTTGTAGAGTTGCATCAATGATTGGTCGAAAGTTTGCATCTGGTATTGCACAAAACCTTCCTGAATGGCCTGGCGAATCATAACGGTTTTTTCAGGCTCACGGATGTATTCGCGAATTGTGCTCGTGGCAATGAGGATTTCCGTGGCTGGGAAACGATTCAAACCGTTGGCATCGGCCACCAGGCGTTGGGAAACCACTGACTGAAGGGTTGATGCCAAAAGGAAACGGATTTCCTGATGTTGGTGCGGAGGAAAAAATGAGATGATACGACTGATGGTTTGAGTGGCATCGATTGTATGCATGGTGCTTAAGACCAAATGCCCTGTATCGGCTGCCGTCAGAGCTATCTTCATACTTTCTGCATCCCTGATTTCTCCAATCAGAATAACATCAGGATCCTGCCTCAATACATGCTTCAAGGCATCAGCGTAACTGCTAGTATCGCAACCAATTTCACGCTGACTGACGATGCTTTTGCGATCTCTGTGCAGAAATTCAATGGGATCTTCAATAGTAATCACATGCCGTGCTGAATCGCGATTGATGATGTCAACAATGGAAGCCAGCGTTGTTGATTTTCCACTTCCGACGGTTCCCGTCACTAAAATCAGGCCCCGGGGTTTCATGGCCATAGTTTTGACTACGGGAGGCAAACCCAAATCCTCTGTGCTCTTGATTTCCACCGGAACGTGCCTGAAAACCATTGCCACACTTCCGCGTTGAACATAAAAATTGGCCCGAAAACGAGCGACGCCCGGTACGCCAAAAGCAAAATCGATTTCCCTTGTGTTTTCAAAAATCTCCCGCTGGGCCGGGGTTAATATTTGCTGGGCCACAGAAACCATGTCCTGCACAGACGGTGGATCGTAATCAGCCTGAACCAAAGTTCCGTTAATTCTCATTACCGGCGGGGTCGCAACTTTCAAATGCAAATCACTGGATCCGCGGGTGATCATTTCTTTGAGAATTTTTTTTATATCCATTATGGCTCTCCGATTGAAGTTTTCGGGTAAACTGACACTTTCCTGTTATCGGCGCACGGCAATGGGACCTTAAAGAAAAACCCCGGACTCAATTGAGCCCGGGGTAAAAATCGACCGTGATGAATCTGAGTGGAGAAAGAATCAGTCAGGTTCCACAAGGAAGAGAACAGCTTCAGCTTCAACCGGGTTAGCATCTTCAACCAATATTTCCCGAATGGTGCCGGAAAATTCAGCATCAATTTCGTTCATCACTTTCATGGCTTCGATGATGCACAGGGTTTGTCCCTTGGCAACATGATCCCCAACTTCAACAAAGGAAGGATCATCAGGAGATGGAGCCCGATACATAGTCCCTACAATGGGTGAGCGCACATCTTTGAATTTGGCCCGGGCTGAATCCACAGCTGGAGCAGCAGATTCAACGGCAGCGGCAGCAGGAGCAACCGGTGCTACGGCTGCAGCAGGTAAAACCAGAGGAGCAGGAGCCATCGGAACATCATGGGCCATATAACCCGATTTTTGAATCCGGATTGTGGTATCTTTATGAATGACCTCGAGTTCTTCAATGCCGCTTTCTTCAACCATTTTAACTAATTCACGAACTTTGCTAATATCCATGCCAGCTTCTCCAGAAGTTTTGGGTGAGCTCACTTTAGGCCCGGCCCAGGTATTTTCCTGTGCGGGAATCAATTTTTAGAACTTGTTCCTCTTCAATAAAAAGAGGCACTTGAACCACAAGGCCGGTTTCCATAGTTGCGGGCTTGGACCCTCCCTGGGCGGTATCGCCCCTTAATCCGGGATCTGTTTCCTTAACAGCCAACTCCACAGTTTGGGGAGGTTCAACTGTCAGAGGTTTTTCTTCCAGCAAAAGAACACTGCAAATGTCACTTTCCTTAACATAAGGAATCACATCGCCGAGGCCATCGCGGTGCAGTTGGATCTGCTCATAATTTTCAGTATTCATGAAAACGAGAAAATCACCATCAGGATACAGGTATTGGAAGGGACGTTTTTCCAAACGAACCTCTTCAACCTTTTCCCCGGCCCGGAAAGTGTGCTCCACAACTTTTCCGTTTTCAACATTTTTTAATTTTGTCCGCACGAAGGCAGGGCCCTTGCCTGGCTTAACATGCTGGAACTCAACAATGGACCAAAGCCCGTTTTTATGACGCATGGTATAACCCGTGCGGAAATTACTTGTATCTGCCAAAAGAATCAGCCTCTCTGCTTTAATATCCGAAAAGATCTTTTCCGGTGAAAATGACCGCCTATTGATAACACGAAGGAGCTCTATTGGCAATAACTGATCACTCGAGGCCTCAAGCCCCATCAATCAGACCTATGCGCCAAGGAGCTCAGCCATTCCCTCAAGAGCAAGACGGTAGCTCTGAGTACCAAACCCGAAAACACCCGCTTCGACCACACCTGAAAGCAGATTTTTTTGTCTGAATTCCTCTCTTGAAGACGGATTACTCAGGTGAATTTCAACAACCGGAATGCTAACTGCAGAAACTGCATCACGAAGGGCCACCGAAGTGTGAGTGTATGCAGCAGCATTGAGAATCAGACCGTCAAACTGATCGTCAGCCTGATGAATCAAACCAACCAGAGCCCCTTCTCCATCATCCTGCAGGAATTCAACGTTCAAATCCAGAGAATTGGCCCATTCACTGCACAAACCAGAAAGCTCTTCCCAGGAGGTTTTTCCATAAATCTCAGGCTCTCGCTGCCCCAGACGACTCAAATTCGGACCCCCGAGAATCATCACTTTTTTTCTGACAGAAGAATTCACGGTCTTTCTCCCTGGTTATTATTCTGATTGCCAATCCAATTGTTGAATTTAGCCTTTTGGGCAGCCCGTAATTGTTTACGGTTTTCGGCTGACAAGTCATCCTCACCAGAGGATGGGTCCACTTTGTCCGTTTTTTTTGGGGCACGGTTCATGCTTGAACGAATTTGTTCGATTTTAGATATAACATCTTTGCGGGTTGGGTCCGCTTCAGTCATGCGCTGCAAAGCCGCCAAAGCTTTATCGAGGTAACCCTGAGCAACCATTATATCAACAAGAGTCATGGTGGCCAGCCCTTCACCAGCAAGTGAAGCGTTGGCATTCTCATTTTTCTCCGGTCTCGGAACCATTCTCTGACGGACATCACCAAGAAGTTTCTGCCACTCTGAATGTTCAGGTTCCAAAGACGTCAAGCGTTCCAATAAGGGTAAAGCCTCGACAAACTCATCCTTGGCCAAAAAGTCTTCAACCAGGATTCGCAAAACCACAAAGTTATCAGGGCTCAAATCAAGTACCCGTTGCAATACTTTTATGCCATGGCCCTGACGCCCAGCCTGTAAAAGAGTGCGCCCCAAAACCACCATTGCAGCCTGATGATCAGGATTTCGTGACAGGCCATCTTCCAGAAGAGTCAGAGCTTCATCAGTGTCCCCGGTTTTTTGAAGCAAATCTGCCAAAGGAACATAAACGCGAGACTGAGGGTTAGACTGCAGTATCTCCCGGTATCTGGCAATTTTTTCAACCACAGCTGACACTTTCAAGCTCCTTATCCCAGCTGCCCAAGGGTTTCCCCCACTGCTTCCATATCTCGCCACTGACCGGCAGTCAGGATCAAAGGCATGGAATTACGAAGCTCAGCCAGCAGCTCAGTGCCTGAAGCGAGGGCTTCATCATTGTCCCCGGCGGTCAACCCACCGAGACACCTTTGCCCTCCGTCAAGTACCGCACTGCAAGCTTTGCGGGCAAAGACCCGGCTCATTTCAGCAAAATGGGTGGCATCCTGGTGACCTTCTTCAGCAAGACGACCAGCTTTCAAACTGAAAGCCGAAGCCACTTCGCAAATGGTCATCATGTCCGCCATGGCAAACATGACCACTTGATTTCGGGTAAGGCGGCCGTTGTGCAAATACTGGACTACGTTGTTCAATCCACGAACAGCAGCAGCAACCATTTCTCCACCGACGAGAGAATTTCCCTCGTGCAACTGATCCATGGTCACAGCCAGATCTTCATAAAACTGGCCTTTGGACCGTACCGTTTGTTTCCACCGGAACATGCCAATGATGCTTTGCTGTATTTCACTGGTACCTTCATAAATAGTTGTAATTCGAACATCGCGATACATTTTCTCCACCATGTATTCACGAGTGTAGCCATACCCTCCAAGAGCTTGAATGGAATCGTTAGCTGCCTTGAGACCAGCTTCAGTACACCACACTTTTGCGATGCTGCCTTCTGTAGCCAGATCATGGTTCCCGTTATCGATGGTCAGAGCCGATTGCTCTGCATAAGCCCGTCCGGCTTCCAGATTAATCCAGTTGTCCACCAGTAGTTTAAACCGATAACCTTGTTTTTCAAAAATAGGAGAACCAAATTGTTCCCGGGTTTTGGCGTAAGCAAGAGCCCTCTCCAAAGGAGCTTGTCCCCCACCGAGTCCGAAAGCTCCGACCATCAGGCGGGTGTATCCAAAAACAGCATTAGCTTGCTTTAGTCCCTGGCCCTCTTCCAGACCGATGAGGTTTTCAGCCGGTATTTCCACGTCTTCCATGACAACCCCAGTGGTATTGCTGGCCCTAATACCATGCTTGTCTTCATGGCGACCAACCTCCAGACCCTTTGTATCACGTTCGACAACAAAGAAACTTAACCCACCTGGGGTTTTGGCAAGAATGGTATACAGCTGAGCCACACCACCATTGGTAATGAACTGCTTGGTCCCATTGAGGCGGTATCCAGTTACCTTACCATCGGAATCCAGAATCTGGTCGGCAGTAGTCTGCATGCCCGCTACGTTACTGCCGGCTGCAGGCTCAGTAACGCCGTAAGCGACAATCATGCCTTCAGAAGCAATGCGATTCAGCCATTTTTGCTTCTGTTCATCGGTGCCACCAACCAGAATGGGGTCCGTGCCCAGGCAGATTGCCAGAAATGCAGTGGCAACACCCAGATCCGCTTTGGCCATTTCTTCACTGACCCGACATATATCTCGGGCTCCTCCACCCAATCCACCGACATTTTCCGGCAGAAAGATCAGATGCATTCCCACATCGGGAGAAAGGAGCTTTTGAATAACGTCAGATGGAAATTCATCTTTCTCATCCAGTTCAAGAATATAATCATCAGGAAGCTCGCGAGCCGTAACCTGTTTTAGGGTCTGCACAACCATTTCGCACATTTCAGATGACAATCCAGCTGGAACGTTCATGAACTTATCCTCTTTTTTTTTTGTTCTTCATTCGATCAGGCAGGAGGCTTGAAGCAACCCCCTGCAACTATTGACAAGATTGAGATTCTCTCAGGGACTCAGAATGGTCCCATTTCCAACCAGGACACAACTACCACCGACGGTTATGTTGCGAGCTTTGCCGTTAACCACTTCAGCCTGGGCAATAATACGGCTCGGGCGGCCCATTTCCAGCCCCTGTTCGCAGATAACAGTAATATTAGAGCTCAATTTTACAAGGCGATGTTTAACCAGATAAGCAACCAGGGCCCCTGATGCAGATCCACTGGCGGGATCTTCCGGGATGCCAAAATGAGGTGCAAACATGCGGCAATGCACAGTGCTTTCTTCATTTATGGTTTCGCAGGTAAAAACATACAAATCGCCAAAACCAAGGTCTGCTGCGATGGAATCGGCATCCCGGCGGCGAAGATTGATTCTCTCCATGGTTTCCAGGCTGTCCACCGGAACAATATGAATAGGAAGGCCTGTAGAAATCACTTCGCAGGGCAAACCTGTGATGGTTATTTCATTTTCAGCAAGCCCCAAAGTGGATGCTACTTTACGCCGGTGGAAGTACTGTCCCAAAAAGTCCGGCGAATCCTGCTGCAAGCTATAAATTCGGCCATCCTCATCATCGCGGGTGTGAACAACATAATTCCCAGCTTCCAATTCCCAGACAAAATCTTCTGTTTTTTCGCCGCTTTCCCTTTTCTGAAGGTAATCCATGGCGAACGTGGCACCCAGAACCGAGTGGCCGGCAAAGGGGATTTCCGCTGCAGGAGTAAAAACACGCAATCCAGCGCGGTTGCTCCCTCCACTACGGGCAGGGACCACAAAAGCGGTTTCACCACACCCCATCTCCAATGCCAATTTCTGCATTAAAGATTCTGGGACAGTATCACCACGGAGAAACAAATTGAGTCGACTGCCACCAAAAGGTTCAGAGGTGAACACGTCGATAATCAAATAATCCAAATTCATTTTCTGATGGGACCTCGGATTGGGATGGCTACTTTATTGGAATAAACAATTTAACACATCCCCAAACCTCAACCAACCCTTTTTGTTGTGCCGTGGAGAATGTTGCCAACTCTGAAAATCTCCATTTCTCAATTTGAGATCACTCTGCATAAACTAAATTATGGCACCGTTCGTTTTTTATTATTCGAGTAGACACCCTCCGCCAATAGTATTCATCCCAACTTACCGGTAACACGAAGTGTCGTACAAACAACCGCCCTTCAAGAACATCTGACACCGACAACTTCCTGTCCAATAACCCGCGAGCCATTGCCGGAGTCGGACTCCAGCGATTTTTCTGGCGACGACCGAGCAAAAAATTCCGATAAACCGCAAAAATAGCCAATCGCTCCGATGCCGCTTGCCTGCGTTTGGAGAAGGCAATCGTTTCTCGAGTATGGTTTTTACTACTATGCCTTAGAAGCATGTCGAATAAATTAATCTCCCACAGGTTGTTATTGTGGTCACGACAATCTTTACTTGAAGTAACCTCGTGTATTACCTGGCCCTGGTATTTCCGGATTGGATTGATGTATTGCTTGTGCTCGTCAGTATACAAAATCACTTTTCCCTGCCCTTGGATAGTCACATCCAACATTTCTTCAGTAGATTTTCTAATGGCTTTGGGGTCGGGTTTGCCCAATAGCTCTTCTAATTCAGCCCGACGTGGTTTTTGTGCCTTTGTCATAACACCTTTTCGCCGTAACTCACTGTCATTAAAGAAAAGTACAAAATCAGTGTTTTTCTCAATAGCCAAGTTATGGTGGTAGGGGAAAAACTGACTGAATTCGAAAGTTTCCAAACCGTCATACACTATTTCATTTGCTGGCTTTGCATGTTCTAGCATTTGTGTAAGGAAAAGAAGGCAATGCCTACCTAACCGGGCCAACTTGTGATCGACAGTTACTGGATCGATTTCCAAATCTCTGGCTATCTGTCGATTTGCCATCCCATTGACGGTTTTAAGGAAGATCTGCTCATCCATGTCAGGCAGTTTTTGCCAGTACGTTGTGGAAAATGTTTGAGTGGAGAAGGTGCGTTTGCATGACAGGCATTGATATCGTTGAACCCTACGGTTGTCAGTAGAACGATAGTATGATCCGAATTCTTTATAGCGCCACTGATTCATTAACTGATTGTGGAACTTGCAGTTCCCGTTCGGGCAGAACGGAGGCTGCCAGCCTTTTGGGGGATATTTCAAATATGTCATGCAGAAGGAATTGCATAATTTAAGCCAGCAACATTCTCCCCGGCACAACTAATGGGAAACTATTACTGTGGCTATGGCGAAGTTTTTTTCATGACTGATGGTCAAAAAACAAACCCGCCCCCCCATCAAATCCAAAGCGTCAGCTGCACGCCCATGCAATTTCAAACTAACCGGACCGGTTTTGGAACGAATGACTTCTATTTCACCATAAGGAATGTGGGTAACCTGTCTACCAAGTGCTTTCAAAAAAGCTTCTTTTGCGGCCCAACGACCCGCTAAGGAAGCCGCCATTGAGACCGGTTTGCTTTGGCAATATCGAATTTCCTCAAGTTGGAAGCACCTATTCAGGAAGCGGTCCCCATGACGGTCCACAAGATCGGCAATTCGTTTCACCGAAACAATGTCAGTTCCAATTCCCAGGATGTTCAATAGGCACCTTTTCTTTCAATGACTGCAGGCAGGGTCCGCGCCAGAATCTTCAAATCAAAAAGGATATTTCGTTTTTCAACATATTCGCGGTCCAGTTCCATCCATTCCTGAAAGTCGAGATGACTGCGGCCGGAAACCTGCCACAAGCATGTCAGACCAGGTTTCACGTGAAGCCGTTGGGCATGCTCTGGTGTATAGTCAGCAACTTCTGAAGGAATTTGAGGGCGGGGCCCGATAACGCTCATGTCCCCTTTAAGGATGTTCAACAGTTGGGGGAATTCATCGAGACTGCTGCGTCTAAGAAAGCGTCCTACGCCGGTAATTCTTGGGTCATCTTTGATTTTAAAAGCCGCTCCGGTGGCTTCGTTCAAATGAGCCAGTTCATTTTTCCGTTCTTCGGCATCGATAAACATGGAGCGAAATTTATTACAACCAAAAAGTTGCCCCTTATACCCCACTCTGGTCTGTTGAAAAAAGATAGGGCCTTTGCTCTCAAGCTTAATGAGAAAAACAATAAACGGGAACAGTGGCAACAATAGCAACAGGCCACCGGCGGCGGCCATTAGGTCAAAAGCCCTCTTCAGAAAACAATACACCCAGCTATCATCCAAGGCAATATCATCACTGGATTGGCGGGCGAATTTGTGGAAATTCTCTTTTGATCCGTAATAATTCTCTGAGCTCATGGCCGCCCCCGTTGGGTTTTCGGTGCCGTCCAATGATAAATTTTTACGCCAGGCAAGTCTTCTTCCAGAGTCAAATTTCCGGACCGGCTGAGTAAGACAGGCAATAACCCCTTGGGATCGAAAAACCATTCTCGGCTGGAGACCAACCAAAAACTATCAAACTGCGACAATTTTCGATCAAAGAACTCCTGAGTCTGAGAATCCGAATTCAGTATTCCTTCACCATAAGTACTTACAAGTTCAGTGGTACTATTATCATAAAATCTATAAACTCCCGTAACGACAGGGACAAGAATCGGATCCTCTTTTACATTACCTGATTGAACGAAAGACACAGCCTGCCGTACATCGGCTTTGCTGTAACGCGCGTTCCAATAGTGGCCCGATAAAGCCCAAAAGGACAGAACAATCATCAGAATTGATATCCCCCGGCTCCAGGAACCTGGAAGCCGGGTCACCCCCAGTGCCAGAAGCAAAACCAGAAAAGGAAAAATGACCGACAAATATCGTGGATTCCAGGGTTTAATATTTCTAACCGCCAAAAGAACTAAAATAGCCAAAGGAACAGACACAAAAACCAAAAGGAAAAGCCGCTTGGAACCCAAATGCCTTAACGATGACAACAATCCCAGAAAGACAGGAATGGCACCCAGGACCAACCAGGGCAAGTACGCACGAAGAACAGCCAAACGATCAGGTTGATGCAATTCCCGCAAGGAAGGGCCAAAACTGTAACCAAAGAAAAATGTAAAAAATGAATAGGGAATGGCCATAGGGGAAAAAGTGGACTCCCCACGCAGAGAAACACCAGTATCTGCCCCGGGCACTATTCTATCAATGGCCCAAATGCCACTGGCCTTTAAAATCCAGGGTGAAGCCAAAAGGACCGCCCCGGCAAGAGCCAAAGCCCACAACACCCATTCTTTACTGCCTTGAGGGCGATTTAAAATTAGAAGTGAAACCCCCATGGCAAAAATCAAAAACAGAGCGGACATGTTACTCAGAATGGCTGCCGCCCCGGTAAGAGCAAAGGCAAAGGCCAGAAGCCCTTTGGGGCCTTTTGTCATCATTTCCAGGAATATCAGGGACAATAAAACAACAAAGAATACAAGAAAAGAATATCCTCGGCCCTCTTGGCTATACCAGACATGAAAAGGGCTAACGGCCAATAACAGAGTTCCCAACCGGGCAGCCCGAACATCAACCAACCGACTGAGCAAAGTTGCAAATACCGGAATGGTTAAAACCCCAGCCACGGCAGAGGGTAATCTCATCATGAATTCCGTTTCAGAAATTCGCATTAGTGGCCAGACAAAGAGCAAATACAATGGTGCTTGAATGGAGTCCCATACCTGAGTCCATAAATGGATGTCTTCCCGAGGGCGGATCATGTTCCAGGTCAGTATTTCATCAACCCATAGGGATTGACCATCTAGACGGTAAAAGCGCAATATTGTTGCCAGTACAGTTACCAGGAGGATAAAATTCCATCCTGGATGAGCATCAGACGAGTCTTCATCCTGAAGCCAGTTTTTGTGGGGCACGTAGGCTCTACTGTCTGAATGCAACTGCATTTATTTCATATCGTCTTTCGAGATAGGTCGGCCGGGTTGAAAAGATTTCAATTCAACTTTTATAGATCCAACTGGGACCTTGGCTTTTACTAGGACTGGAACATGGTACTGATCATCGGATAAATAGATGGTCAGTTTACCTTCATGCTTAAAAAGGCCTTCGCCCTGCATAATTGGCTCCACGACAAAACACTCAAAAATTCCCGCTTCAACTTCGATAGTCTCTTTACCGTGAACATACACCTTCAAATCGTAGGTTTTGCGAGAACTGTGAGCAGGAACATCATACACTGCTCCCTCAACCAATTCCAGAGTTCTGACAAAATATCCAGCGGCCAGGACATCAAGAACCCCACGGGAGGTGGGATACTCCTTCCCATTGGCGTAGTACGCCACCTCCTTTTCATGGTCAAAACTGATCTCAACGCTCTTTCGGTAATCACCTTCACGAAGCCTTTTATAAAAATATCGACTGTAAAATTTTTCAACATCCATATAGCTGACAATTTTATCCCGGACCTTGTAAACAGACGAAAAAAATTGATTGCTATTGGCCTTGCTTTGGAAATGATAACAGGTCCGTCCCTGGTATTCCGTAAGTCCCAATACTTCCACAGAAGCTTCACCAGCATTGACCAATCCATAACCGATGGAGAAAACCATTTTTTCCCCGGGACCAAAAGCAATGGCACGGTTGGGCAAAGGCTCATTTTCGGCAAGAACGATTCCGGAAGTTGCTCCCCCCAAAAAACCCCAAAAAATGACCATCAAAAAAACAGAATTTTTAGTTATTCCGGCCATCGGATTGCCTTTCCTTCAATTGCAAGACTCTCTGCAAACCTGTGACAACCTCGTGAGCTGACACTTTTTCCATACAGGGATGTCCGGGCAGAGGGCAGATTTTGTAATCGCAACCCAAACAATCCAAATCCTTTTGAACAGAAACAAAGCGAGGGCTGTTCAGGTTCCAACCTTCTGAATCGGTTGGTCCAAAAACCGTTACTGTGGGCAAACCCATAACAGCTGCAAGATGTCGTCCGCCACAATCAGTACCAGCAAAAACCTGACAATGGGATAGGAGATCAGCTAATTCAATTAAGGTTGTTGGGGGGGCAAAAAAGTCATTTAAATCCAAGGACCCAAACTCAGATTTGAATCGGGTTTTAAGAATATTCTCCATTTTTTCATCACCCGGGCCAGGGATAAAAAGTGGGTTGTAATTTAGGGAGATCAATTGATTCATCAATTGGAAAACCTGCTTCACCGGCCAAGCTTTGGCAGGCCAGGTGGCACTCATCATTAAAGCAATTTTCACGCCGGATTCAGGTAACCAATTGTCCCGCCAGGTCCGATACTTTGTGTTCATTTCACTTGAAGGCAAAGCAGGGCACTGGAAGGATTGAATTTGCCTGCCCCATGATTCCGGATTCAAACCCAAAGTTCTTAAGGGATCCAGAAAAGCCTCCCCGGCAAAACTTTGCAGTTGAGTTGCTGCTGATTTGTTGCGTGGAGAAACCAGATTGTAGGCCCATCGGCGGCGAGGCAGATCGTATCCTATTCTAAAGCGAGCCCCGGTTGCAGCAGCCCAAAGAGCGGTGCGAGGGTTTCCCAACCAATCAATGACCAAATCATAATTTTTTGACCACAATTTTTGGTACCACTTCAAAGAATCCAGAATAGAAACATTTTTATTACTCCAGGGAATAATACAAATATCAGGAGCAAGAAGACTCAATAATGGCGCAAAAGGAGCATCAATAATCATGTCAATTTTTGCGTGGGGATAAATCCGCTGCAATTCTCTGGCCCCAGGCAAAGAGACCAGGCAATCGCCCAGTGCTTTGCGTCTGATCAAAAGAATTCTATCGATCTGATGAAAACGGTTGAACATGGTCCGCCTGTCTTTACCCTCTCCCGGATTTCAATAGTTCCAAACCAGAATTGAGCACCGCTTCGACGCCAAGTTCCGGCAGACAAATGAACTGATCGCATTGGTGAAGGTCGCAGGGAGCGCAATGAGCCCTGTTGGAAACAACCCGAAAAGGCCCCGAATTTTCATAAGGAAACCATAAGGTATCATCTGAAGGGCCAAACAAACCCAATGTTGGCACACCCAACCCTACGCCACAATGCATGATACCACCATCAACACTGATCAACAATGAACTTTGACTGAGAATCCCCACCACCTTTTTCAAAGACAAGGGTGGTAAAATCTGACCTCTTCCCGGTTGAATATTTTGGGAAAGTTTTGCCCAATTCTGGTGAGAGGAAGGTGGTTGCAAAACCCATATTTGCAAGTCAGTTTCCTGCATTATTCTCTCAATTAACTGACTCCAATGGTCTAAGGACCACTCTTTGCTGGGCCATGTTGCACCTGGAGCCAGAACCACAACAGAAGAATCATTATTCTTTTCAATAGTTGTGGAATCCGGAACGGTATCGGAATTCAATTGCTGCCGCCAAAATTCAAGGGGTAACACTGGTTTCATAGCTTGGCCTTTGAATTCTTTTTCAAACCACTGCAAAAAACCCAGACCCGATTCAACATGAACCAAGGGGGCCAACCGAGACAGGTGTTCACCCATTCCTCCAGGAGCAAGGGTCATCAATCCCCTAAAATCTTCAGGAGATTCGGAGGGCAGAACAGAATGAGTGTAAAGAAACCGCCGGCTGCCCCGGGTGCCACCAATGCGTTGGGGAATTCCGCTCAACTTCAGCAACCAGGCACTGCGAGGGTTGAAGAACAAATCCACTGCCAAGTCATAATCAGCGGACCGGAGATTCTGGACCATTGTCCATCCTCCATAACTGTCTGCTCCAGAAGTATTAGCTGATTTTGACCGGGCACTTGCATCGTTCCCGCGGCGGGTTGTCCTCAGATAGTGAATCTGGTCAACCCAGGGATGCTGATCCAAGATTTGTGCGTGCCCTTCTTCAGCCAAAAAACCCAGATGAATTTCCGGGTCACCTTGCCGCAAGACTTGCAAAACTGGAGTGCTCATGATTATGTCACCCAAATACCGTAACCTTGAAACAAGGATGGACCTGAGAGGCTTCCCCTCGAGTGACCAACTCACAGCATAGTCCCGGTTGACGTATTGCCAAAGATTACCTCAACAGCAGCAGCAAGATCTTCCACAACAAAAACCCGGTTGTCGCGCTGCCATTTTTTTTCAACGACATCTTTTTGTTTTTCCCCATAACCAGTCTTGACAAGAATCGCCCCAAGGTCCGCATGACGTCCCAAGGCAACATCACTTTCTTTATCGCCAATGACCCAGGACTTGCTTTTCGCCCAGGAAAAATCCTGTCCCGCTTCCTGCAACATTCCCGGCAAGGGTTTCCGGCATTGACAATGATCATCGGGTGCGTGAGGACAAAAGTAGAAAGCATCAAGACTCAGGTTTTCTTTTTCAAACAAGTCATCCATCTTGACCATGACGCTATGAAACTCATTCTCTGAAATCATTTTCCGTCCCAAACCTGATTGGTTTGAAACTCCGATTAACAAAAAACCCGCCTGACGAAATTTTTTTAACGCTTCCACCACTCCAGGCAAAATTTCCACTTTTTCGGGATCTGAAAGGTAATGGCAATCTTTCACCAGAACACCATCACGGTCCAGGAAAATTGCTGGCCGCTCTGAAGAATCTTCAGGAGTTTTTGTTATCTTCCATAGTGCCATGTCAGCCTTTCGGTTCAACGGTGGCAAGGACTTCATCTACGGCAAGCATAACCTGCTGGGCAGATACACTGTCAAGACAGAATTCCTTCTGGTTGCACTCTTTTAAATAACAGGGCTGACAAGCGAAACCTTCGGCAACAACCACTCTGGTACGGGGGCCGCAAGGATGTGTCCATTGGGGATTTGAAGAACCAAAAACACCCACCGTCGGGACTTTTAACGCTCCTGCCAAATGCATCAGGCCACTGTCGTTCCCCACAAAAACCTGGCAGCTTTTCAGGATGGAAACAACCTGCTTCAAATCGGTTTTTCCTGTGAGATCAACAATTTCAGAATTGCCATTTAAATCATCAGAAGCAGAATACCCGGTCTCTTCAATCAACTTGGCTGTAAAATCCGAAGCAGCTAAATCACCCAGCACCACCAGCTTCGCTTTACGTAGAGAAACAACAGAACGGACAAATTCCAACGAATTTTTGAAAGACCAACTTTTTGCAGAACCAAAAGTGGCACCTGGAGCAAGAATCCACAAAGGCACATCAGGTTTGATAACCGGAGTCATGAAATGACACCCGCTTAGCTGAGGCCACACAGGGGCTTCTTCCACATTCCACCCCAAAGCGTCCATGAAGTCACGCCCCAGTTGAACCAATTCCTGGCTATGGTGATATGCACCACGTGGTGGAACCTTACGTTTATGGGTCAAAAGAAAACCACGGGCGTCGCTGTTGTACCCGATACGTAAATTGGCACCAGTCACAAAAGAAGCCAATCCCATTCGGAAAGAAGGAGGCCCTAAAATAATTGCTGCGGGCTTTAATTTCCTGAGATCCCTTCCCAAACGAAATCCTCCGGCAAATCCCCCATGCCGACCATTGCGGTCAACCGTAAAAATAAAATCAACCCGATTGTCTTCTTCAAAAAGAGGTGCCCAGGATGAACGCACAACCAAACCGACATTTAAAAGAGTGCCCCCGGGGAGATTCCGTTGCTGATGAAGAAACTCAACCAAAGCAGAAAACATGACAACATCGCCCAACCAATTGGGGGCCACCAGAAGCACGTTAAATTGCAAGGATGATTCGCTCTGGTCAGTCATGTGAAGTTTGGGACGGAGGTGATCCCGGTTGCTCAGGGTTGCCACCAACAACGGGGTCAATAACCTTTGCCGCTTTGGTTGTTCGCCCATCAGTGACTGTTTCTACAGCTTCCATTAGTGTTTCAAGATCAACTTTACCGGCTTTGTCCAAGGTAAGAACCCGAACTCGTTTTCGGTTTCCGGGAATCCAGCTGGGCAACTCATCTTTTGAAAACAGACCAATGGTTGGTACACCCAAGGCCACCGAGAAATGGAATAAATCAGTATTTCCGGCCAGGAACAAATCGCATTGTGAAAGAATCAGGACATTGTCCATTAACGTTTCCCGACTCAGCCCCAAAGGAGTGTCTGAGAGCTTTAATTCAAATTTCTTTAGCAATCCTGAATCGTTTGGTTTTCCCAGAGGAATTACACGGCAAATGTAGTGAGTGGCCATTTGCCGTACCAGAAAGTGCAGGTTTTCGAGCTCAAGCTTGTGACCGGTTTTGCTGACTCCCGGTTCCACGCCAATGAGAATTTGATCGGGGTTTGGCTTGTGAAAGTGAACCTGTTGAGCCGTTTGCCGCACCAACTCCATTGGTAATGGCCAACGAGAGTTCATATCTCGGGCTGTGAGCCCCAGAAATGGACCTGCCGATAAGATACGATCACCAAAATATTGACCAGAACCTTCGGGTAGCCTGATCTCAAAATTAACTGCTGGCCAGGAATCTTCATGCGAAGGCCCCAATCGCAAACTCGCACCACTGGCCAAAGCAGCCAGTTCCAGACGTGGAGCCGCATTTCGAGTCAACACAACAGCCATGTCGTAATGCCCTTTGCCCAGTTGTCGCAACAAAGAGGCATAAGCGGGGCGCCATGGATTCAGTTGGCTTTCTTTATAAACAATGCATTGTTTGACCAGTCCACTGGGAACCAAAAGGGGCTCATGTTTTTCAGGAACCAGAAAATCGATGCGGGCAGCCGGATAGTTTTTTCTGATGGCTTTGACCAGAGGGACGTGAAAAACAAGTTCCGCCAGGTCTCCGGAGTCGATGCACAAAATGCGGCTGGACTCATTGAGAATCCCCGGCAAAGTGAATTGCGCTGCCTGCCCCTTTCGGAAAAAGGGCCGCATCATAGAAGTAATTAATCGGTGCTCCGACAAAGAACTGCCCTCTTTCAGTAGGTTCCGTCTGCGATTTCAGGGAAAATAGTTTCCCATACTGCATCCACATGACTGACGGGAACAAATTCTATGGCATCACGAACTTCTTCCGGTATTTCATCCACATCAACTTCATTTGCTGCCGGAATAATGACCTGCTTGATACCCACCCGATGAGCAGCCAGAACCTTTTCAAGAAGTCCACCAATGGGCAGAACTTTGCCCGTAAGAGTGATCTCTCCAGTCATGGCCGTGCGCCGTGGCAAAGCTTTGTTAATCAACAGCGATAGCAGAACGGAGGCCATGGCGATTCCAGCGCTGGGACCATCTTTGGGGATGGCTCCTGCAGGAAGGTGAATGTGAATATCACGTTTGGTGAAGAAATCGACAAATTCCTCGCGGCCGGCAAATCGGTTTCTCAAGTAGCTGTAGGCCGCGCTGGCTGATTCCTGCATGACACTTCCAACCTGGCCAGTCAGTTTCAATTGACCACGACCTGCTGGCAGGCTGAGCCCTTCGATGTAGAGAATTTTACCTCCCACCTGAGTCCAGGCCAAGCCCGTGGCAACTCCCACCTTCAGTCGGCTTCGCAGACGATCACCGCTGTAGCTGGCGGGGCCGAGATAATCTTCGAGATTTTTTGCCCCAATGCTTTGTTTCGTGCGTTTCCCTTTGGCAACTGAAGTAGCCACTTTACGGCAAACACCACCAATTTCCCGTTCCAGATTACGCACACCCGCTTCTCGGGTATGATCTTCAATAATGGCCATCAGGCCAGCATCGGTGAAACGAATATGTTTGCTGGTCAACCCATTCTCTTCAATTTGCCGGGGCACCAAATATCGTTTGGCAATTTGCTGTTTTTCTAGATTGGTATAACCCGCCAGTTGAATCATTTCCATACGGTCAAGCAAAGGCCGGGGAATAGTATCGAGCATGTTGGCGGTGGTGATGAACATGACTTTGGACAAATCAAAAGGAAGAGTGAGATAGTGATCAGTAAAGTCACTGTTTTGTTCAGGATCCAGGACCTCCAGCAAAGCACTGGCCGGATCACCACGGAAGTCATTGCCAAGTTTGTCAATTTCATCAAGCATGATAAGAGGATTGTTGGTTCCACATTCTTTCAGGCCAGCAATAATGCGCCCGGGCATAGACCCCACATAGGTACGACGGTGACCACGAATCTCAGCTTCATCGCGCATTCCACCCAGACTGAAGCGGAAGAACTTTCGTCCCACAGCTTCGGCGATGCTTCTGCCAAGACTGGTTTTACCAACACCGGGAGGCCCAGAAAGACAAAGAATTGGACCCCGGTGATTGTCTTTCAATTTTCGGACGGCAAGATATTCAATAATTCTTTCTTTAACATCGTCGAGACCAAAATGGTCTCGCTCAAGAATTTCCTGAGCCCGTTTGAGGTCCAGTTTGTCTTCACTGCTGATATTCCAGGGCAAATCCAGTAACCAGTCGACGTAAGTTTTGCTTACTGTGTATTCACTGGCACCGGGAGACATGCGCCCCAGTCTGTCGTATTCTTTTTCAGCGGCTGCCTGAACTTTTTCGGGCAGGTCAGCCTCGGCAATGCGTTCAGCCAGTTCATCCAGCTCAACCGATCCTTCGTCAACATCGCCCAATTCACGCTGAATGGCTTTCAGTTGTTGACGCAAATAGTATTCTCGTTGGTCTTTGTCGATGCTTTTGCGAACGTTGGTTTGAAGTTTTTGCCCCAACTCAACAACATCCAATTCACGCAGCACAATTTTGGAAAGCATCTGCAGACGTTTTCGGGGTGATTTTTCTTCCAGTATGCTTTGCTTCTCGGCCACATCAATTTCCAGATTGGTGGCGATCAAGTCGGCCAACCTTCCCGGATCATCGATATTCATGACCACCACTTTAAGTTCTTCAGAAAGAGTCTCGTTGGCATCAATGATTTTCAGGAAATTATTAGCCACACCACGCATATAAGCCAGGGTGCGGGAATCTTCCTGAATATCTTCATCGATAAGCTCTATTCTGGCTTTCATGTATGGTTCGCCGTCAACAAATTCAGTGATTTTACAACGGGCCACCCCTTGCCCCAGAAGCCGCATACTACCATCGGGGAAACGCAACATTTTTTGAATTTTTACGGCTGTGCCAATGTGGTAGATAAGATCCTTCTCATCCACATCGCCTTCTTCATCGGCCACAAGTTCGCGTTGAGCAAAGGTTCCCAGAATTTTATCGCCAGCCAGACAATCGTCGGCCAACTTAACGAGGTTGGAATCACTCAAGACCAGAGGAACCATCATCGCAGGAAAAATGACCGCTTCGCTGATGGGCAAAATGGGCATTTCGTCGGGAATCAAAAACTCTTCGTGCTGATCGTCTTCCATGAGATTCCGGTCATTTTCCGGCATGGTGTCCTGCTCCTTCGGTTGTGTTTTGCTGCAACATAAAATCCATCGTCAGCTGCAATCTGTAACCGGATAAATTCTCCGGAAAAAAGTTCGTTCAATCATCGACTGATGTTAATGCTGTGTTTACCACTGTCCCGGGACGAACCACGGGAGAAAGTGATGATAAGAAAACCATTTCGATAGATGGCCGTAGCCTCGTTGGGATCAACTTCCACCGACAATGGAACTCGACGCGAAAACGGCCCAATGCTAATTTCCATTTTGTGGTAATGCTTTTTACCATCAGCAGGAGTTTCGGGCCTAATTCCACGGACCAGCAAACTGTGCTCGTCGGCCAAAACTTCAATTTTTTGAGGGTCCATACCCGCAAGATCCATTTGAACAACAAAAGCATCCTCAGTTTCATAAGCATCAGTAGCTGGATGCCAGCAGAGTTCACCCTCTGGTGGAAGTCCACCACTTTTCTGAGCATAGGACGCCACCAGAATTTCGAAAATTTCATCCATTTGCCCCGAAGGGACTTTTTTGACCATTGGTAAAACTCCTGCTTTTCAACCTGAACGTAATACACAAGATGATGTTATGCTACCCGCAGGATCCCGCAACGTCAACCACCCTGTCCATCCAGTTGGCAGTTTTTCCCGTTTTATTCAGGATCGAACCACTTCGCACCCCAGAATTTGAGTAACTCCTCGCTTGCCAAAGCCAGACCCGGGTCTGTCATTTTGCGAATATCTGCAATGGTGCGCCCAAGACAATCCTGCCCTAATTGGTTATCAAAAATATCCAACTGATGAGTCCCCAAACCTTTTTGGGGCAGGAAAAACAACTCAACTTTGCGAATGCCATGCCTTTTAGAGGGGAACATCTTCCACAACCGTTCAAAACAGGCCAACCATCCCCTCACAGTCCGTCTTTCCGGGGCGCCGAGGGCCTTAATCATAGTTACGGAGTAAACCCATTCCAGTGAAAGAACAACTTGGCCAGATTGGTCCCCAAGGGGCAGTGACCGCATTGTCAGGGCACGCATTAAGGCACGTTCGGCAGTATTGCTGATCAATGGTTTGCCAAAGGTTACAGAAGTGACGAGAATTTTTTTGGACACAGCTGCCTTTTCGGGGGGGAAATAACTCCCCTCTGCCATCTGGTGGAGCCTGTCGCCTGAATTGCCAAAAACTGCTCTCAGTAAAGATATGGGGATGGTCTGAAGATCGCCCAAAGTTCTGATTCCCAGTTGATTCAGCCGGGGCGATTCCGGAAATTCGTTACCCAGAGTTTGAATGGGAAATCCAGCCAGGAAAGCTGGCACCATACCGTTGGGAACCGCAAGAAATTGGCCTTTCCCAAAATATTGTGCCTGAAGAGAAGCCAATTGGGCGGAAAAAGGTGATGAGGCCAAACCCGCCGAAGACAAAGGCAAATCACATTTGAGCTTATTTAGAACTTTTTCTGCACCTTCAATCCAGGAGCCGTACAAACGGCCGGTACCTTTCAGATCAAAGAATACTCCAGTCGGATCTGTCCACCACCTCGGGGAAATTTCTGAAAAAGTTTTACTATCCTCGGCGAAATTATCCAACTCATGTGCAACTTTTGGTTCATGCAACCTGATGTGCAAAATATTGGAATCGATCATGAATAAAAAAGCCGTGAGGGCCTAAAATCGCCGCAGAACACCAATAACCACTCCCTGAACCTGAACTCTGTTTTCAGGCAGAATCAGGACCGGTACCGCAGGATTCGCCGGTTGCAGTCGAATGGATGCGCCTTCACGATGATACTGCTTCACTGTAACTGAATCACCGTCAACCAGAGCAATGACCGTTTCCCCATTTCGTGCCATCTCCCGAGATTCCACAACTACAGTGTCGCCATCACGAATCTGCTCATCTATCATTGAATCCCCACGAACCCGAAGAGCAAATGTACGTCCCCGACCGAGCCAGCTTTCCGGCAACATCACTTCATCGTGTTCGTCCAGAGCTTCAATGGGCAGGCCCGCGGCCACCGTGCCCAGCAAAGGAATACTCACTAATTTTGGCATGTCTGACCGTTGATCAACTACTTCCAGGTCACGGCTGGAATTCCGGCGACTGCGCAAAAGGTATCCCTTTTCAACCAGATTGCTGATGTGTTTATGAACCGTTGCCATGGATGACAAACCAAATTTATCTCCAACCTCTTGCAAGGTCGGGGCAAATCCCTGAACTTCAGTAAATTGAATAATAAAATCCAAAATTTCTGCCTGACGTCTGGTTAAACTCATAAAAAACCTCCGGATCAACACCTGTAACAGGGAATTCCTGAATCGAATCAATCAGCTGAATCATTTCTGCCAATCAACTGAATTAAATTCACTCTAGATTTAACTCTAGATTTCTTTCTAGATTTCTTTCTAGATTTCTTCACAGCTAGCTGTTCCCGACTGATCCGGAAACCTCAGCAAAGCAACCCTATACGAAAGATGTACGAAAGTCCAGCGAAAAAAACACAAAAAACAAAGGTATTTGAATATGGCTATAAATGGCTAAAACGTTCGGGTGGAGAAAGTCGTGAAGCCGTATCCATGAACTTTATGACGTCATCTGCTGAAGGTAGGCCCCCTCGTCCCCCCCAATGTTGGCATTTGATTGCCGCGGTAGCCGCTGCAAACTCCAGTCTTTCCCTGAAAGTTGAGCCCTGAGCAGTCGCAAAGGCATAACCAGCATGAAAAACATCTCCAGCACCTGTACTGTCAACAGCTTCGACCTCATAGGCGGGAACATAAAAAAAGTCATTCTCCAAAGCCAGAATGCCACCGGGCCCAAATGTCATAGCAACCCTTTCAGGACCCCGACCACGCAATTGGTGTAAGGCAGAAAAAGGGTCTTCAGTTTGTGCAAGATCCGTGGCGAAGGTGGCAGACGAGATAACATCAGAACATTCAGCAACAAGTTCTTCACTGCCCTCCCTCACCGAACCAGCATCAAAAACAATGGGAATATTGGCCAGACGGGCCCTTTTTGCAGCCATACAGGATAACAAAGGCTCATGGCCGTCGAAGTATAACAAGTCCGTTTCGCTCAACAAGCTATCGTCCCATAAATCAGAATCCAGAAGGGGTAACTGACCTCTTGACCAAAAGATGACCCGCTCTGCATTGGCTGGGTTGACCATAATGACGGCCCGCGCAATTTTATGGCCACAAAAAACGGGGCTCAGATCAATATCAACGCCAGCTTGGACCAACTCCGCCTTTTGCATCAAGCCCCCTGGGTCATCGGTCAGCGGAGTGATCAACCGCACTTCTGCTCCCAATCGGGCAAGGGCAATGGCTGCATTGGCGCCCGGACCTCCGCCCCCAATTTGAATAAAAGGAACTTCTGATTTGGAATCGAAAACAGGATGCCCTTCATAAGGAAAGGTCACATCCAGAGCGTTGTAACCAATAACCAGAATTCTGATGCTGATTTCCCTACTCAATCTAAATTCCCTATTCACATTGAACCTCATGCTTGAAGTGGCCAGTCCCAAAAGATTATGATAGTCTTCAGTGAAGAAAAGACCTTACGCCATCGAAAAGGAATTGAAAATGAACGATTGTTTATTCTGTAAAATTGCTGCTGGTGAAATCCCTTGTAATGAGGTTTTTTCCACCGATAACCTTATAGCTTTTCATGACATCTCACCTCAGGCACCTACGCACATTCTGATCATCCCCCGCCGGCACATCAGTGGCCTCGATGAAATTTCCAACAATGATCAGGAACTGATGGGGGAATTGTTGACTTGTGCAAAAACCATTGCCACAAAAGAAGGTCTTCAGGACAATGGTTACCGTTTTGTCATCAACCAAGGCAGTGATGGTGGTCAAACTGTAGGCCATTTGCACCTTCATATACTTGGTGGCCGGGCTCTGGCCTGGCCACCAGGATAATCATCTCACGGCGCATAATAATACTTCATCAGAGGGCAGAATCATGCGACAGCATAAATGCCGCGGCCTGCCCTTTTTACAAGTTTACTGGTTGAAAGCGTCCGCCTCAATACATTGTCAAAATTAGCGCTTTTTGAAACAAACAATTTCTTCTTCAAAATAACACCCAGAAGGTCCTTGTAATTCATGGGCCCGCCATTGCTTGTTATGACCTTAACAACGACATCTTCCAGCTTTATTTTGCCAGTCTTTTTCGTGGTTGTTTTCTTGACAGTTTTTTTCAACGACAACTTGGGGCGGCCCGCTTTTTTTCGGGTTGCCTTCTTTATTGCAGCCTTCTTTTTTGTAGTTTTCTTTTTCGTTACTGATTTTTTAGCAGCCTTTTTCCTGGCAACCTTCTTCCTGGTTGCCTTTTTCCCGGCAACCTTCTTTCTGCCTCCCGATGAAGGCTTCTTGTCGGCCCCATTCATCAAACGACTCAGCTCTGCTTCAACGCGATCCAGCTTTTTGGACAATTTGTTTTTTTCAATCAGAAGAACATCAATGCGCTCCCGAGCAATCAGGAGTTTCTTCATTTCAGCAGAGGTAAGATTGGTCAGAAAATCCTTTTGCGAATTGGGCATGATCATCTCCTGTCTAAGTCACTTGACATCATCCGAAGCGTAAATCGTATCATAAGTCCCATTTGTGTCAACAATTGGAATATTTGAGGTAAAAAGGTTTCAATAAATTGGTAATATTACCGGCTATTTCTGTTTATTGAAAGTCAGCCATATTTGTCCCCTGAGGCAAATATCTTATTGCACGAAACATGCGACGTTCATCAGGATGAATGGCGTTTTCCGGTCCACCATCCAGAGCCCCAGTGGGGACATTTCGCATCAGAAATTCGCTTCCATTACAGGAAGCATGATTGTAAGCCCCAAGAGCATGCCCCAGCTCATGCATGGCCACAACCTGCACATCAATTTCCTGATTAAGATCATCCCTTACATGCACCAGAATTTTTTCAGGAATAACATCACCAAGACTGTAGTTGATATCATTGGGTTCGCTCAAAATTGTACGTCCTGCATAAAGAGGACTTTCATAACCAAAATATATTTCAATATCTGCTTCATCTGGAGA
Organism: bacterium; assembly: GCA_024223715.1. Classification (GTDB taxonomy): domain Bacteria; phylum Krumholzibacteriota; class Krumholzibacteriia; order LZORAL124-64-63; family LZORAL124-64-63; genus LZORAL124-64-63. The sequence continues at coordinate 16,029 of JAAEOA010000390.1, read as the reverse complement.
ATCCACTTGAACCAGATAATCAGCGTCCATGGCAATGTTCCAAAACTCAACCACTTCATCACAAAGAGCCCCATAATCCAATTGCAATTCATTTGTAAATTCCGGAATGTAAACCGAAACAGGAAAATGCTCCCACTTATACAAGTTATGATTAGGACGGTAGGGCGTAACTTGTTCTGTTTTGGTCATCTTTTTCAGGAAAGTCAAAAAGTCAGAATCATATGTGGAACAATTGGCATCAATTTCGTCTTTGGAAAGAACCATCAAATCATAATTTCCATCAGGATCGTAGGCAACATCTCGGGCGATAAAATCATACCAGGAATCATCGCTCATTGTCTGTAAATCAAAAGTATCAACATTGGGTAAAGGACCAATGGAGAAAAAACCGGTAGCGTCGGTATTCACCCGACAGGAAGGACACCCATAATCAATGATCAGATCTGCAATGGGTTCCAGTGACTCAGAATAAACATAACCTTCGAGCATCCATGGTGAGCTGATGACATGATTTTGAGAACTTGTGGGAATAGCTGACCATTGTCCCAGTTCATCTTTCCCTCTCACCGTAAACCAAGCTTCGGCTCCGGCAATCATACCGTGTTCCACAGCTGAAAAAGTAACCGAATAGGCCACAAGTTCTTCATCAAAAGGAACAACAGCCAACGAAGTGGCCGAACTAAGGTTCTCCTCAGTAATGGCACCGTCATAACTGAAGACAACTTCATACTCCGAAAGCGGATAAACACCTGCTGGTATCTGATGCCACGAAACAACCACATCGGCAGCTTGAGGTCCATGACCTAAATTAACCCAGGGAATGTTATTCGGAGCGGTGCTTTCATTTTGTTCAATATCTGCATACCACGTCCGGTTCCAGGAGACCGACTGGAAAGAATATTCAACACGAAGGGTATCAACACCCACATGCGTGGATTGGTAGTCATAGACCTGCTCCTGACCGACAGGCATACCATTCAGACTCCAACTCCACTGCAGGGGAACATCCGGAGTGCAGATGATTGAAAAACTGGTACCATCGCCCAAGGTCATTGTTACGACTGCAGACTCAGGAGTGTAAGTAAAAGATAGATCATCTGGGCTCACAACAGGATCGGTAGTGTCTGAACAACCAACTGCCAAACTTAACAGAAGGAAAAAGCAAAAACCCCAAACGGATGAAGTTCTGCTTCCTGCGAAATGAAATTTAGCCATGAGTACCCCGTTGTTATCAAGTTAATTTATTTCAATCGATATTTTCGGTCTTCAGGTGCTATCCACCATTCCATCAGGTTGTTGTACGGTGACAAAACATGGGACCGAACATTTCTTATTCTGGTCGAAACCACATCCAACCGCATGGGACAGAACAGGTACGCTGAAGGTGGATCCCTTTGCAATTCCAATTGCAACTGATTCCATACAGGTTGAGCTTCAACACGGTTCGGAATGGCTAAAGCAACTTCGAGCAGGGAATCAACCTTGCTATTAGAATAAAAACCATTGTTGAAGGCGTCAATAGATGCTGAATGGACAGTACCTGTTGGATCCCCATAAAGGTTGGGATTCATGGCACCAAAATAGGCGTCATAATCTCCCTTCCGCAATAGCGCCAGCCCTGAAGCCAATTCAAGAGACCGAATGGAAACCTTTGCCCCAATGTCCCTGAAGTTTTCCCGAATAATTACCACACCTTCGGACCGGATAGGGTCTGACTGCCGGGTCAGAATTTCAAATTCAAGGTCGTTGCCATCGCGTTCCAGGATTCCATCACCATTATTGTCGTGCCAGCCTGCTTCCTCCAAAAGTGATTTGCAGCCTTCCGGGTCGTAGGCATCAGCTTTCAGTTCTTTGGAATAATTCCATACCACCTGAGCCACGGGCCCAACAGCTGGTTCAGCATATCCGTCCAATAAAGTATTGATCATACGATCACGATCAATGGCATGACTTAAAGCGCGACGAGTGAGAGCATCAGTAAACCGGGGATTACGGCAATTCCACATCAGATAGTAAAAACGCCGTCCTCCCACGGGCATGATTTTCAAATCATCTCTCTGAGCCAACCGTTTTGCATCAGAAGTGGAAATACCACTGACAAAATCGACCTCCCCCGCCTCCAGACTCAAAACCCGAGCCGCTGATTCCTGAATGATGCGGAAAGAGACTCTATCGAGCATGGCATGTTCCAGAGGGTATGCCTCGTTTCGGGTCAGAACCAGCTCTCGGGAGTGATCCCATGATTGAAATCGGAAAGGGCCCGAAGAAACAGGATGCTGATTGATATCCCACTGATTAACCTGCGACGGGTCCAGGTTCGAGACTACATGTTTGGGAAGAATCGAATGCCCGGTCCGCGAAAGAGGGTCAGGAAAAATTCTGTTGAAATGGTATTTCAGGGTGCGGCTGTCGATGACCTCAGCACGTACAACATCTGAAAATAAACTCCGACTGGGGCTGGCCACTTCAGAATTGCGGAATAATTCAAAAGAAAAAGCAACATCTTCGGCAGTCAGAGGCGTTCCGTCTTCCCATTGCCAGGGTTTCAAATGATAAGTTATGGACAAACTGTCCGGTGCCAACTCCCAGCTTTCAGCAATGCGTGGTTCATAGGTGAAGTCTTCACTCATTTCCGTCAGGGTATCCAAGATTTCGGCCAAGACAGCACCGGCAATTACTGAACGTCTAATTAACGGGTTCAGTACATCAGGATCACCGGCCAAGGCCACAACAGCCATTCCGCCTTTGCTAGCTTCTGAAGCGGTATTTAAAGGCTGAGAATGAGCTGAAACGCCATCTGAATTTTTTGGAGAATCATCACCACACCCCGCCATTACCAGAATGAAAACCAACACTGTAATTCTCAAAAAAGAACCTTTAATATCTTTCAGTTTGCACCAAAACAAGGCAACACCTTTCAATTTCAAATAACCAACTCGGCAGTAATCAAATAACCTCAAGACTAAGGCGTGACTTAAAAAAGCCACGCCTCAGTATAGGGTCAATAAAGTTTTTCAGTCAAACACACAAAACAAATGACAAAGTTTATTTTACGAGAGTCATTTTATGAATGCTGGCTACAGCTCCACTGCGAGCCCTCATGAAATACATGCCACTGGATTGAGTTCGACCGCCGTTATCGCGACCATCCCAAACCAAAGTGTGCCAACCAGACGAAATGGGGCCATTGTGCAAGGTCCGAACTTTCCGTCCCTGCAAGTCATAGACAACCAGTTCCAAATTGGATGAGCCATCAATCACAGGAACATGCAAGCGAATGCTGGTCGAGGGGTTGAATGGATTTGGATAAGGTGCATCCACCTGGAACGCTGCGGCAGGCAGTTCTCCGTCATTATCCACACCAACAAGATGCAAAGCTCCGAAGACACCATCACGTTTCATATTGCCGTGGAAAGTAGGCCAGGGCACATTGTTCCGGTCGTAAGCGAAGGGCATGTCCCATACGTGTACAGCACGGTCCCAGCCACCATAAACAATATCCACATCTCGATCATTATCCACATCACAGATTACCGGTGAAGGCATCAGAGGACCGGTCAGGGTAATGGGGAAACCATCAATGGCGTTCCCATTGGCTTTAAAAGCATAAAGATTGTTGGGGGCATCTTCAGAGCCACCACCAATTCCATACAAAATGTCAGGAACGGTATCGCCGTCGATGTCACCAACCACAGGACTGCCTTCAGTGCTTCCAGGTAATTCAATGGGCCAACCGGACATCAACTGGCCACTGGTGCCTCCGTTAATATCGGTATCGACCACCGCAATTTTGCTGGTGTTTCCATTGATGTTACCTGCAAAAATAATCTCCAGTTCTCCGTCCTGATCCATATCACCAAGGGCAACGGAAGGTCCGGCACCAGTCATTGCGCCGTAATTGAAATTAACGGGGAAGCCGGAATATGCCACACCATTTTGTTGCACAGCATGCAAGTTTTTGGAGTAATCATAAAAGACGATTTCCATGATGCCATCGTTGTTAAGATCTCCTACAGCCGGGCTGTTATTCACACGGGTGGGTGTGCTGTAAGGGAAACCGGACACGTCAGTTCCATCGTGTTTGAGAGCCATCAGGCGGTGACCGCCTTCACTATCGCTGTTGGCACCAAAAATAATATCCTTGGCTCCATCACCGTCCAGATCATACAGGGCTGGCGAACTGGCACTCCACTCCCAGGTCGCCCCGGCGCGGATTTTCAGAACACCGTTAGTTGATGGGTCATCATCACCATCAATGACTTCCGTCCCATCGGCATGCCATGCATAAGTGAAACCATTGAGAGTATTGACGACGATTTCATCAGCGCCATCACCATCAATATCACCAACAGCAGGGGTAGCCCATGCCCATTTGGTTCCATTTCCATAATTCGTGGATTGTGGCCATCCGGGTAAGTTTGTGCCGTCTTTGCGCAGGATTTGGATTAGAGCCAAACCACGGTCCATCAGGATCATTTCTTTACCGGGTTCATCGTCAAGGTCTGCCAATACGACACCTGCCGGCTGCAAAATGGTGTTCCAATCGGTAATAGGTCCGAGAGATTGACTTTCGTTATCACCATCCAGCAATTCGGTGCCATCATGATGCCAGACATAAACTTCATCACTGGCCAGAACGATTTCAGAATCGCCATCGCCATCGACATCACCAACAGCCAAGTGACCACTGGTCTCTATAACAAATTCCACGGGGAAACCGGCCAGCTCAGCTGGAGCGGTTGCCTGCTCCACAATCACCGAGTCAGTACTTGGCACCAGCGATTCTCCCATGGAGTTCACTTGATAATAATATTTCGTCAATTGACCAAGACCCTCATCCCGGAAGTAGGATGTTCCAGCAACAACATCAACATTGACGCGTTCAAAGGGGCCTGTTTCGTTTTCACTGCGGAAAATGTTGTATCCGAAAATATTTTCATCATCTACAGGGTCCCAACTCAGTGCAATAACGTCGGCTCCCAGGCTGGTATCCGTCAAAATGTTATCCGGAGCCATAGGCCTTTGAATGTAAAAACTATGCTCAAAAGTTCGACCGTAATTGTCGGTCAGAACCAAATAACTTTCGGATTTGCGAGAAGAGTCAATTAAGGAAAGGGAGAATGAAACGACCTCAGGACTGGTTTCCATAAGATCCAGGCCAACAACACTTCCCAACGTATCAAACAAAGTCACATTGGGATTGAATGTCCTCAGGGTCATGTTCACCAGATCGGCACGGCCAGCACCAAAGTTTTTCAACTGGATAGACATAACCACACGTTCGCTATCCCCAATCAATCCATCTCCATTACCAAAAGTTCCATCTTCCCAATCAATTTTCACCACTTCAACTTCAGGGGCTTTCAGGACTTCAGTCCATTGAACCTCGTAAGTGTCAGAATTGGCATCAGTAATCAGAAGGGAAAAGTCGACTGGGGTGCCATCGGTAAGATCATTTCCAAAAGAAACCAGGAAAGGACTGGTGGCTATACTTTGGCCGGCAGCAGCTGCATCGGTGAAATTTACCGAACCGGTCAGAACAGATACATTGGGTGTACTGCTGGAAAGGACGCCACTCAGACCGGTGGCCCCGGCTCCAGCTGTTTCCAGGAGAAATGGCAGAAGGCCCACCGTTTCCCCTGATTCTGCATCGTTGTTATTGTTACCTGTTGTACCGCCGCTACCATCATCCAAAACAACCAGATTGTTCAGAGTGAAATATGTGTCCCCATCAAGGACTTCAATTGTTGAGCTGTATTGACCCAGATCCTCACCAGTCACATGAATGGCAACATCATCCGGAACACTGGCAAGAAAATCCAGAGAAACTGCACCACTGGCATCGGTAAATCCGGAAGCAATATCCCCGCCATCATGAGAGAGACAAACGTTGGCATTACTCACTGGAGTGCCTTGATCATCAAGAACTGAAACGGCTACCTGGTTTGGGCCAAGATTCAGATTTCCTGTTGAAACCTGCAGAGACTCCGGACTTCCGGTCCACAAAGGAATCGTCGGATCACCCAAGAGGCTGTAGTTCTCAAAAGTCCAACGATCCACATAATTGTAGTCGGTACTGCCAAGAAAAGGCAGACGGCTGATGGCAATTAGCTTACCCAAGCGGTTTTCTGAAGTGCAATACAGTGCGTGGAAAAATTCCTGCTGGTAATTATTGGCTGTGTTGGGAAAGGCTGCCCGGGAAGATCCGACAGAGGCGATGGAGCCACCATTGGGATTCTGAATGAATCTTTCCATAAGGCAACTGAAATCAAATGCAGCAGAAGCACAGTTCAGGGAAAAGAGCAGAAAAAGATTATCTCCGTTTGTCAGACCGTCGGCATCTGAGTTCATGAAGTTGGCATCACCAACAGACATGTTAAAATAGAAGCCGTGACCGATCTGATTAAAAATTCCATAATGCCCAGTATTCAAAGAATCGATCAAGGCCTCACGGGTCAATTCAGCATCTCTGGGATAGAGTTCATCCGTTTCATACATGCGCGTGTAATTCATATCGGTGCAGGGAATGATCAGATCATTAATCATTTCATCAACAAACTTTGCCCCGTCCAGGACAATGTCACCGTCTTCTTCATTGTTCACCCAGAAAAGAACTTCAGCTGCAAACAGGATGTTGTTGGTCCATTCTGAATGGGGCGGTGCGGTTTCGTAAGCTATGATTTTATCCACATAACTTCTCGCTGCAGTTGCATTGCTAACTGTGGCCCGGCCAAGATAAACTTCTTCAGCAAAATCCACCAGATCACCGGCACCCTCAACTTCGGCTTCAGCTTCACCATAATGAGCATTGCCGTTGGCATTCCAGTTTCCGTCAAGGCAAGCAAAATACATATCCACTGGAATTTCCGTGGACCCGCTAACGGGATAGAAAGTATTGTCCACATAACGGGCCGGCAGAACGTCAGTGTCTCCACCAAGCATTACATATTCAACACCCCATTTTGCGTAGGCATCCTTAATAAACATGCGGATGGTTTCCTGAATGTCAGCTCCATTGCGGTAGTTTGAAGAAATAAATTCACGCGTGGCTACGATAGTATTCATACCCAGACTTGTTTTGTAATCGGCCAGACGCTGGAATTCAGCTTCCATCTCGGCGTTGGTAATGATCAAGTACTGAACAGGACTACCACTGAGGCTAGGTGTGCGGGTAGGATTGAAAGGGCCTTTGTCTTCAGCAACAGTCACACCGTGAATTCGTGAATAACCGGACAAAGCCGATTTATTGTGAATGATCTGGCGGAGAACTTCTTCATTGCTCTCTTTTTCACCAGGAACCAAACGCTCTCTTTCAAGAGCCATGATCTGGTCGGAACCATCGTCGTACAAAACGCGAACGGCAAAATCTTCAAGATATTCCAAGGCCCCATCTGCAGTGCCGACAGAGGCACGAATCGGATAAACGTTCATTGTCAACAGGTTGTAACCACGCCAGGTATGGGTACCGCCAAATTCACCCCAAGAAGCAGGAAATACACCCTCAAAAGCTTCCATACGACGAGTATAAACTAACTCGCCACCATCGGTGACATGGGCAGAAGCCAGAGCCAACGATCGGGATGATTTTTCACTGCGAGTATTTAACGGCTCAATCCAGGCCGAAGTTACGGTCCGGCCAGCTGGAATCAGCAATACAAGATTCTGTACAGGAAGGAGCGGTTGCCCAGGCTCGGACAAGGAATGCAATCCTTCAATTTCAGGATATTGAACACCAGTGGTAATTTCATTCCAGTTTACTAAATCGGCTGAAAAACCCGACTCAAAGATCACCTGACCCGAAGGGGCAGCTCCTTGAGCAACAGTTCCAGCAAACAAAGAAAATAAAACAAGCAATGCAAAGTTCAATCGGGAGCAAGATCCGAATGCAGACATGCATATCCTCCATGGAATAGAATGGCAAGGTGAATGCCATTTCTGAATATCATTAGTAACGAGGTGTGTGACGAATCACAGATTGTATCCTGATATTATTCTGATGTTATTCTGATGTTCCTGACAAATCAGATCAACAAACATCAGGTTCCGGCCGTGATTAACACCACGAGGCAAACCGGGTTCCCAAAATGAGTATTTTTCTATGTGTTACTATACCACAAACCGAAAAGAACGTCAATGCCTCAAAATCTTTACTAAAGATAACGAAAATGAATTAATAACACCAAAAAGCGCCCATTTGTAATTTGAGACAAGAAATTAACAATTAACACATTTTATCACAAAAGAGTCACCAAATGCATGTTTTTGTAGATTGAGCCCCGATAGCGAAAATGCGTTGTTGGTCTAAGTGGTTCACTACAATCAACCGCCGGGTGTGAGTACCGTTCCTCAAGATTAATCGGTCTCCCCTGACAACCCAGCTGACCCCTCTGGTTTGCAATTGGGCAACCTCAGTATCCACCATAAAAACCGGTAAAGGTTGGGAACCATCACAAATAACGGAAAGATATTCAGAAAGAGAACTCAATCCCGTCAATACAATCTGGGGATCGGCATGGGCAAAATTAACCCGATGAGTTTCAACAACAGCCGGTTGACCGGCACTCCAGGCTGAATGGGTTTCAACAATACAATTCTGCACGACAACCTCGGCATCAGGAGCCTGAACGGGCTCAAGTCGACAATTACGCGGAAGATAAACCCTATTCCGGTGCGTAAGAATATCAATTTTTCGAAAAATGAATTTTTGAATTCTGCCAGGTTTACCAGACAACAACGTCGGGTTTCTTTGCTCTCTTTTGGCTTGTATCACAAACAGACCAAAATCATCCCACATGGTTTCCAAACGGGAGTCCCAGGTGTAATCAGGAGCGATGATGGATCCCACGGGTCTTTCAAAAGCTCTTTCGAACAACATTGCAGAATGTGAAAATTCCTGTTGAAGGTCGGAAATAGACCGCCAAGGACCCAATTCACGAGCTTTCTCACTGTGGGGAAACAAAACAACCCCTTGGCGCGTCAATCGCTCGGCCATTTCTGTTGAAAGAGCATATTGTAGCCGTTTGGCGGGATCATAATGCCAAGTAGCATGAAATTCGGGGTACCATACACCCGCTTCAACAGCTCTTTGCACCGAGGCAATCAACCCGGGACGTGAATATGTTGGCGGGAGATTGGGCCAATCGTACCGGCGCCAAATCCATTCGTTTCCTTCCTTTTCATAGCTCAGAGAACTCATTACATAGTTGGGCTGAAAAACAGCAGGCAAACCATCTGATCCCTTATGCGCTAGCATGACACCGGCCAAATTAGAAACCATTGTGGAATCTTCTAAAATGGACTCCCAGTAAACCTCAGGAAAAACCCCAGGATTCAGCTCTTCCCGGCGCTCTTTCTGCCAAACTTCAGCATGGGGAATAAATCCGGCAAAGCCCCAGTCATCACTTTCCAACACAACGGCACGAATGGGTTTCCAAAGGACCAGAGACGGACTTTCAACAGTAACTAGCCCAATAACACCAAGGACCAGCACCATGCCGGTGAGAAAAATTTTCCACCAAGTTCCCATTATTGCCTTTTCTTTTTATTCCGACATAACTGACTCAACCTGGGCAGAAGCCCACCAATAACGCCCGTAGCTGATTCCCTGATTTTCAATATCAGCAAGTAAAGCCCCAACGTCGGTCTCAATTGCAGGTTTTATTCCATCAGGGGCCAGCAATTCGCTGACCGCAAGGAAGTTGGGCTCGGTATTGTTGAACTGCAGACCCGAAACCCATTTTTGGCTCGGACATTCCTTTTGGGCTATCTCGACAAAAGACTCCCGTTTGAGCAATTCAGCTCTTTGACCCGGCATCAGTTTCGCAAGAAATTTTTGAAGACGTTGGTAATTAAATGCAGGGCCCGGGTTAAATTCAGGATGGTCTTCGAAAATATACAAACGCCCCCCCGGTTTCAGCAAGTTCAGCCAAAGGGATAAAAAAACAGTGCTGGAGTTCTGAACCAGAAGATGCCGCACCAAATTCCCGGCAACCAGTGCATCTAAACTATGATTTAGGAGGGGTGGATTGCCTGCATCGGCACACAGGTCCCATGATGCCCCTTCATATGGGTGACGACGGTCCAGGCCCCAGACACTGGAAAAAGAATGGGAAACCAAGCCAGGAAAGAGCCCCTCACCGGACCCCAGGTCCAAAATTCGAGTGTCAGCCTTGTATTGAAGCTGACGCAAAAAATCTGTAAAATGTTCAGGCAAAGGAGCGAAGGACAAAACATCTCCAACCATGGGCCTGGAAATCAGTCATCACCGGAAACGGAGCGGTCACCCCGGTCCTGTGGATCTGATTTTTGATTGACCTTCTGTTTCTCAGATTGAAAATCGATAATGTCGGCAACATTTTGATCGCCCTGATTTTTGAGAAGATCCATTCGGTCATTAAATCCAAGGGCATAAGATAACTCGGAAAAAAGATCAAAACCCTGTTGACGGTTTTGCATATGCCGCTGAGCACCCAACTGGGCTGCCCACATCCAAGCCCCCATTGCAGGCAAACCAAGCCAAGCAAGATTCAGGAAGCCACTCAAACTGAACAGGATGGCACCGGCGGTAACCAACAGAAGGCACAAGACCACACCACGTGGCGAAAACCCCAAACGAAGCAACCGATGGTGCAGATGAAAGTCATCAGCCTGAAAAATGGAGGCACGACGACGATAACGCCGGATTATTGTAGTTCCTGTGTCCCAGATGGGAACAATCATGGGGGCCAGCATAAGAGGAAGACTCAAGCCGACCTTCTGCCCCAAATTCATGATTAGGCTGCCCAGAACAAGGCCCATCCACATACTTCCGGAATCGCCAAGGAAGATTTTACGATCACTGATATTCCAATAAAAGAATGCAACCGTAGCACCACACAGCGTGGCGGCAAAAAGCATGCTATACATGTCTGCCACAACATAAGCAATAACCACAAGAGTTAGAGACGCCAGAATGCTAATGCCACTAGCTAAACCATCAAGGCCATCGATAAGGTTCATGGAGTTAATAAACCCTAGGTACCAAAAAAGAGTGAAAGGCCAAGCCCAGCCACCGAGTTGGATTTTCCCAATCATGGGAATAACTACAAAATCGAGTCTTTGGCCAAAGACCATTAGCAGGAGGATGACCGCCAATTGGCCGTATAATTTTTTTTCAGCATGAATACCAAAACGGTCGTCACCGACACCAAGGGCCAAAATGGCCAGACCAGCACCAATAAGGATTCCCAGCCAAGACCACGGCAATTCAGTATGCACAACAACCTTTTCCAAAAAGAAAAGTGTGCAGAAAAATGAAATGAAGATAGCCATGCCACCGGTTCGGGGCACAGGTTCACGATGAGGACGCCGATAACCGGGATGATCAACGATTTCCGTTAGGAATCCTAAATTTCGGAAATGGGGTTGCACCAGCCATGACATTAAAAATGCCACCACAAAGCTCAACACTGCTATAAGTCCCAGGTCCACGGTTCCTCCTTGAAATTCCGTTGTCCTAAAAACAAAAAATCTTCTCAAATTATTCTACTGTATGAAAACTGCCTCCAGATGACTCTCCAGATGACTCTCCAGATGACCAGTTCAGCAGAAAAGTACCCCACAGAAAGCAATCAGGCAATGCTTTTATTAATATGATAAAATTCCGGAGCACTAATAGCCACAACCACTACACAAGATTTCACCCTGAAATATTATCATAAACCTCGAATGTTTTTAACGCGGTTTGCTCCCAGGTCCATTGCCGGGCCCTCCTGGGGCCGTCTGAGGCCAAACGTTCCCGTAATTCCGGTGTTTGGCTTAAAATAGCCATCTGGGAGCACAATTGGTCTGTATTTTCTGCATCGACCAACAATGCATATTGCCCTGCCACTTCGGCCATGGCCCCCTTTCCGGAGGTGATTACAGGTAATTGCAGCGCCATTGCCTCCAGAATTGGAAACCCAAACCCCTCATGAAGAGATGGGAAAAGCAATGCCTGTGCCGAAAGGTACAGTTCCTTCAGTCTTGGAGTATCACAATAATCCTCTATTTTCAAATCACCGGACTGAAGCAAGGGCTGCATCATTTTCCGAAGATGAGAATCTTTCCATCCTTTGCTTCCAACGAGCAACAAAGACGGCCATTGGGTGAGTTGGGGTGCAGGATCCTTTTCCAGCAACCGGCTGTAAGCCTTCAAAATTCTTTCCAGATTTTTTCTGGGCTCCAATGTCCCGACAAACAGGAAAAACGGGCGACCCTCTGTGTTTCTTTGTTCCGCAATAGGTTCGGCTACAGCCCAGGATGGAGTACCAAAAGGCGTGACAGTTACTTTTGAACATTGAGGGTAGTACTTTTTCACATCATCTGCAGTGGCCTGGCTGTTAGTGACAATTTCATTTGCCCTTTTCAACGATTGAGGAACCAACAGCTGATAATAACCTCGTCGGGGCTGTTCAACAGTTTCGGGAAATATTTGCCAGGCAAGGTCGTGAACCGTAACCACACTCAAACAGGGAACAAACAATGGTGCCACGAACTGCAGACTGTGCAGGATGTCGGCTTTCAGTTGGCGGCAAAGGGTTGGGATTTTGAATTGCGAGAAAAAAGCTTTTCGAAAAGTTCCACCGGTAGCCCCGGCACAAAACTTCACATTCCACTGGGGGTTTGACTCCAGCCAGGCAAAAGATTCCGGTGAGGTGGTCAGAATAGTGAACTCATAATGTGTATTGAGCTGAGCCATGGCTTGGGTGAGCTCAAGAATGGATCGCCCCACACCAGTTGGTTTTTCATTGACCAGCAAAGCGTCAAGAACAATATGAGTTGCACGATTTTCCACTATTTATTACAGCCTTCCCTGTCCGGTAAATTTTTATCAGATTGACTGATTGCCGCTAACAATAATCCCAGTCCCACCCAAATATGAGGCAAATTGTATTGGGAAAAAGTCATCATTTGAGCCCATACGCCAACCACCGACAAGGACGCGGGCAAAACCATTGTCGTTTTGATTCCTGAGGGAGCCCTGAAAACCGAGCGCCAGACCTTAACCCATAGTAACAGGAAAAAGGCAATAAAGACTGCAAATCCAACGAGGCCGGTTTCACATAGAATTTTCAGATAAAAGTTATTTACCACAGGCCATGAGAATTGACTTTGCAACCCCATTGAATCTACTAAAAGGGGAAAATGGAAGGCATATTGCCCCCATCCCACCCCTACAACCGGGCTTTGCATAAAGGCGTCCCATGCAGCTTTCATACTGTACAGCCGGGTAAGGTTGGACCAATCCTGGTTGTTGAAAGAGGCAAGCAGCCGACCCGAAAGAGCATCACGGGACACTAAGTTCACCACGACCAAGCCCAGCATTAAAATCAAAACAGAGCGAAAAACTACCTTTAGTGTTGGGCCGAAAAGGATCCTGTCCCCAAAGCGACGCCGGCTATTTATAACAAGTTTTAATATCACCCAAAAAAACATCTGAACCAGAAGAGCCAACCAGGCACCTCGAGACCAGGTCAAAATTAAAAGAGCCGCCATGAACACACCTATGGTCAGGCGTGACGAGCGGGGCTTATCCCAAACCAAAAGAAATGGCCAAATCATTAAAAGATAATTACCAAGATACAGAGGCTCGCACATTGTACCCCTAAGGCGGGGAATGTCCTGCATAACATTATTCAAATACAATTGCTCTGATCCGGACAGGATACTGGGATTGGATGTGAAAAAAACCTCCAGAGAACCAAACCACCCCAGGCCAAAATAATAATTAGTGAACTGAAAAAAACTGTACACCAGCTGAAACCCCAACCCCAAAAAAAGCAGGTCCAAGGTTCTCTGCCACCTGAAGACCCCATGGGTCCACAGCGCAGGCCACAAAACAAAAACCAACATGATAAGCAGTTGGAGCAGCTGTTTCAACAGTCGGGCCCAGGCAGACCCCATTGGCTCAAGAGAAGGTGCTATCATCATTCCCAATGCAGAGACAAGGACTCCCAGCAAAGACCCAAACAATAAAACCTTTACTAAAGGAGAAAACTGAAAACCAGTTGGGCCCGAGTGTCGGAATTTCGCAAAGGACACCAGAGTGGCAATGGCCAACAGAAGCCAGGATACCTGCAAACCACCCCCAACATCGCGCCCAAAAAAGTAGTGAACAACACCCACGCCAACCCAAGGCAAAGTTATCAAACTGCTCTGGTAAAAAAGAGAGACATTTCGGGGCAACATTTTATGATCCCTTGCGCAGAATTCGTCGTGATCGACGCAATAACACTACAATTAGGATCAACAGACCGGCAATTAACAAAAAGTTCGCCCGGGTTTTATTCAGATCAGATTCCTGATGCCGGTATCTGACTCGTGGCCCATGAATTTCCAATTCGCCTGTGGAAATAACCAATTGAACTGTCCCATCACCCAGGACCACATTGCCGGTGATGGGATAAATCCCATCCTCCAGGAGCATGGGTTTGTTTTTTACAGTCCCGGAAAAGCCCGCCTTCAGAGGAACAGCAAGATTATTATTGGGATAGGCCTCCATGGCCAGAGTATCAGGAACACTGAGAAACCCGCCCTCCCAATGGAGGGAAATTCGCCCGGTGCCGGGGCCAGGGCCCCAATTAAAAAAACCGGTGGTATCCCGGGCAGAGCTAATGATCAGAACACCTGATCCATCAAACCGGAAACGTTCATTGGCAGAAAAGTCCTGTCCATAACTATGAAGAGGAAAAATCAGAAATATTAAAAGTCCCCATAAGCGCAATGGCACAGGTTCGCCCCTGACGATTGAGATTGATTGTACACAGCCCTGGTAGGGAAAGTTTAAAGAACAAGGCAAATATCGTCAAAGACAAATTTCACGGGCAAGAGAACTTAGAACAATACTCCGGTCTTCACTGTTGAGGGCCACCGCTCTTGACCTGACCTCAATAGAGTCAGAAAAAGTCCTTACAAGAGACTGGGCCTGTGCTGTGTGGTTTTCCGGTTTCCTGCCAGTACTCCTTTCTTCTGAAGAACTAGTCTTTCTTTCTTTGCCTGCAAAAATAAGAAGGTGAATACGGTGAGGCCTGACCATTTTTACCAATCGGCCGAAACGGCTGGCCTGTGAGAAACTCAAGGCTGTCTCTTCACTAACACACCAAACCATAGCAGTGGAACCATTCTGGTCCAAGGGTCCCGGGAAGCCATTAACTTCCTGAGTTTCCATGGAAAGCAAATCAGAATGTCCTGGCAAATCCAAGTGGCTGAGAAAAAAACGTCCCCCAACCTGCCCTCCGGAAAAATCTTCACTGGGAATATTACCGGGAAACATCCGCAACACAGGTTGGTTGTCCAGTCGATGCATTGCCCAGGGAACAGTTTCCTCAGTGATGGGTGGCCGGTAGGTTTCTTCTTTTAAATATGACAAGGCAGAAAAGCAAACCGGGGCTGGTTCAGCAAGGAAAACCTGGCGATCGGGCAAGTCTGATTCGGCCCCCTGGCGGCCCTGAACTTTTTCTGACTGGTCAAGCAAATGATGCCCAAGTCCGGCGGAACAATAGGCGGAAAAATTATTATGGCCGGTACCCAGAATCATAATGTGCCGATCACCCTGCGAAACACCAGCAGATTCCCCCACAGTAGAATCATTATCAAAAAATAAATGAGCGATGGTGGAAATGTGCTGGGTTGGACGGGGCGATTGACCACCCCGTCCCCTGTTTTCAGGTCCTTTGGCCATGAGAATAATCTCCGGTGCTGAATTCAAATGCAAAAACTACTGGACCACCACAAGGCTGTTGGCTCCACCAAATTCATTGGGAGCTGTTTTGGTATTGTGTGGATCGGGCAACCAGGCCCCATCCACAATAAATCGGTATTCGTGCTTTCCATCTTTAAGATCAAGATGGCATTCCCAGATTCCGTCTTCACGGCATTTTAATGGCAGGCCTTTGGCAGACCAGTTGCAGAAACTGCCCGTAATGCGCACCGTTTTGGCTCGTGGAAAATCTGCCTCAAAGACAACACCAGCCTGAGTAACCTGAGGGCCATGCAAAAGAGCAACCCAAT
>JAAEOA010000389.1 GCA_024223715.1 bacterium | reverse complement strand
GCAGAGACAAAGCCGTAGGCCAGGTCTGGACCGATGGAACCGGAGCCGATAACACCGACAATCATTGGGGCCTCCTTGGGTGTTCAAAAGATTGGGAACCAGAACTATTGGCTGGTTGAATGACGAATCGGCATTTTTGCATTTTATAAATGAAAGATCAATGATGAATTATGCAATAAACATCTCGTAGGTTGTGCCCAAGAGAATGTCGCTGGGTGCTTTTTTTCAATAATACCCGGCAATCCTCAATCTAAAACACATAAATCTCCTGTGTTTAATCAAAATTGTGGCCAAAAATTGAACCAGCGACATTCTTTTGGGCACAACCTGTCACTTGACTAGGGTCATTGATCTGGTCATTGTCTTGCCACCTGTTTTTACCTGGGCAAAGTAATTCCCACTAGGCAGTGAATTACCATAACTATCAGTGCCATCCCAGGTTACGGTGTGCATGCCATTGGGATAAATACCATCGGCCAAGCGTCGCATGAGGCGGCCACTCAAATCATAAACATCAAGCTGAATTGCTGACTCATGGTTCAGTTCAAATACAATGCTTGTCCTCGGATTAAAGGGGTTGGGGTAGGTTGTCATTGTGTGGATAGGTGCAGGGGCCTGATCTTCGATGCCGGCAAGATTTGAAAGAATAATGCTGCCACTCACAAAAACACCACTATAGAATGCATTGCCTCCAATTTCCCAATGGCTTTCAGCCAGATCAATCGGTGAACCGGACGTGGGTGTTAAGGCTTCCAGCAGGCGGAGGGTAATATCGACTCCGTCATCGTGAAAGTTGCCCGGAAGGACAATTTCAATGGAGGTGCCAATATCAAACTCGATGATCAGGTCGGTATGATCGTGAATTGTGTAGGGGATATCCAAAAAAGTGAATTGCCCAACACCATTTTCAAAATCGCCAACATCATAGGTCCACGAGAATTCACCAAACATCTGAGCGCCACTGTTATTAAGATGGACATCCTCAAAAGCATAATACACGACTTCGGCCTGGGTGTTTGGAGCAGCCAGGGTGACAAAGAGGGCAATGACAAAGCAATAGATAGTTTTTGCTGGACTCATCAAGTTTCCTCCCAAATCTCAGAACAAATCCTTTGAAAGCCCGCCAAGTGACAACAAAAGTGACCCCGGCATGACACCAAAACTTGATTGTAGAGTAAATTGGTCTTTTTGTCCAGTAAATTAGTGTTTGGTTGTGTTTCTCCTTATAGGGCTTCCAATACTGCAACCATGTTGGCATGGTTTGCAGTTAGGAAAAGGAAATCCCATGGTTGAAGTAAGACAATTTCAGCAGATGATTCAATTAGCGGGACAGCTGTTAAATTGCTCACATCTTGACTCCAGACAATATTTAGGGTTAGCTGGCTTTTCCGGTAAATTAATGAAAAGCCAGCCATGGAGAACCCAACAATGAGCGACAGCCCCACCAGTAAACCATCCAAAAAAATTCAAGCCACCGGCATGATGCGCAAACTCATGGCCAATCATTTTCTGGAACTGGATGCAGCAGCCAACTCAGCCGACCCTGACCGCCCAAAAATTGCCTGGTGTACCAGCGTAGGTCCCGCCGAATTGCTGCGCTCTTTTGGCTTTCTCGTTTATTTCCCTGAAAACCATGGTGCAGTCCTTGGTTCATCCCGAGCTGCAGCCGATCTTATTCCGTCGGCCAACGCCCGCGGTTATTCTCCTGATATCTGCTCATACCTAACCAGCGATGTAGGCTCTTACCTCAAACAACAAACTCCATTGATGCAGGCTTTCGGCATGAAGGGCATTCCCAGGGCCGATATTCTGGTCTACAATACCAACCAGTGCCGCGACGTGCAGGATTGGTTCGCGTTTTACCAGCGCGAGTGGAATGTGCCCATGGTTGGCATCAATACCCAGCGTGATCTCGGCGAAATCAAATCTGAACACCTGGATGGTCTTATTGAGCAACACAAATCCCTTATTCCCACTCTGGAAAAAGTCTCCGGCAAAAAATTCGACATGGACAAGCTGAAAGAAGTGATGGCTTCATCCTATCGTTGCACCATGCTCTGGAAAAAAGTATTGCAGCTGGCGGCTTCAAAGCCGAGTCCCATTTCATTTTTCGATTGCACAATTCACATGGGCCCGGCCGTGGTCTTGCGTGGCACCGCCGATGCCGAAGAATATTACCCGGTACTGATCAAGGAACTGGAACAACGAATTGCCGATGGTGTAGCCGCCGTTGAAAACGAAGATCTTCGTTTCTATTGGGAAGGCATGCCGGTTTGGGGACGCCTGCGCGATCATTCCGAACAATTTGCCGCGCAGAATGTTTGTGTGGTGGCATCCACCTATTGCAACAGCTGGATTTTTGAACCCATGGGTCTGGACGACCCTTTCGAAGGCATGGCCCGCAGTTACACCGAATTGTTCATTGTGCGCGACGAAACTTTTAAGGAACAATACCTGCAGAACATGTTCGATACCTACAGCATTGACGGCATTGTTTATCACGACGCAAAAACCTGTCCCAACAATTCCAATTGTCGATACGGCATGCCTCAACGCCTGAGCAGCAGCTCCGGAGTTCCTTACGTAACTATCAACGGTGACTTGAACGACCTGCGTCTGTATTCTGATGAACAGGCCCGCACCCAGTTCGAAGCCCTTGCCGAACAAATTCAGGAGAGCCGGTGAGCAAGGTCATGAATTATTTCTGTGGGGTGGATATTGGGGCATCGGCAACCAAGCTTGTTTTGCTTGATGACAAAGCCAATGTTCTGGCCCGGGTTGTTAAGCACTCTGGAGTGCATTACGCAAAAACCGCCAGGAAATGTCTGGAAGAAGCAAAACAGACGGCGAAACTGAGCACCGATCCGATCATGACTGTTTCCACAGGATATGGTCGCGAAAATGTTGATTTTTCAAACAAAACCCGCACCGAAATTCATTGCCATGGTGTGGGGTGTTATCATTATGCGGGCACAGCTGTTTCCATTGTTGATATTGGCGGGCAGGATAATAAAATCATTCACCTCGCAGCTGATGGAAAACGCCTTCAGTTCAAGATGAATCGAAAATGTGCCGCTGGAACCGGTGCCTTTATTGAAGAAATAGCCATGCGTCTGGATCTTCCCGTGGAAGAGCTGGACACACTTGCGGGCCAGGCCAGCGAACCGGTGCCTTTGGGAAGTTTCTGTACGGTGTTTGCCAAGACGGAAATTTTGTCCCATTTGAGGCAGGGCCGACCCGTGGAGGGCATTGTGCGGGGTGCATTTGTTTCAGTGGTGGATCGTATTGTAGAGATGGATCCACTGGATGGCTTGGTTATGGCCACCGGCGGAGTGGTGGCCCACAATCCAGTCATTGTCCAGATTTTGTCTGAGCGAATTGGCCGTGAAGTTTTAGTGCCTGATTCGCCCCAGTTGACAGGAGCATTGGGCGCAGCCCTTACCGCCATGCGACTGGTCCAAAATTAGCCTTTAATAGATTATCACGAGAGGATTCAACATGCTGGACGGACTGTTTCGCCCCCGGGCTGTAGGTGTCATCGGTGCATCGGGAAACCCTTATTCCATTGGTCACATTGTTGTTAAAAACCTGACTAACAACGGTTTTCATGGCCCCGTTTTTCCCATCAATCCCAAAGGTGGGACCATTCGCAGCATTCAGGCCTATAAATCCATTCTCGACGTGCCCTGCGATACCATCGATCTGGTAAATATTTCCATCAGAAATGTATTCGTACCTGATGTGCTTGAAGAGTGCGGTCAAAAAGGTGTCAAGTTTGCCATTGTGCACTCCGCAGGATTTAAAGAAGTAGGCCCCGAAGGCGAAGAGCTGGAACGTAAAATGGTGGAAACGGCCCATAAGCATGGCATCCGAATTTTTGGCCCCAACAGTCAGGGCATTCAGAATGCCGATCCTGATGTTTCGGTTTACGCCAACTTTACTTTCGTCCCCCAAAATCCGGGTAATATTTCCATCATGGCTCAGGGTGGTGGCATGGGAGAAATGTTAAAACTGCATTTGCATAATGTTGGTTTGGGGCACCGCATGTATTGCTCTTATGGCAACGAGTGCGATCTTACCATGCCCGAAATTCTGGAATATTACGGCAAGGACGATGGCACCAAAGTAATAATGATGCAAACCGAAAGTTTTAAAGATCCGCGAGCGTTTTTGGAAGTCGCTTCGGCCATCACACCACACAAACCAATACTGGCCATCAAAGCCGGTCGTACTGCCGAAGGATCCAAAGCAGTTTCATCTCACACCGGCGCCCTGGTTGATCAGGTCAAGATGGCCGAGGCCATGTACCGCAAAGCCGGAGTAATATCTTTCACCGATACTCACCAAATGATTAAAGCCGCCATTGCCATGTCCACCCAGAGCCCGCCTCCGGGGAATCGTATTGGCATTATTACTAATACCGGTGGGCCAGGTATTCAGGCGGTGGACGAATCCATCAGCCAGGGTTTGCAGCTTGCTTCCTGGTCCGAAGAGGGTAATAAAAAACTGAAAGAAACCCAGTTCGCGGAAGCCAGTCTGGGCAATCCGGTCGATGTAGTGGCAACTGCCAATCAGGACCATTACCATGCGGCCATCAGCACTCTTTTGGCTGAAGAAGAGACCGATATGGTGCTGGTCTTCTTTGTTACCGCTCCTTTTACCGACATTGATGCCATCGCCAAGCGAATTAAGGAAGCCACTGAAGAATCGGACAAGCCTGTTGTTGTGGTTGTGGAAACTTTCAGCGAAAATTATCGCCTCATTGAAAACCTGCGAGCTGCAGATTTACCGGTATATGAATTTGCCGAAGATGGCGTTCGTGCTCTTGCTTCCATGAGTAAATACGCACAATTACGAGACCGGGTACGCGAAGATGTGCCTCAACTGGACACCGATCAGGCCAGAGCCGAAGCCATTATCAAACCTTACCGGGGCACCGATTCCTATCTTACTCAGGAAGACGCCTTCACTGTGTTGCGGGCCTATGGATTGAAGGCCCCACGCATGGCCGGTTTCTCATCTGTACAGGGTCTGGAAGGCGCCGCGGAAATTGTGGGCTTTCCATGTGTTCTGAAAATAGACTCCGCCGATGTACTGCACAAATCTGATGAAGGTGGAGTCATTCTCGACCTTGCAGACTTCGACCAACTCAAAGATGCTCACGAAAAAATGCTCGAAAAATTCGGCCCGGAATCAACTTGTCTTTTGATGCAGCAAATGCCCAAGGGATATGAACTCATTACTGGTGTGGCCGCATCCGAAGGACTTGGCAGCCTGGTAATGTTTGGTCTGGGTGGAGTTTTTGTGGAAGTGCTCAAAGACGTTTCCGTAGCCGTGGCTCCTTTAAGCATGCCCGAAGCTCACGAATTAATCCGCTGCATCCAGGGTTTCGAAATTTTGACCGGTTTGCGCGGAAACGACCCTGTGGATCTGGAGGCTGTCGCCGAAATGCTGGTCCGGGTTTCCCTGCTTGCCAATGACTTCCCCGAAATTGTGGAAATGGACTTGAATCCAATTTTCGCCTATCCGGCTGGCCAGTCGCCCATCGCTGTAGATGCCCGCTTGAAAGTGGAATAGGCTTGACCCACCTGATCCCATTGCTGGTGGTTCTTGTTTACCTGTTGGCCCTTTTTGCGGTCACCTGGTGGGCTCGCCGTTTGAACGACAAGGGCGATGGTGGTTCCGTGGGATATTTGCTGGCGGGACGAGGTTTGCCCACCGTAGTTGTGGCCGCCATGCTGGCTGGATTGGCCGTGGGCGGGGCTTCCACCATAGGCGTGGCTGAACGTGCCTACAGTGTTGGAATTTCAGCCGGTTGGTATAACGCAGCCTGGGCTGCCGGTGCCATGATCATGGGTTTGTTTGCCGCAAAAAGATATCGCCGCTGGGAATTGACCACCCTTCCTGAACTATTCGAACGGCATTATGGAGTGGGCGGCCGATTGCTGGGAGTTCTGGGCCAACTTATCATTCAAATGGTGATCACTTCACTGCAATACGTAGCTGGCGGAGCCATTTTATCTTCCCTGATGCCCGAAGTATTTTCTTTTCACGCAGGCATGGCTGCCACTGCGGTGGTCTTTGTGGGCATCACCCTGATTGGCGGGTTTTGGGCAGCTGGTCTTACCAATGTTGTAAATGTCATCGTCATTTATTTTGGGATCATTCTGGGTGCGGTTTTGACCGTAGGAAAGCTGGGTGGAATATCCGGTTTGCAAGCCGGTTTGCCCACCGAACACCCCGGGTTCGATTTGGATGCAGTTGGCACTGGTTTAATACTGGCCTGGTTTATTGTAATGATCACCATGTCTCATTCCACGCAATCGGTTATTCAGGTGGGGTTTGCCGCCAAGGATGAAAAGACCGCCGGACGTGGATATTTACTGGGCGCAGCTATCATTGCTCCGGTGGGTTTTATCAGCGCTCTGCTGGGAATGGCCGCTACGGTTTTATATCCGGGAATTGTTCCCGCTGAAGCACTGCCAAAAGTTGTTCTGGGACTACCGCCATTGGCTGCCGGAATTATTCTGGCCGGACTTTGGGCGGCCGATGTAAGCACGGCTTCAGCTCTGCTGTTGGGCAGCGCCACTTTGGTTACCAATGATTTGATTCGCAGGTTTGGGCCCTGGGAAATTTCCGCTTCCCGGGATCAGTTGTTATGCCGAGTCACGGTGGCGGTTTTGAGTATAATTACTTTTGCCCTGGCTCTTACGGTTACAGGAATTTTGAAGATGTTACTGGTGGCGCTGACTTTGACGACCAGTTATACGCTTTTGGTTTTGATGACCATGCTGGCACCCAAGCTTTGTCGGCGTGGGTCGGCTGTTTGGACTCTAGGTGCGACCAAGCTGGCTCTGGTTTTCTGGTTGTTGGCTCCGGAGGAGTTAAAGGTATTTCCTCATCCGGTCTATTTTCTCTGGCTGGTGAGTTTGGTTGCATTTTTTGTGGTTGCGATATTTGATCGGCGGGGAATTTTGGAAGAGGAGTAGGGGTGGGTTGTGCCCAAAAGAATGTCGCTGGTTCAACTTGTGGCCATGGATTTGATTAAATGCTGGAGTTTTGTGTGTTTCGGGTTGAAGATTTCTGGGAATTTTTGTAAAAAAGCACCCAGCGACATTCTCTTGGGCACAACCCACCCAAACAAGGAAGGATAAAACAAATGTCAATTGAAACAGCCAAAGCATTTGTGGAAAGAATGAAAAATGACGAAAATTTCAGAAAGGAATGCAACGAGAAGTCTTCCGTTGAGGACCGGATGAAATTTATAAAGGAGCAAGGCTTCGACTTCACGAATGAGGAGCTGGAAACCGTACGCGAAAAGCTGCAGTTGACTGATGAGGAACTGGAGACATTATCCGGCGGCGATTTTGGCCCTTTCCCTGGTGGCAGATGAGCTCGTTTTGAATTTTAATGGTTGAAGTGCGAGTGAGGAAATTGTGCAATAGCCATGCAGGCCGCCGTCACTTGAGAACGACCAGTTACCGACAACAAAGGAGTAGACAAATGTCTATCGAAAGCGCCAAAGCTTTTTTGGAAAGAATGAATACTGACGGAGATTTCAGAAAGGAACTAGACGAGAAGTCTTCCCCTGAAGACCGTATGCAATTTACTAAGGCAAATGGCTTTGATTTTTCAAAGGAGGAGTTTGAACAAGTTAAGTCGGAAATGAGTGAAGAGGAGTTGGAGAATCTATGGGGCGGGCACAGAGATGGGAATACCCACACGGGATTTGGATCTTGAATGGCAGAAAATCGGACACAAGAAGAACGCCGCCATGACTTAACTGAGTATCCCTGAAAGCGGAGGAAGATCACTTTTACCCAAACAGAAAAGGACGATGAAAATGTCAATCGAAAGCGCCAAAGCATTTGTGGAAAGACTGAAAACTGACGAAAATTTTGGAAAAGAATGCAGCGAGAAGTCTTCCCCTGAGGACTGGGTGAAATTTGCAAAGGACAATGGTTATGATTTTTCTAAGGAGGAGTTTGAGCAAGTTAAGTCTGTACTGTGCGACGAGGAATTGGATAGTCTAGGTGGCGGGCACAATGACGGGAGTACCCACACGGGATTTTGAATGATTGAAAATTCATTGCTCTGTTGTTTTCAACCAGCAACGTTGGGACCATTACGACAAACAGGTGGTACGGGTATATGCGTTCGCTTGAGGACTTGATTCGTTTCCCAAAGAATAAGGAGACTACAAGGAAATCCATTCAGTTGATTGCGATTTTGGCGCTGGTTGTTTTGATGCGTATGCAAATTAGATATGTAAGTTTGTTGAGAAATAACCCCGGCGGTCATCCAGTGGAGACGCGCAGGGGCTGACGTGACCGGAAGGCTCCCGGGGGTCATAAACCACCGTTCGCTGCTGGGCCCCTGCTGCTGGCCCAAAAGAACCTAGCAAAAGCACAAAACAGCAGACCACTCAAAATACCAAGTTTGAGATAACACAGCCAATCCCTTCATCCTATTAGTTTAAGATTAGTGCTATAACACAAATTCGGTCTTGATTGGGATTGTTTGTTCAGTCAGGAATATTGTGAAAGTATTCAAAACTCAAAAAAAATGGTATACTCAACAGGTATGAAAGTAGAAACGACAAAATTAAAGACTGCAAAGAAGATGGTTGCAACAGCAACCATCCTTTTAGTCTGCCTTGCTACCGAGGCGGTTTTGGCGAAGGATTCTCCTTCCGATGGTTGGGTAGAAGCCCGTGTTGATTCCATTGCCTCCTTACTGGCAGACCGGCGTACTGAGGACGCAGTTGGGTTATCACGCACCTTGGTAGCTTCACTTGAATCTCAGGGAGCTCAGGGCGCTGATCTGGCTCTGGGCCTTGAGACTCTTGCACGATCCTTGCGTCGCAATCGGGAGTTCGGGAAACCCGAAACTCTTGAAATTGCCAACCGGGCCATCACCGTCTGTTCCGAATCCCCGGTGGCTGATCCCGATTTGAAAGCATCCTGCCTCAATACCTTGGGTCTTATTCTTTACCAGAGATCGGAATACGAAGAGGCTCTGCCCATGTTTGAGGCGGCGGCCGAATTTTGGGTCGAGGCACGTGGTCCCGATGATCAAAAGTTGGCTTCGGCTTTAAATAATCAAGGTTTGGTTCTGGAAGCTCTTGGCAGGAACGACGGGGCTCGTTTTGCTCTCGAAAAGGCTGCTGGAATTTATGAAACCAGGCAAAACGACCCAATTTATCTTATCAAATTCGCCCAGACGACCATGTCAATTGCCAAACTACACATCAAACTCGGCCAGTACGATCAGGCGAGGTTGAAGGGAGAACAGGCTGTTGAAATTTATCGTTCGGCGCCCGGTGGTAGCCATTACAAATTAGGATCGGCCATGGGGGATCTGGCTGCCTTGTACCGGACCATGGGTGATTTGGACCGGTCTGAAAAGCTCTATGAAACTGCCCTTCCCCTGGTGGAAGTGGCAAATGGCCTGAACCACTCCGAAGTTGGTAGGATTCTGAATAATCTTGGTAATCTTCATGCTGATCGGGGTGACATTGCCGCAGCCCGGTCCTGTTTCGAAAGAGCCTTGGTTATCACAGAAAAAACCCGGGGTTCGGATGATCCCCAAACCGGTGTTCGCCTGCTCAATTTAGGGTCGATATTGGCCGATCTTGGTGACTTCGACCAGGCTGCCATCTATTTGAAAAGATCGGAAGAAATTTTCCTGGAAAGGCTGAGCCCGAACCATCTATACGTGGGATATAACAAACAGGATCTAGGCACGGTTTTGGCTGCTCAGGGAGAGTTTGAAGAGGGGCTTTCGGAGTTGCTGCAGGCTCAGGGAATTCTGGAGACCCAACTGGGTCAAAGCCATCTTTCGGTGGCGGCAATTTTGGGCGATGTCGGAAATGTCCTTATGGATTTGCATCGCTATTCTGAAGCAGGTCAAGCCCTGAAACGGGGTGTGGCCATTGTTCGGGACGTATTGGGTCCTGAGCATCCGGAGGTTGCCCGCCTGTTGCATTCCCAGGGACGTTTGGCTCTTAAAAACCGTGATGCCCAAGGAGCGGAAATTGTTCTGACCGAGGCTCTGGTTATCGGAACAAAAGCTTTGGGTCCGGACCATCCCGATTTAGCTGCTATCCATCTGGATCTCTCCCACGCTCTAACAGACCAGGACCAACTCCCTGCTGCCTTCGATCATGCCCTGCTGGCTGAACGTATTGGTCGCTATCATTTCACTCTGGCCGCAGCTGCTTTCGAAGAACGACGAGTTTTGCAATTTGCCCAACAGCGAACCAGGGGGTTGGGTTTAGCGACCACTCTGGCTTTAAGGATGGACAAATCTCTGGCCCCCGAAATCACTACATCTCTTTGGGAAGAATTGATTCGTTCGCGGGGAATGGTTCTTGACCTAATGGGGTCAAGGCAACGATACCAGCAGCACTCATCATCATCCGGGGCTTTGGTCGACGACCTTGAGCATGCCACCAGTGAGTTGGCCAATCTTTTTGTTCGTGGTGTTGGTGAAGATTCACCAGAAGATTATAAAGCTGCTCTTGATGCAGCCAGAAAAAAACACGAGAATCTTGAACTCAAGCTTGCGGCCACCAGTTTGGATTTTGCCCGTCAAATGGCCACTTCAAAAGCTGGTTATTTTGAAGTGGCCAGTAGTCTGCCACAGGGTGCGGTTTTGGTCTCATATTTGACTTACTCCAGTAGTTCTGAAGTTGAGCCTTCTCTCGCTGCCTTGGTTTTAAGACCCGACGATCCTCAGCCTGAAATCCATGATTTGGGGCCAGCGGTAACGGTTGAAAAAGCAGTGGATTCCTGGCGAGAAACAGTTGTCGCCGGGCTCATGGCCGATGGAGATCAACTGCAGGTCGTCACAGAGGATTATTTGCAGGCAGGGCGGTCTCTGGCCGCTTTGATTTGGGATCCCCTGCAGCTGGACCAGGTTCAAAGCAAGGTGTGCATAGTTCCCGACGGAGCCATTTCATTTGTGGACTTTATGCCTTTGCCACGACTTGAGGGCGGGTTCCTGGTGGAAAACGAAGCCATTTTGACTTTGGTATCCTCTGAGAGGGACCTGCTGCCTCAAAACCATCCCCTCGAAAGTGGGTCCGGGTTAATGGTTATGGGCGGAATGAAGTTTGGTTCCCGGGATAGATCTCCTGATTCATCCGATTGTGATGGGTACCAGGACCTATTTTTTAATTCGCTGCCCGGAACAAACCAAGAGGCCCAAACCGTAGCTGGGCTTTGGTCCGAATATGATGATGGACCAGTTCATAAATATGTGGGAGATGAGGCGGCTGAGGGTGCATTCAAAACTTCAGTTGCCAGTTTTGAGGTGGTGCATTTAGCCACTCACGGTTTTTTTCTGGGCAACGAATGCCGCGATCCGGCAAACATTACCCGAGGAGTGGGTGTGCCTTTCTCAAGTGGGCATCACCTGGCTTTTGATGATCTGGTGAACCCCTTGCTCCGGTCTGGTCTGGCCTTCAGCGGGGCAAATATCAAGTCAAACCAGAATCACGCTGAGGACGGAATTCTCACTGCCTTTGAAGTGGCTGGCCTGGATTTGTCATCTGTGGAGGTGGCCATTCTTTCGGCTTGTGATACTGGACAGGGCGAATGGCTTGAAGGAGAAGGTGTCTTTGGATTACAGAGGGCCTTTGCCATGGCCGGTACCAGAAGTTTGATCATGTCTTTGTGGCCGGTTGATGATGGAGTTGCCGCCACATGGATGGAGCACTTGTACCGAAATCACCTGCAGGGGGGGATGGATTTTTCACTCGCTGCAAGACAAGCTTCCAGAAAAATGTTGTTTGAACAAAGGGCTAAAGGGTGGCCAGAGCATCCCTTTACCTGGGCTCCATTTGTAAGGGTCCGCACTGGTTCCTGAGCTTCATTTATCGAAAGTGGAGTTGCCCCGGAAGCTGTTGTCCGGTATAGTGCAGGGGCTTATTCAATCCGAATTGAGTTTTTCGTAATCTCCCTTCTGGTCAGGTTCATTCTTTATGCATCCTCCTGCAGAAAATCCTGGTCCTCCTGATTGGGGCGAGCAGCAAATTGTCCACGGAATTGCAGCCCGTAGATCCGAAGCCCGAGCCGCTCTGGTTACCGCCAGTCACGACGCCGTCTTCAGTTTTGCCTGTCGTTTGTCTCCTGATGAAGATTTACGCCGGGACTGGACCCACGATTGCCTTCTGCGCATAATCTCTGACATCGAGACAGGGGCTTTTAAATATCGCCACCCAGGTGGTTTTTGGTCCTGGTTTCGCAAACGTTCCTGGTTTCTGATGCTGGAAGCCCGGCGGGTAGATCGGCGCCGCAAAGACCGGGAAACCCTGATGGGTGACTTTCCCATCGACAGTCCCGCAACCTCTTCTCCGCATCATGATCTGGAAAGAACGGAAATTGTTCAAGCCGTTGAAGATTGCATCGACGGGATTGAAAAGAAGAAACAGCGCCATGCTTTGCAACTCCTTCTGATGCGTGACTATTCCTACCGGGAAACTGCCGAGACTATGGATTCGCCTTTGAATTCGGTCCGAACATGGATTCGTTTGGGACGGTTGGCCTTGCGCCGTTG
This sequence comes from bacterium, assembly GCA_024223715.1. GTDB lineage: Bacteria > Krumholzibacteriota > Krumholzibacteriia > LZORAL124-64-63 > LZORAL124-64-63 > LZORAL124-64-63. The sequence goes on along the minus strand of JAAEOA010000389.1, from coordinate 7,680 downwards.
TTTGAGACGCCGGTTGGGCATGGAAACCAGTGAGGAATAATTGTAAAAAAATATTCACAACTTTGGCAGGTCCTTGTTCCGTCCTTATATATGAAACCAAGGAGGTGGCCTCATGAGGCATGAAGAATTAATGGATCTTGTCCTTCAGTACGAAGATCTCAATGAAGATGAATTGAGAATTGCCAAGGTTCACACGGAGGAATGCCCCGAGTGTCGGGCCATGTTGAGTGACATCCAAAAGATGGAGAGCGAAACCATAGACCCGGGTGATATCCCTCCACTCCCAGTGCCTGAAGGTAGCCCCACTTCGGCTGGATTGAAAGGAGATGACCTGCGACAGGCCAATGCCAGTCGTGGGGAACTTTTGGATCGGGTGAGCTCGGTTCAAAGGCCTAAACTACTGATTCCAAATCGTTGGAGTGGTTGGGCATTGGCTGCGGCTGCCTGTCTGGCGGTATTGTTATGGGCCCCTTGGAAAAGTATTGAGTCCAGCTTGATAATGGAGCTTCGAATGACCTCTGCACAAGTGCATCGGGGAAACGAAACCACACCATTGCAAGTTGGTGATGCGTTTGTAGTTCGCTTTACTCCCACAAAGGCCGGCTGGCCCGTGGTGGTTGCCTGGGTATCTGATGAGAACATTCAAATCCTCCATCCTTTGAAAAACAATTCCAGGCCAGTCGTTGCCGGCCTGCCAGTAGTTTTGCCTCCTACTGGGGCACCTTTCACTTGGCGTCTTGAGGATTTGGATACCAGGGTATGGGTTGCCCTGAGTCAGGACAAATCACCTGAACCAACCTCCCTGAAAACCGATCTGGAAAATTTACAAGACCAAGCCCTGGTAAACTCCTATTTGTCCGATCGTTTTGGAGCCGATGCAGTGTCCACTTTCCAGCTTTTGCAACCCTGATATTCATAACCGTAAAAATAGTAACAACTTTTCTTGATGGTTGAGCCGTGTTTGTTAAAGAGCGGGAAATCAATTCCCTTCATTAACTCCAGGGAATCAAGGAAGGAATGACATCATGCGTTCAACGGTAATGGTTACAGCTCTATTAATCTTTTGTTTGGTAATATTTGTATCCACAATGGCTCAAGCGGCCATTTACATGATCAATCCCGACGGATCAGGAGATTTTCCCACGATCCAGGCAGCAATAAATTCCGCCAATGATGGTGATATAATTCAACTCTCCAACGGAACTTTTACCGGACCCGGAAACCGCGACCTGGATACCGACGAAACCAATGTCACCATTGAGTCCCTGAACGGCGATCCTTCCCTGTGCGTAATCGACTGCCAGGGGTCCTCTGCCGATCCCCACTATGGCATTGAATACTCGGCACTTGATGCCAGCACTTTTTTACGCGGCATTACCATTACCAATGGCTATGGCTCTGAACACGGTGGGGCCTTGCGTCTCTGGAACGCTAACATCATTGTGGAAAATTGTATTTTTTCCAATAATACCGCGTGGAATTTTGGTGGAGCGGTTTATGCCGTGGAGGAGTCATCACCTTCATTTTTGAATTGTATTTTCCAGAACAACAGTGCCGATTATTACGGACTGGGCGGGGCTGTCTTTGCTCAAAATGTAAGTTCACCGGTTTTTGAAGGATGTGTTTTTTCCGGGAACCAGGCTCATCTTGGCGGGGCTATCTATTCTGAATACGAATGTACACCAATGGTGAGCAGCAGTACATTTTGGAACAATTCACATGAAGCCGCTCATATGTCCACGGATTGCACCTTGACGATTGCTAAAAGCATTCTGGCCTTCAACGAAGGTTATGCCATCACGGGTTCAGACAACGGCGCGGCAAATTTGATTTGTTCAAATATATTCGGTAACCCATCAGGCAACTGGGCCGGAATATTGAGTGGCCAGGCTGGAATCAACTCTAATATTGAAACCCACCCACTTTTGTGTGATCCAACTGGTGGCGATTTCTCTCTTCATAGCCAGTCTCCCTGCGCCCCGGACAACAGCCCCTGTGGTTTGATGGGGGCAATGCCTGTTGGGTGTTCCGGTCCACTCCTGGTGGAAGCTGACGGGTCGGGACTTTTTTCCAACATCCAGGAGGCATTGGATGCCATCCCCCCATTCGGTGTCATTGAATTGGGCACAGGCAGTTTTTACGGACCAGGCAATGTTGCCCTGGTAATGGACAAGGCAGGGGTGACCCTGATTTCTTCTGGAGAAGATTCCTGGATAGATTGTGGTGAGACCACCTATGGCATCTACATCAGCGCAAACTCCATCTCCATTAGCGGAGTGCGTATTATCAATGGAAGCAGTCAATATGATGGTGGAGGAATCAAAATTAATAATTGTTCGCCCAATTTGAACAATGTGACCATCGAAGACTGCGTCACCACAAATTGGGGCGGTGGCTTGAGTATTAACCAGGGCTCTCCGGAAATATCCGGCGGTTACATTTCATCCTGCAGTGCTTTTGGTGGCGGTGGGGTAACCGTAAACGGGGGCTATCCAACTTTCAACAACGTGAAATTTTCCGCCAATGTGGCATCCAATTCGGGAGCAGGTGCGTGGCTCTCGAGTTCCAACGCCACTTTCAATGACTGTGAGTTCGTAAATAATAGAGCCACCGGTAGTGCCTCAGGCGGTGGCGCATACCTTCAAACCAATTGCCAAGCCCTCTTTGAACGCTGTGAATTCCGTGGAAATACGGCATCAAGCGGTGGCGGTGTCAGGGCGGACAATGACCAAAGCACTTTCAACTATTGTATATATCGCGAAAATCAGGCCACTTCTGCTGGAGGTGGAGCATCGGTGGGGGGAACTTCCACTACAACATTTGATCACAATACCTTTTTCCGTAATGAATCTACAGAATACGGTGGCAGCGGAATATATTGTGGATCCAACGCGGCACCAAACATCACCAACACCGTTATCGCCTGGGGCGTGGGCGGGCAGGGGTTCGATAGTTCAGCCAGCACTCAGGCCGTCATTACCTGCAGCGACATCTTTGCCAACGAGGGTGGCGATTGGGTTGATCCAATCGACGATCAGTTTGGACTCGATGGAAATATTTCAGCCGATCCCCAACTTCTTCTAGGCGAAAGTGGGGGTATCAATGTTTCGAACATTTCTCCCTGCGGACCCTACGTAAATCCTGGTTGCGGCAGTATCGGCGCGGGGCTTGTCATGCCGGGTCGGCCTCACTATGTGGTCAATGCGGACGGCACCGGAATGTTGCCTACTATTCAGGATGCCATTGATATGGTACCGGAAGACGCAGTTGTGGAGCTGGCTGCCGGTGTATACACCGGAGATGGCAACCGTGATTTATCTCTGGGAAGTAAAGCGATTTTGATCACGGCCAAATATTATCCGGAAATTGCTCCAGTGGAAATTGATCTCCAGGGAACAATGAACGACCCACACCGTTTTGCCCATGTCACTAGCGTTCTGGGTAAGCTTGTTGAAATTTCAAATCTGGAAATCCATGACGGTTGGATTGATGGTAATGGTGGAGCCTTGCTTATAGGGGGCAGGGCTTTGGTGAACGATGGAATCAATCTTACCAACTGTACGTTTAATCACAATCATGTTTCAGGAAACGGTGGGGCCATCTATGCCTATTGGGAATCGAAACCAGATTTTCTCAACTGTACTTTTTCCACAAACACCGCCGATGAAAGCAGCATGGCTGTTTACCTCGAAGGGAAAAACGGTGATTTTTCGGACTGCATATTCACGAATCATCTTTCAGGGGTTGGGCGATCGGTTGTTGAAATCTGGGGCAATGCAGCAGGCACCGATTTTGATCATTGTTCTTTCCTGAACAATGATGGAGGTGTGGTGATTGTTGCTAATGAGGAATTTGTTTTTGGAAATCCCTGGTTTAACAGATGCATTTTTGACAATGAAAACACAACAGATTTGCAATTAAGTTCAAACGGCTTTATCGATCCTAATATTTTAAATTGTGAATTCAGAAATTCCGAAACTGCATTGCACCTGATAGGTATTTTGGGCGCCACCATTAGTAATACAAATTTTTCAGGTACAGATAGGGCTCTGCGTCTTTATCAAAGTTGGAATATTGATGTCCATGGCTGCGATTTTCTTGACGGCACCGGCCCTCTGGAGAATGTCTCACTAAAAAATTCATTAGCCAGCTTCACCAGCTGCCAATTTAATAATAATTCACATACCGGGGACGGGGGCGCGTTATCCTCTGATTCCTCAACAGTTGAATTTGACCAATGCCATTTCAGTGACAATCAGGCTACGGGTATCGGTGGTGGAGCCTATTTCCAATACTCCAACGCTTCATTCACAGACTCGTATTTCAATACCAACACCGCTGTCGACGGCGGTGGTTTGTACTCAGAGATGTCTAACCTGACTGTTGATAGTTGCTTCTTCAATGGCAACAGCGATGGTTTGCGTCATCACGGATCTTCCTATTATGGTGTGACCCTTACCGGCACCAGTTTCAGCAATCACAGCTCAGGCTGGGGGGCTGAAATAGACAGCACACAGACCAGTCCGGTGATCGTGAATGACAGTGTCTTCAGCTCAGGTAGCCAGGGCCTGCGCTTGCTGGACGTTCCGGATTTCAGGGTGGCCAATACCGAATTTATTAATAACCCGGGAAACCGTACTCTGTCCATCAGCAGTGCCGTCGGAGTCATCGACACCTGTAGTTTCACCGGCAACTCCGCTTCCAGTGAAGGCGGAGCCTTGTATATGCTGGGGTCAAACGTCAGTTTGGCGAAATGTGTCTTTTCTGAAAATTCATCAGCTCTCAGTGGTGGAGCCGTTCATGTTCAGTCTGGGGAAGCTGAGTTTGATCACTGCCAGTTCACAGGCAATCATGCCGCCGAACATGGTGGGGCCCTGTCTGGGTTCGCGGCCACAGCGACAATGGAAAATTGCAGTTTCACCGGCAATACTGCCGATGAAACAGGTGGGTCCATCTACACCAACGATGTGGCAACTTCAGTAATTCAATGCACAATCTCAGATGGCTCTGCCGGATCGGTAGGCGGCGGAGCTTATCATCGGTATGGTACAACGACTTATTCAGGAGGCCTGGTCAATGGCAACAGCGGCAGCAGTGGCGGAGGCATCGCTGCCTCACTTTCCAATACGAATCTGAATGGCCTGACAATTTCCGGCAACAACGCAAACTCGGCCGGCGGGGCCTCCATATTTGCCAGCGACCTGCTAATGAACAATTGCGCGATTGAAGGAAATATCGCAGCCTCCACTGGAGGCATTCACTTGTACAACAACAGCACAGGGCAAATAAACAGTACTGTGATCGCAAACAACACATCCAGTACTTCAGGAAGTGGCCTGACGGTTGATAATGAAGCTGATTTGTCCATTTTCGAGACCACCATTGTGGGCAACGGCGGTGCTGGTTCTTCAGGTCAGGTTTTTTGCAATCTCAACAGCACCGTTGCCTTGAATTCAAGCATGGTTGCTTTTGCCACTCATGGTCCGGCTGCAGCCATTAATGACGAATCATGTAGCATAACAGCAGAAGCCAGCAATGTGTTCGGCAATGCATCCGGAGACTGGGTTGGCCCCCTGCTCGGGCATGGGGATCTCACATGCAACTTCAGTCTTGATCCCCAGTTCTGCGACATGAATGCGGGTGATTATCATCTGACCGGTTCCTCTCCCTGTGCACCCGATAACAGTTCTTGCGGGCAACTGGTGGGGGCCCTGACAGTGGGTTGTTCAGGCACCAGTCCGGTTCAAGAGTCAGACCTTCCCACCATATTTGCGGTTCGGGGCAACCACCCAAATCCTTTTAATCCACGAACAAATATTTCTTTTGAACTGCCAACACCTGACTCTGTGGTTGTGGAAATATACGATGTTACCGGCCGTCTTGTGCGGCGTTTGGTGCAGGGTGAAAACTATCCAGCCGGGAACCACCTGATCACCTGGAATGGCAATGATGACCTTGGTCAGACCCTGTCATCGGGTATCTATTTGTATCGAGTGCATGCATCAGGGCAGTCATTGGGTGGAAAAATGACCATGATTCGTTAGTTGATCGGAAAAAACAACATCGAGAGAAACATCATAGAAACGGGGATTCAGAATGCGAACACAAATGAAACCAATTTCACTCTTCAGTCACAAAGCGGCGATCCAAACTTGTGTGTGATAAATTGTCAGGGTTCGGAGAGCGAGCCGAGGATAGGCATTATAGGAGCATGGCGTCCTTACCCCACATACCAACCACCACGCATTCTTCCAATCTGAAAACAGAGTGGCGTTCTCCCCCAGCCAGGGGCATGATCCCATTTCCAGTTAAGAAACCCTTAACCAAGCAGGAGAACACCCATGAACAGGTATATCGGATTGGTCGCCCACGCGTCAAGTTGCACTGTTGCCGTCTCGGTCCCAGTGGTCGGAAATTGCAGTGTCAGGTTCTGGAAACCAATACCAAAGCCTTGATCAACTTCCTGGTAACCATCCCCAAAAATCGCCGGCTCATCTTCGAAGAAGGAACCCACTCGAACTGGTTGTACGAAGTTCTGGCGCCTCACGTACAAGAGACCGTCGTGGTTGCAGTGCGTCAACGTCGGGGACTAAAGGACGATGAACGCGACGCCTGTGGTTTGGCCGAAGACCTGCGCATTGGGAACTTCAAGGTCAAGGTATACAAGAAGCAGGGAGAATTTTCGACACTCAGTCATTTGGCCAGAGCTCACAGCACCCTGGTTTTCGATACGGTTCGGTGCCATAATCGAATCAAAAGTCTGTTTCGTTCAAGAGGAATAACCACTGTTGGCAAACAGGTATACTCGGTAAATGGCAGATCACAATGGCTACCCCAACTTCCGGCCCAAGCTTATGGCCAAGCCAATTTTCTTTACGAGCAATACGACGTCTTGAACGAAATTCGCAAGCAGGCAGAGAAGCAAATGTTGGTCGAAGCACGCATGCACCATGTTTACAAAGTAATAAAAACCTGCCCCGGCATGGGCAAAATCCGCACAGCCCAAATCATGCCAATTGTGGTCACTCCATACCGCTTCGCAAACAAGCATCAGTTCTGGGCCTACTGTGGTTTGGGTGTTGCGATGCGCAGTTCGTCGGATTGGGTGCGCGCTCAGAATGGGGCGTGGATCAAGGTGCAAACCCAAAAGACTCGAGGACTGAATCGAAATTTCAACCATATACCTTGAAGCACGTTTTCAAGGGTGCGGCAACAACAGTTGTCGGTCGCGCAAACAAGAACGATCCTTTGTACCTGCACTTTCAGCAATTGCTCGATGGTGGTACAAAACCCAACCTGGCGAAGCTGACCATCTCGCGTCACATTGCCTCAATCGTTCTCTCGGGGTGGCGCTCTCAGGAGGAATACGATCCCAAAAACTGAGTCCGAAAACGTAGTTTGTCTCAAAGTTGAAAAACCGGCAGGCGAGCAAGTCAAACACAGCTGGCAAGACTCCTGGAGACAAGATGGTTACAGGGGAGAGCATCCATTGAATTTCTGGTCCCGGCTACCAATGCCGGAGTCCCGACGGATAGGCTATGCCCCCTTGGAGAGCCGAACCAAGCCATGGGCCATAGAGTCCCCGATAGAAGGATGGTTCCCGCACGAAAGCGGAGAACTAAACGGCTGTAAAGTTATCCGGGAAGTCAGTTACAGACTTGAGACCGAGAACCAAAACCG
>JAAEOA010000388.1 GCA_024223715.1 bacterium | reverse complement strand
AGGGGCGGTAAAAAATGACATCACAACCAAACGATCGGAAACCCACCAATGGCGCACGAAAGAAGAACGGTGGACGACCATTCTCCCGGCCAAACGTTGTACTCAAAACTGTCGACAGACACTCTTCCACTAGTGATAAACTCAGTCTCCGGGGCACCGACTTCTCGAAGCAATTGAAATATTTTGGTTCTACCCACATGTGCTTTACAAAATGAAAAACGAAAAGCAAGAAAAACCGGAACACCCAAAATTCTGCAAAGCAACATCAAGTGCCAAACCACAATATAACACTGCTACACCAGGAAAAAATGAATACACGCGGGATGCCCAATCCCCAATATGCAGCTTCTTGAAATCCCCGATGGTCCGTGTGAAACAATTCATTAAAAAACCCCAGGGGTTCGACAAGAGGCATGAGATGCACACAACATCGTAAAAATAGTAAGGAATCGTTTGTATATCTCTGTGTCTTACCATTTGTTCAATCTATTTATCCATCTCAACCCTCTCAGGTCCTCCTGATCGACTCCCACCACCGCCTGCTGCTGACCTGCGGCTCCGTGCACCAGGGCGCCTGCCAGGCGCGGCCGCTGAGCAACCTGTCGGCCGT
>JAAEOA010000387.1 GCA_024223715.1 bacterium | reverse complement strand
GCTTCCAGTGATCTTAGTTCCACATACTATAACCCTGCCTGGCTGGCCCTGGAAAGAAAACCCAGCATCCTGCTGTCCACCCGTTCGGCCGAACTGTACAACCTGAAAGTAAAAAATGGATTTGGTGCCGGGACCGAACCGAATGATACAAGACTTGTTGCCAGCCCCAGTTTTTTTGGGGGAAAATTCACCACCAATATTGCCGATGACAAGGTGGCCATTGCCGTTACCTATCTGCAAAAGACACAATTCAGATATTCAGCCAGCGGAATCATTATTGATGAAAACCCCGCCCCACCACCAGCAGGCAGTCTTTGGTTCAGTGGTGAAGCTAAAGAAGACTATGACTTGAGTGAGCAATGGCTGGACGTTTCTTTTGCCCAGTCCATTGGCAAAAATATTTATTTTGGAATATCTCCGTTTGTGGTTTTACGCGATCAGGACATTCGCTCCCAGGTTTTTCTGAAAGGAATCAATTCCGAATCTGACTTTGCTCATGTTTATTCCATGAACTACGCCTATTATTTTCATGTGAGAATGTTGGCAAAAATGGGACTCGCTTTCGACTATTCACCGGTCTCTTTTGGCATCACATTTACCACGCCCAGTTTCGGCCTTTTTGGCCTTGGCGAGGCCCAACAGGATTATTCCCTGTCAGGTATTAACCTGGATCCCCAGGACGAAACAGATGATTTGGTTGTTGCGGCCAACTATCAGGAAGATTTGACCCCCCAATTCCACTCAGCTTTTTCCGTTGCGATTGGCACTGCTTATCAAAGGGGAAATACAGGATTCTATTTTTCAGCTGAATATTTTAATGGCACCGATCGCTTCGACATTCTCTCTCCTGAACCATTTTCGGTTCAATCCAACAGCACGGAATTTCTTGAATATGATATTTCTTATGCCACTCGCCCCATCCTGAATTGGGGGCTGGCCATTAACCACAAATTTTCCAACACCTTCATATTATACGGCAGTTTTTGGACCGACCAAAGCACTGCCGACCAAGATGAAAACCCCACCATGATGATGGGTTTCTGGAATAACCTGCACACCAACATGGGTGCGTCATTCACTTTTTTTAAAGTGGAAATCACTATGGGACTGGGATATTCTTTTGGCAAAGAAACCGCCAACAGCTATCAGTATTTTGGCCAGGAACAACCAGAAGGATTTGTTAAATATCGACCTGATCAGGAGCTCATATTCAAACGAATAAAGCTCCTGATCGGGTTAAATTTCCTATTTGGAAAAAATGAAGGGTAATCCTCTGGTCTATTGACAGAGTCTATGGCCGGATTATTTGATTGGACTTTTTGATTGGACTTTTTGAGTGGACTTTTTGAGTGGACTTTTTGAGTGGCGGAATCAATTTTCACTGAATAGTTTATTAGTGAACAACACTCAATAATCCCCTAAGGAGGAAACATGACATCAATCAGCCGGTGGATTTCAACTCTGGTCACAATAGCCTTGCTGGCTTTTTTCCTGTCCGGATGCTCCACAATTTCCGTCAACTACGATTATGACACCACGACTAATTTCAATCAGTACAAAACGTTCAGCTGGGCCCCGGATAAAACTGCAACTACACCCCAGGATGCCAACCAGGCCATTCAAGGTGGTGGTCTTCTCAGTCAACGCATCCGGAAATCCGTGGGTAATCAGCTTGAAATCAAGGGTTTGAGCCATGCCGAAAACAATGGCGATATTCTGGTGGTCATTCATCTCGGAAGTCAGGATAAAATTCAAGTCACAAACTGGGGCTATAACTACTCGAATTATTATTGGGGTGGTTTTGGTGGACGCCAAATGGATGTTTACCAATACACTGAAGGCCGTTTGATTATCGATTTGGTCGACTCAAAATCCATGGAACTCATTTGGCGGGGAACCGGGTCCGGTGCCGTCGATAACCGCCAACAATCACCTGATGAAATTCAAAGACGCATAGATGACGTTGTTGCCCAGATTATGGTCAATTATCCGCCACCATTGCCTTAACAAACACCTCTGCTTGTTTTGGGACCCTCACGGGTCCCTTTTTTCTCAATTTTCCACAAAATCAACCGATTATTAGAACTGGAGGGTCTGGGCCTGAGGCCTTGTCTCCTTTGTCATTGCGTGGCGGGAAAGGACTCCTGCCGTGGATACGCATCAATGTGTAACCTCATAATGGGACAGAAGGATCTGACCTGTGGGTATCCGCATCAATACAAACCTGGCGTCGTTGCGCACGCAGCGGCACCTGATGAACTCAACGCTTCGCGTTTCCAAATCGTTGGAAAGGCTTAGTTCGGGTTTGCGCATTAACCGAGCCGCCGATGATGCCGCCGGTCTTGCCATCAGCGAAGGTTTAAAAAGTGACATACGCGCCCTCGATGTTGCGACCCGAAACGCCGCCGATGGCATCAGCGTAGCTCAAACCGCAGACGGAGCTCTCGATGAAATCAGTAACATTCTGATTCGCATGCGGGAACTGGCCATGAATTCGGCAACCGGAACTGTGACCAACGGACAACGTGGCTACCTTGATGCTGAATTCCAATCTCTGATGGACGAAATTTCTAGAATTGGTGCCAATACTGAGTTCAATGGGACAAACCTCCTGGACGGATCCGCCGGGTCCATGTCACTGCATGTGGGAATTGGGGATAATTCCTCATCGAATATTGATTTGGATTTGAGTGATTCATTCACAGCGGGTGGTCTGGGAATCAGCACTCTGGAAATTGCCTCCGGCCCGGGAATGTCATCTTCCACCATATTTGAAACTCTCGATGAAGCCATGATTTCGATCAACCGGGGGCGAGCAAACCTGGGTGCCATGCAAAACCGGCTCGAGTCCACCATTAGAGTAAATATGAATTATCAGGAAAATTTAATTGCTGCCAACAGTCGTATTCGAGATGTGGATGTTGCTTTTGAAACCAGTGAATTAACCCGGGCACAAATCCTACAGCAAATGGCTGTGTCGGTTCTCTCGCAGGCCAACAATGGTCCTCAAATAGCCTTGCAGTTGTTGGGGCTTTAGGAATCGGTCGGGACTAATTTTCTTTAATAAACAGGTCATCCAAGCCCACCAGGCTTTGTCGAATGTCCCAAATAACCTGATCCCACTTTTTGGGATCCAATCCCAGGCTCGTTATCAGGTCCTGAAAATTTTCCACAGGAACTTCCGCACTTAAATCCAGGGTTTCTGTTCGTCCAAGACCCCAGGTTTCGCAAACAGATTGAGCTAACGCCAACGCGATGGATCCACTTACATCTCCATCACACAACTCATAATCGTGGTGATGACAAACAGCACGGGCTGTACTTTCAGGCAAATTCCATAATTTCAAAATATATTCAGCCAGTTCGGAATGATCCAAACCCACGGCATCAATTTCCTCTTGGCGAGTGACACGACGCGATGTTCCCCGGGGCAGAAATTCATCGATCACCAGTTTGCCAACATCGTGTAACAACCCGGCTACAAAGCCTTCTTCGCCATGGATGTCACATTTGGGCAAAGCTTCCACAATTACTTTTGTTGCATTGGCAATACCCAGAGAGTGCAACCAAAAACCCTGGGCGGGATGAAAGTCATAATTGGTCAGACATTGCCGAGTGAGGCCTTCTCCACTTACGGCATAGACAATTTTTTTTAAATTATCCACACCAATCATAACCACAGCCTCAGGAATGGAATTGATGCTACGGGAACGACCATACATTCCGCTGTTGGCTACTTTCAAGAGCCGGGCAACCAAAGCCTGGTCTTTGCTGATAACAACTTCGAAATCTTTGGCCGTAAAAAAGTCGCGTCGGGCCAGAGCCAGAAATTCAGAGACCACGGCACTGAGGCTTGGCAGTGACTCAGTTTTTTCAAGAACCTCAAACCGAACAGTTTTCCATTCCTGGCGCGTACTCACACTCATTGAGTTCCTCCAATGGCAGAACGGGAGAGAACAAAACCGAGGTCATCGCCACCAAAGGCATTTCCTTCCTGAGGAGTATTCTGGTCTGATGCCAGATTTAATCGGCCGGACAAGTCAGCCTGCCAAAGCTTGGCAAGGTCAGTATCGTAAAGGCCATTAGGACCGGCACTGATAACAACAATTGCCGTACCTGCCGGTGGTTCATCAGGATAACCTGAAGATTTTGATTCGGCCTGATAACCCGTTCTCTCACCCATAACCACTACCCGAAAAGGACGATCCCATGGATCGACCGGCACTTCTTTGAGCCAGGCTTTTTCAGATTCATTAACTGGTGATTCCTGCGTGGTTTCAGGTTCAACCAGAGTACCCATCATGGTACCCTCGGTAGCTGAATTCATGGAACCGGCCACAGCCCGGGTTTGGGCTTTCTTGTGGGCGGGAACCAACAAGGCCAAATCGGCCTGGCCATCGGCACTAATGGGCCAGTGGCCCAAATCAGTGTGATAATCCAAAACTGCCTTGGCTACAATTTCAGCCTGCATGACCGCTCGCAAGGGTCGTTCTCCATTTAAGCCACCCTGCATGGGAGGCAAAACAACCAGAACCACCAAAGCCAGCAATCCAAAGCCCAACAAGCTTTCAAAACGCGAAAAACCGAGTCTTTTTATCAAAACTTTCATTTTTTTCCTGTGCTCAATTCGGAAATAGAGGCTCTTCAATCCACATTAATAGTGAATTCTCTGGGTATGGATGCAACAGTTGTTCCATATTTCCCATCCTTTTGGACTATGTATTATTCGTTTGTTGGCAATAGATTACAGAATGACAAAGCCAACCAGACACAGGCTGGGTGGCAAATATTAATGCCGGCAGGTTAAAATCCAGTCATAACAGCCCAATCATTGGGTTGTGCCCAAAAGAATGTCGCTGGTTCAATTTGTGGTCATAGATTTGATTAAACACTGGAGATTTATGTGTTTTAGGTTGAAGATTGCCGGGGACTTTTGTTAAAAAGCCCCCAGCGACATTCTCTTGGGCACAACCCAGTCATTGCCGTTTGGGGAATACTCCATCAAGAGCCGAACGAAGAATGTCCTTTATTTCTTCATTAAAATCTTTACCCAGCATCCACTCCAAATAACCCCGTCCCCGCTGGTCCTTGCAGACGTCCTGCAAAGGTTTTCCTTGGTATTTACCAAAAGAAAACTCAGCTTCATTATCATCATTCCAAATAAATTTGCGCTGACGGTCCACAAATTTTCCCTCATCAGGATTGCAGAAACGATGCAACTCCTCCACCTCATTGGGTACTTCTTCATAACGCCCAATTTGGGCATCAAGAATGGCCAGGGTTGCTTCAGTGTCAGCCAAAGCAGAGTGCGCGCCAACCAGTTCCTCATCGCAATAAAAACGGTAAGCTGCGGTTAGGTCCCGACGTTCCATTTTGTGGAAGATTCGCATGGCGTCCAGCTGTTTGACATTTCGCAAATCTAAATCAGCTTCGGCCCGGCGCAATTCAGCCATCAACAAAGGCGTATCGAAATTGATGGAGTTGAAACCACCCAGCACTGCATCCTGCAGATATTCTTCCACTTCGCGGCGAATTTGGCTGAACGTCGGTTTGTCACGCACATCTTCATCTTTAATACCATGAACAGCTGAGGCTCCAGCAGGAATTGGCATTTCCGGATTAACCAACGTTTCGAAAGTGGTTCGGCGACCATCTGGCTCAATTCTGATGATTGCCATTTGAACAATGCGATCTTTATCGGGGTTTACGCCGGTAGTTTCCAAATCGAACACGGCTAGGGGGCGATCCAGTTTCAAATTTTTCATTTGCTGCCTCTGGTTTCATGGAATGGTCATTGCACAATTCCCCTGCAAACTATATCATCAATACAATATCATTGGGATTGCCCCAGATTCAAGACCCCATTACCAATCAAGGAGGATTGGTATCGTTCGGTACCTCCTGAGAAGCTTAATTTTATTGACGATTCTGGTTTTCCCCGGTGCTCTTTCAGCTGCCGAGTGGAAGACCCAAACCGTCAGGCGAGGCGACAACTTAACCAGCTTGGCTCGCCAAAACCAAACCACTGTCGCAAACCTGCGTCAATGGAACGGTCTGACTGGCGACCGGATCATGGTGGGCCAAGTGCTCAAGGTTGGCCAACGGCCCTCCGACGACGCGGTCTATGTTGTGGTACGAGGCGATTACCTTGCCCGCATTGCCGCTCGCAACGGAACCACTGTCAAACGCCTGAAGAAAATTAACGATCTGAAAAATGACCGAATTTACATTGGGCAAAAACTGCGTCTGCGGGAAGCTGAGTTTAATACACACATTGTGGAACGGGGCGACGCCCTTTGGGAAATTGCCAGAGCCTATGGCATGACCGTGGCTGAAATCAAACGCATCAATAATTTAAAAAGTGATCGCATTCTTGTGGGCCAAGAGTTGCAACTTAAGGGTTCGGCTGCTGAACTAACCGCTGTTTATATTGTTCAACGTGGCGACAACCTGACGGAAATTGCCAGGCTTCACCAAATGAGTTTGAGTGAATTGAGACGTTTGAACAATCTGAAAAAATCTGTCATTCACCCGGACCAGAAACTAAAAGTTCGGCCCATTCCCGGTGCCATTTCCGTGCATCCTTCTTCGGGAAAACCTCTGGCCATGGACTGGAATAAACTGACAGTAAATATTCATGGAGTCCAGCGACTGCGTCCAGGTAACGGGCCATATTATTATGAGATGCCCCGTGCCGCCAACCAGCGCAATAAGACTTATCGTGAAGAAAGCAGTATTAGCCCACAGGTCTGTTACAACCATGGCGTTAAATTGATCAAAAAGTTCGACCAGGCTCTTGACGCCATGCCAGCACTCAGCCATAAACTTGATGGCTGGCACTTTGTACTCGACCCTGGTCACGGTGGCATTGACCCGGGAGCCATTGTTCAGACTACTGATTCCGCTGGAAAAAATACTTACATTGTAGAAGATGAATATGCATATGATATGTCTTTGCGTGTATACGCCCTTCTCAAACTTCACGGCGCAACAGTGACCCTGACCATGCTCAGCCCTAATCATTTGCTGCGTAAGAATTCCCCCATCACCAAAACGTTTGTGCACGACCGAAACGAAGTCTTCAACGATAAAAAATGGAACCAGCGAAACAGGCCCTCAACCTGGCCCAAAGGTGGACAAAAATACCTGAACCAGCGAGTGGCCATTTCACGCCGGGCTTTTAGGAATGCTCCCAGGAACCGTCAAATCTTTTTAAGCTTTCACGCTGACAATGACCCGCCCTCGGGTGAAGTGGTGACTCTTCTTTATTATCATAGTGGCCGGGATGTGGATCATACCAGTCGCAAATTTGCGGAGAAACTATTGCCAGACATGGGTGCCGGTGCAGTGGCCAAAGGCCGTAGCCTTGGGGTTTTGCGTAATAACCCAGCCAAATACAAACTCCTGGTGGAGATGCGAAACCTGGCTTTTGATGATCACATCTGGGCCGTGCGGTATGAGAAACTGCGAAACCGGGACGCGGAAAAAGTCGTACAGGCTTTACTCAATGGCCTGGCTTTGGAATGATGCCTCTGAATAGGATAAATGATGTTCTTTATTTTTGGAATCGGCCCTCATATGAAACCCCTGGGCTCCGGGGAATACCGAACCTGCCCACGCTGTAACAATCATACACGGTGGCAAAAAGTGGAGAGCTGCCAACGGTTCAGTTTGTTTTTTATTCCGGTCATTAGCTGGGGAAAGAATCAAGTTGAGCAGTGCTCTATTTGTGGGGAAGTTGTAAGTAGCCTGTAATACGCATGGAGCCTGCTCCCCCTGGGGAACAGGCTCCATGGAAAACTCACTGATTCTCCAAATAAAAATCAGACGTTTTCGAATCAGGAATTATTTTGCGGGCACCTCGTGGACCCACTCCGGATGCAGCTCGCTGCCGCCGGTGTGGATTCCCGTCAGGGCTTCCCTTAATTCCTGAGTAAGCGATCCTTCGTTTCCGTTGCCAATGATATGGTCGGCTCCCTGATAGTGAATCAATCCCACGGAAGTAACCACGGCAGCGGTTCCGCAGGCAAGAACTTCTTTCAGTTTTCCACTGCGGGCATCTTCACAAACCTGAGCAATGCACGGGTGTTCTTCCACCCAGTTATAACCCATGTCGCCAAGCAATACACCAACAGAATCTCGGGTGACACCATTCAAGATGGTATCGCCTGTTGGAGCGGTAATGACTTTGTCTTCGTAAACAAAGGCAATATTCATGGCACCCATTTCTTCAACTGTTTTCATTTCCTTGGCGTCGAGCCAGATGATCTGATCGAAACCGGCATCCTGAGCCTGCTTAATTGGCAGCAAAGCAGCTGCATAGTTTCCGCCGGTTTTGGCATAACCCACACCCCCGCGAGCGGAACGGACATAACGTTCTTCAGCTCTCAGCTTCAGAGGCTTAATTCCACCGGTGAAATAAGATCCAACCGGACCAATGATTATATAGAAGATGTAATCGGTACTGGCTTTCACGCCAAGCCCCACCTGTGTGCTGATCATGGTCGGTCGAATGTAAAGCGCGTTTGGACTTTCAGGCACCCACTCCCGATCCAGGTCTATGAGAGTTTCCAAAGCCTGCAGGAACAGGTTTTCATCTACCGTTGGCATACACATGCGCTCACAGGAATATGTGAAACGCCTGATGTTCATTTCAGGACGGAACATGTGAACGGAATTATCGGCGGGATTCTTGTAAGCCTTCATACCTTCGAAAATTTCCTGACCGTAATGCAGAACCTTGCAGGCAGGATCCAAAACAAAAGGACCGTAAGGTACAATGACTGGATCACCCCAGGCACCATCGCTGTAGTCCATACGGAACATGTGCGGAGTAAAGATGGAACCAAAACCGTAGTCGCCGGTGGGCACGGGTGACGGGTTGGTATTTTTTGTAATCCTGATGTTCATTTCGGTCTCCCTGTTGATGGGTGCTCTGGGTCATGCACCTGGGGTCAGAGAAGTGGAACGCTGAAAAAGGGGGAAATCACCCTTCTTTAGGGTAATTTCGTTACTGCAAAAATCGTATATTCAACGCCCAAAATCAAGGGTTGTGCTTAAATCAAAATTGTTGGGAATTTTTAGTGATTGGAATAAGAGAAGCCCGGATGGTCGCTCGCTCAAACGCCATCCGGGCTTAGGGGGGCAGCGGAGCCGGGTTCGCCCTTCCAGCCCCGCTGCTTTTGATCCGGCCCCTCGCTCAAATTGGCCGGTTCAGGAGAATCACACGCTAAATATGTTGCAAAGCTGATGCCAAAAACATGAGACACACACTAACCTGTTGTTTTTCAACAAATTACAACCAGGGCGCCCCAATTTATCAAATTTTAACGGTTTATTTGACCGAAAAGTGTCCCACAAAAGTGTCTCATTCTGTTGCAAAGACGAGACACTTACTTGAAGTGGGACACTAAAAAATCAAAAAATCATTATTTCTCGGCGTTGCTAATTCCTTTTTGCAGCCACAACCCGCCGACAATTAATACCAATCCTGGAATGGTGGCTGCGCGCACATGTTCTCCCAAAACAAAATGAATGAAAATCAGACTTAAAAATGGTGAGAGAAAAATAAGATTGGCCACTTTTGCTGTCGATGGGGTCAATCTCATGGCCGTCAGCCAGAGCACAAAAGTGAATCCCATTTCAAATGCTCCCACATAGGAGCCCAAAAGAATTCCCTTGAGGGAAATATCAAAATCGGAAAACAGGTAAGTAACCAGGGTGACTGCAGGCAGAGCAAACAGGAAACCAAGAAACAACCCTGCCACCGGTTTCACTTTCAGTCTGGTATTTGCCAACCAGTAGAAAGCCCAAATTAAGGTGCTGGACAATGCAAGGAAAACGCCCAGTCCGCTATCGACTTGCAAAGTCCGAAAATTTCCGCCTGTACTGATGACCAGAACCCCGGCATAACAAATAACCCCAGCCAGAACATCCCGTCGGGTCAGCTTCTGTCTCAGAAAGGGAACAGCCAACCAGGAAAGAGTTAATGCCCAAGTGTAATTTAGTGGTTGTGCCACCTGGGCCGGTAACAAAGCGTAGGCCTTGAACAATATCAGATAATATAGAAAAGGATTGATGAGGCCCAAACCTGCGCATAATAACATCTGCTGACGGTCGATTCTGAAGACATTGCTGAATATTCCCCCCTGCCGCTTTTGAAAAACCAGAACCAGCGCCAGACTCATGAGGGAAAAAACATTGGCCAGAAACAGCAACTGATAATGGTCCACCTGCTTCAGAGCCAGCTTGAATGCGGTGGCCACTGTGGACCAGGCCAAAACAGCCAGCAAGCCAAAAATGATGGCTCGGCGTTGATCTTTCTTCATGGGTCACTCCACCGCCAATGGAAAACCAGCAGCCTCCCAGGCCAGCATGCCACCCTTAAGATTAAACACATTGGGCTGCCCAAAATCCTGCATAATTACGGCCGCTAAATCCCCTCGACGGCCAATACGACTGACAAAAACAACCGACTGGTCGGTCGTAACAATAGGGATATCATCGGCCAGATCGCGCAGAGTCATGTTGATGGATCCTGGTATGTGCCATTTTTTGTATTCCGTAGGCTCCCGAACATCCAGAAGAATTATTTCGTCTTCCGGATCGTCCAATAGAAGTTTCAACGTCGTGGGTGAAACCTGTTCAATTTCGTGGCTTGGAATGTCGGTATCTTCGGGCAACTGGGCCGCGTGTTCATCTTTTGGCAAAGCCTGGCACTCAGCAAAAACCCGCTCGGTGCAGTCGTAAACACAAAACCCGGGATGAAGCACTTTGTGAAAGAGGAAGCTGACGGTGTCTTCATCGTTGAGCGTGTTTTCATAGCCCAGATATTCATCGAACCCATACAGGTGCATCATTTCAATAACTTTGGGGCGCACACCATCGAGGTAAACATCACCCCCGCGACGACGATAACCAGCCACCACACTGCCCAGCATGTGAATACCGCTCACATCACAATGGTCTACCATATTCAAGCGAAGCAGCAGAAATTTTTGACGAGGATGCGCCTCTTGGTTCTGCCGGATCATTTCCTCCACATGATGCACTGCACCAAAGTAGAGAGAGCCCTCCACCTGAATGATTCCCAGCTGTGGACAGTCAACTTTGTTCACCGAAGATTCAAAATGCCGAAAGGTCGGATCAGGCACCACAGACGAGACAGAGGGTGTCGAACTTTTAATAAGATAACGGGCGAAAGAGATTAACATGCCTGCCAGAACGGCAAACTCCAGAGGCAGCAATACAGTTGCCAACATAGTGGAAATCATGACCGAACTGTCGCCCCGACTGGTGTGCAGAATCTTTTTCATTTCAGTTCGGTCGATCATTCCATAGGCAGTGACCAGCAATACGCCAGCCAGAGCCGTCCGGGGCAAATACACGGCCATGGGTGCAAAAGCCAGCATCGCAATCAATACAAACAGGCCGGAAAAAACGCTGGCTAAAGGTGTCTTGCCACCAGATTCATAGTTGATCGCTGAACGCGTGAAGGAACCACTGACTGTGTAACCTGAGAAGAAGCCAGCAGCAATGCTTGCCAAACCCTGACCAACAAATTCCTGATTACTCAATAAATGCTGTCCACTGCGTGAAGCAATGCTTCGGGCGCTGCTGATGGCTTCCACCAAACCAATAGCCGAGACAGCCAGAGCACCGGCGGTCAGTTTCCACAACAAATCCGGCGAAAGCAGGGGCAAACCTTTTAGTGGTGGAAGGCTGCGTGGTATCGCGCCCAGAACCTGAACACCTCTATCATCAAGTTTGAATAAACCCACCAGCATCGAGGCCGCAACCATTCCTATCAGGGCGGCTGGCAACTTGCTCATAAATTTTTTCAGGACACTGACCAGTACAATAGTGCCCAGCCCCAGGTACAAAGTGGGTTGATGAAGTTGATCAATATTGGCTACCAGTGAGCGAACCGTATGAATGATTTCAGGAGAAGCAGGCAATTCTATTCTGAGTAAATGCTTCAGTTGGTTCAGGCTAATCAGGATGCCCGCACCCGCGGTAAAACCTACAACCACACTGTCGGCCACAAAGTTGACCAACACACCCAAACGTGCCATGCCCATCACTAACTTAATAAGGCCCACAAGAACAGCCAGATAGCCGGCGGCAGCAATAAACTCAGGAGTTCCCGGTTGAGCCACCGTGACCAGTGAGGCCAGAACCAAAAGGCTGCTCGCATTGGTGGGACCGGTATGAAGATGCAAACTGCTTCCCCATAAAGCTCCCACAATGGCTCCCACTATGGCCGCATAAAGACCCACTTCCGGAGGCAAGTCGGCAATCATGGCGTAAGCAATGGCTTGCGGCAGAAGAACAACCGCCACTGTCAGGCCGGAGATCAGATCCGGTCGCAGGTTGGCCAACCGGTAACCTTTGATCATGGCAACAGGGTGCGTCAGGAAGGTAAAGTCTTCCTGGTGACGCTTTTTGATTCCAGCCCAGATGCTGGTTTTACCGGATCCGTCCGATGGTCCTGTCACTTCAACCTGTGTTCCGTTTTGATGATGCGCCTGGTTCCTGTTTCCGAGCGCAAGGCCAGTGATTGAGTGGTCACCAGATTACCATGATAATGAACACCATCAAGAATAACACTGTCGGTTATGCCGGTGGCACAAAAATACAGGGAGTCGCCTTTGACAAGGTCACCGGCGGTTAGAATTTTCCGGGTATCAATTCCGGCCTTTTCACAGGCCGATTTTTCTTCTTCGCTTTGCGGATCAATGCGCGCCAGAAATTCTCCACCCATAACTTTTACAGCACAAGCAGCAGCCAGCCCTTCAGCTGCGCCTCCGGTTCCCATCATGACATCAACTTCGCCGTGTTCGTACCCAGCCATTAGCGCACCGGCCACATCGCCACCTTTGCGCAAAGTCACCCGGGCACCGGCTTTGCGAATTTCCCCAATAAGTTTTTTATGACGTTCACGTTGCAAAACAAAAACCACCAGATCACGAATGTCTTTGCCTTTGCTGCGGGCAATAAGAGCCAGAGTCCAGGCTGGTGGAGCATCCAGAGCATCAGGGCCCAAGGCCTTGGCCACATCCCGATCAACCACTAGTTTTTGCAGATACACAGCCGGGCCAGGGCGCCACATGGTTCCCCCGGGAGAAAGGGCCGCCACACTGATGGCACCAGGCATTCCCTGGCCAACCATAAAAGACCCGTCGATGGCATTCAGCTCGACATCCATTTCCGGGCCATGGCCGGATCCCAAACTGCAATTACTGTCCAAGGGAGATGTTTCATGAAGGCGCTTTTCTTCACCAATGATGACCTTCCCCCGCAAAGGCAACAAATTAATGGCCGCAGCCATGGCATCCTGAGCCGCATGGTCCGCTTCTGTAGCTGCATCCAGGCCGATCCAGCGGCCGGCCGCCAGGGCCGCAGCTTCCGTTACCCGCACCAGGCCCAACCCGGGATGATGCGGTGGCGTCAGTTTCTCACCTTGCATTTCTGGAGGAAATTCATTCATGAACAGAGGCTCCGATTCAGGTTTCAAACTTTCAGGTCCCGTGAAAAACAGGTCCTTGTCCATACATCGTCACTGAAAAATCAGAATTTGTCCAGAACCTCCGCCAAACGATCCGGAAAATTACTAATGATGGCATCGGCTCCGGCTTGAATTTTCTCTACCATTTCAGACTTTTCATTCACAGTCCAAACGAAGACTTTTTTGCCTGCGGAATGAATGAGCCTCATTCGATCGGCAGTTGCCAAGGTTCTTTCGAGGCAAAGAACATTAATTTTACGCTCCAGGAAACCATCCTGCCATTGACCCTTTCCAACAATATACCCCAAGCGTAAAGTTGGGTCGATATTGCGCAAACGATCAATAGTATCGTGACCAAAAGAGGTGAATAAACAATTGCCAATGTTTTCAATTCCCGAAATCTTCTCCACCAGGACCTCTTCCAGGTCGCGTTCCCTGCCATGAATTTTCAACTCTACATTCAACGTCACTCTGTTGGCAAAATCAGAAATGGTTTCTTCCAAACTAAGGATTTTTTCTCCGCCAAAACGAGCATCGAACCAATGGCCGACGTCCAGTTTTCTCAGATTGGCCAAATCCTGTTTCCACAGAGGGCCAGTTCCACTACTGGTTCGGCCCAAATCTTCGTCGTGAAACAAAACCAATTGATCGTCGGCGGTTTGCTGAATATCCAGTTCAATCATTGACGCGCCCTGTTCAATGGCAAGCTCAAAAGCAGCCCGAGTATTTTCCGGCGCATAGGCAGATGATCCACGATGAGCGCAATTAATAATTTTCATATTTTCCGCCTGTTCATTTTCCGACTCCAAACTCACCATTCCTGGAGGCTTCCCCTCCTCATTCATATACTCCCGACAGACAAACCTGCCAATTAAAGTTTTCATCACGGAGGAAAACGGTGGCTAATGAGACACTCGGTTTGGGAGATTTAGACGTTATATCGCTGAGGCAGTATTTTTCCATGGATACCGAAACCACTTGGGTATATTCTGTTCATAAATCGCATTTCTTTATCGTGAGGCCGTTATGATCAGGAAACCCCCATCCCCCGTTGTTAAAATAAGCCCAGCCTTGATCCTGGTCCTTTACCTGGTCCTATTTTCCGCCTGCGACCATTCTCCCTCCGAAGTCACCACTCAACTGACCGGTCAGGCCATTCTACCTGCGGCCACCTTCCAGCCTGGCCCTTCATGCGGAATCGCTCTCGGATCCAGCATCAACGGCCACAAATTGCCTCTTCCCGGCGTACCGGTACAGGGCTTCAGTTCCCTGCTTCATCTTAAGGACAATCAATTTCTGGCACTTCAGGACAATGGATTCGGTACCCTGGCCAACAGCCCGGATGTCCCCTTGCAATGGTTCCATCTCCAGGTAAAGTTTTCCGATAATTCCGAAACCTCCGGCGAAGTTATTTATCAAGATCAAACCAACATTTCCGACCCTCACCATTTCCTTCCGGACGTACCCTCCGACGGCCGTCTCTCCGGCGCCAACCTGGACCCGGAGTCTTTCGTGGAAATGAATGACGGCACCTTCTGGATTGGTGAAGAATTTGGTCCCAGCCTGGTCCACGTTAATCCCGCAGGTCAAATAATTTCCTCACCCATTGACATACCCGTGGTTCCTGAACTTGCCAGTTTCAGCCGAGGCACCAAAATTCTGCGAACCCCCGATCATGCCAATTTGAGACACCTTGCTGAAGCCGAAGAACTGGCCAACCTGCCTCGAAGCGGTGGTATTGAAGGCTTAGCCCTGACACCCGACGGGAAATTCATATATGCCTCTGTGGAAAAAGCCATGGTGGAAGATCCTTCCAGAACCCGACGGGTCATCCTGCAATTTGATCCGCATAAACAAATATTCACCGGCAAATACTGGTTTTATGATGTGGATCAGGCCGATGTTTCCATTGCCTCTCTGGAAGCCTTCAACAACGAACGGATGCTGGTTCTCGAACGAGATGAAGGGCAGGCCCACAAAGCCATCATCAAACGCATTTACCGAATCGATCTTGACCACTCCACCACGAGCCGGTCTCTGGAAAAAACCCTGATCTGTGACCTCATGAAAATTTCCGACAAAAATGGAATCACCAGCCCAGAAGATGGCGCCCTTGGCCTGGGTTCCGCCTACTCTTTCCCCTACGTCACTCCTGAATGCCTGCTCATTCTCGATGACCGCACCCTGCTTATTGCCAACGACAATAACTTCCCCATGAGTTCCGGCCGCCGTCCCCCCGAAACTCCAGACGACAATGAGTTCATCCGCCTGCGCCTGGAGAAGACACTAAAACCGTGATCAGGTCCCGCAAGCCCGAGGCCACCCTGGCCCTCATTCTAATATTTTCCACGCTGATCAGAGTGTGGTTTTTCCGCCAATTGGCTCAAACCAATCTGGTGCAAATTCCTTTGCTCGACAGTCTCGCCTATCATGAATGGGCTGTACGCCTGGTATCAGGAGATCCCGGCTGGGGTGAAGCCTATTGGATGGGTCCGCTCTATCCTCATTTTCTGGCCTTGGTATATGCTGCTTCCGGTGTCGGTGGCATGGCCATCAGCGCCGTGCAACTTTTTTTGTCGGTAGTCAATATTGCTTTGGTATTTTTTATCTCCCGAGACTTATTCAATGGCAGGAAATCATCGTGGGCTCCCGTCCTTTCCGCTGGTCTTTACGCCTTGTACGGAGCCCCCGTTTTTTACGCCGGCATGATTCTTATGGCCACTCTGGTGACCACCTGCTATTTGCTCATCACCAAACTGGCTCTTCAGGCTTGGCGGAACAATACAACCCGCTCCTGGGTGGTTTTGGGATTGATGACTGGAGTTACAGGTCTGGCCAGGGGAAACGTTTTCCTGCTGCTGCTGGTCTTGCCGTTTCTGATTTGGAAAGCCAACCCACAAAACTCTGCGTTACGGTGGAAGAGAATCGTTCTCCTTGTGGCGTCCGGGCTTCTGCTTACCATACCCACCACTTTGCGAAACTACTTTGTGGCCAATGATTTTGTTGTCCTGACCAGCAACGGGGGAATCAATCTTCTTATTGGTCAGCAGGTGGAATATGAAGGTATCTTCTCTCCGGTTATTCCCAACGGTCAGACCGAGTACGACGCCTCCATGGAAAAAACACTCGAACTGGAAATGGGACGCGACCTCAAAGGATCAGAAGTCTCCAGCATTTTGACCCAGCGCG
This sequence comes from bacterium, assembly GCA_024223715.1. GTDB lineage: Bacteria > Krumholzibacteriota > Krumholzibacteriia > LZORAL124-64-63 > LZORAL124-64-63 > LZORAL124-64-63. Next base: position 16,262 of record JAAEOA010000387.1, on the reverse strand, counting down.
CCGGCACCATGTTCCGGGAGAACCTGTCAGCCATGCCTCGCCATTATTTCCTGAAAACCTACCGTTTCTGGAACGGTTACGAACTGCCGCAAATTTTCAGTTACACATATTGGCAACGAGAGTTTTTACCCCTTCGTATTTTGGTTCTGCCGTTTTTTGTTCTGACTACCCTTGGTTTGCTGGGAATCTATTTTCTGCCCAAAGGACCACGGCTGGTTTTTATTCTCCTTCAGGCCGGGTATTTTTTGAGCCTGCTGCCGTTTTTCCCAACCTCCCGTTACCGCATGCCCATTGCTCCTCTGCTGGCAATTTCGGCCGGATTGTTTCTGGTTTATCTCTGGCAAATGAAGCTCAAACAAAAAGGTGTGTGGACCGTTTCTGCCTTCTTACTGGCATTCATTCTTCTTCCCCGATGGGCTGAACTCGATGCCAATGAAGTCAACTGGCAGGTCCATCTTCATCAGGCTTCCAGAGCCAGCAAAGCAGAGAACCTCCAAGGCACTTTGTTGTCGGGGCGTTTGGCAGAAGAAGCCAAACCCAATCTTGCGGAAACGCCCTATCAACTGGCCCTATATTTGGAACGCATGAAGGCCTGGCCCCAAGCCGAAGCCGCGCTGAATCTGGCCGGGACCCGGGCCACCGGAAACCGCGACATTCCTTACCGTCGGGGAATCATTCAGGACCAGCAGAACAAATTTCCGGAAGCCCTCAGCTCGTTCCGGCAGGCCGCCAACCTGGATCCCGATTGGGCCCTTCCCTGGTGGCGAGCGGGCATCACTCTGCGCAAAGCCGGGCAAATGGAAGATGCTGTCGATGCCATGGAAAAAGCTCGCCAGAGAAGTCCCGGGCACCATCGCGTTCGATCTGATCTGGCTTCGGGGTATGCCTCTTTGGGTCAATATCCAAAAGCTTTGGAATTATTGAATCAGCTGGTGATTGACTATCCGAATTATGTAAACGGTTGGTTTAATCTGGCTCTCGTGAATTGGCGGGCAGGAAATGAAAAATCAGCCAGAGGAGCCATCAACAATGCAGAACAATTGCGAAATCTGAGTAAGGAACAGCAAAAACAAATTCAAACTCTTAAAACAAACATGGCAAAAAAATAACTCCGGAGTTAAAAAACTCCGGAGTTATTGTTTCAGTTTATTGAGGGGCACTCGAAGATCCAGAGTTTAACTCATCTCCCTGGTCTCCAATATTGTAATATCCCCGCTCCATAAGTTCTTTCGAGCTGAACATGGTAACTCTTCTAACAATGAGAGTACCACCAACATTTGCTGCCGTAACTTTGGCCTCACGTCCATCCACCAGAACAGTGCCACCTGCTGAATCAGGTGTATTACTAATGCGACTGTTCTTGTTGAATGACAAGGGCCGCTTGCCCAATGTCCAGGCACCGAACACATCCTGCTTAAGAACACCACGATAAACTCCCATGGGCGGATGTTTCTCAAGGTTCACAGCCCTTTGGCCTTCTTCGGTAGCATCTTTATCTTTTTTGCCCCAGGCCAAGGCTGGGTTGCTGCCAAATGACAGTACACTTGCAACCAGAACCAAAGTAATGGCCCACGTCATCATAGTCTGTTTATTATTACTGTTCATGATTTTGCCTTTCAACCGATCCGCTCCTCGTTATGGAGTTACAGACCCTCCAGGATATGAATTTGTTGTTCCATGAGTTTCCTGCCATGATTGCACGTCCAAATTGAAAAATACCTGACCGATTCCCTCAATGGTAATCGTTGCATCACTGGACTGAACAATGACTGACTCATTGATGATATCAACTACAGGGCGAGAGGCAATACCCTCACCCATGTCCATGCGCCGCTGTCCATCAAAACCATCTTCTACTCCATCGTCAGGAACAGATCCGTCTTCGTATGAAACGCGGCTCAACCATGAGTGACCACCGGCTTCGCACGGCTCACCGCTCGGCAGATACGAAGTGTAGAATACTGAACCGGCAACTACTGCTGCAGGTTCGGTCACTCTTTCACCCGCATACTCCATATCGATGTACCAGCCATCAGCACCTGTAACATCGTCAATGTCATCGGTTTGATCGATCAGGGTCGGATTCTCGGCTCCGTTTTGGCGGTCAATCACACAATAAAAAGTATTGTTTTCCAAGGTTATAATGTCATCCGTCTCTAAATAAGATCCCGTTCCGAAATAAACATTAACTTCGCCTGCTTCACCAAATGCGGGAACTGGCATAGCCGTTATTCCCTGATTACCGGAATATAGTTCGCTTATATCCCAGCTAGCGGTGGAAGACGTATCGTTGAAATAAATCCGGTACACGTTTCCTGAAAGATCAGCTATGTAACATAGGTCAGAATTGCCATCGAGGTCCAAATCCACAGCTTTTGCGCCGGTGGCCCGGTTCCGGTTTGAAGCGCCTAGAGAGCTTAGAGGAACACTACCTATTAGGGTACCGTCTTCGATGTTATATTCAAATAAGGAGGCCAATCCCTGGTCATTCAGGCCTGAGCCCAGGAGCATCACCGGAACATCATCAATAACAGTGACTTCAATTTCCTTGGATCCGCCATATGAAACCGGCAATTCGATTTCCCACATGAACTCCGGGTGGAGTGGATCAGTTACATCAAGGGCAAAATAGCTTTTCCCGCCGTCAAAATCACCGGAAATAAGAATAGTACGCCATGCATTGTTAATTTTTATATCCCGAACTTTTGGTGTCAGGTCACATGTGAAGTTGTGACAATAATTCGGGTCCGCAATGGTTTCCAGAATGGGCAGAGATGACTCAGGTAAAAAGGCCCACTTTTCCTGTCCGGTTGCTGCATCAAAGGCATGAAGCATGCCATCATTACTGCCAACATAAACCATTTTTTGGCGATTGGACCAAGCATCCATGAACTGCTGATAATCGACATCCATCGTAAAATGTGTTGGGTCCCCCACCACCACTGGTGTTGAATGAATAATGTCACCCAATTTCCAGTCGTCTGGTCTCTCGCGCAAGCCGGCCACCCAGGACCCGCGGGTCCAGGTAATCAGATCTGCTGCTTCAGTAGAATCGTCGGCATCCATGGCTTCCCACAGATCTCCAGCCTGCGTGGTTGTGAAATTATGGATAGTTCCATCAACCGCCGTAAAAATTACCCGGTCTGCGGCACTGCGATGAGCCAGCAAACTTCCCGCTTCCCAGGTAGGGATGTCGCCTGTTTCATAAGGCATTTCGAAAGCTTCCAAAAAGCCGGTCCATTCACCGGGCATGAATTTCCCCCGAAACAAATAGTCCTCGTCTCCACGTTCTGTGGAAACTACAGCCACGGCAGCACCAGTTGACATGCGACTGATGATATCGAGCATGATCATTTCCAGACTGTCCCACAACTCCGCAGCATCGGTGGCCAACAGGTACAGGCCATCACCATTTTCTGCTGTCTGGGCCAGGAGGTTGGCATCGACCCCAAAGCCGATGGTATAAGTGACAACGTTCTGACCATCTTCCCAACTTTCACCAGCATCGCCCAAGTCGTTACGTAAATCGTTATGACGCATATAATAAGCAACATCATCCATGTGGTCACTGCATTGGTTACTATTTTCAAGATACAGACTGCCAATGCTAGTGCAGTTACCAGGATCATTTCCATCTTCGTCGGCATCATGCAAATAGGCACTGACGTCAACATCCTGTGTTGGGAAACCATCTGTCATTACAATGAGAAAGTTTTTCTGACATTTGGCTTGAATAGGATCAGTGCCATGATCTCCAGAAAAATAATCGAGAATGTTTTCCATGGTCTCTGCCAAAGGAGTCCAGGTTGTTCCAAATATATTGGCTACATCATCACGGACTTCATCGTTGTCGGTTCCGCATGGTTTTCTAATAAAACCGCCGTTGGAGGTGTTAAAATTCGCCAAACCAAACCGAACCCCATCACTGCGATCAATGATATCGTGCACAACTTCATGGGCCACATCCATGCGTGTAAAATCAGGCAAGACACCACGCACCAGCTGCTCGTCTGTAGCAGTGAAGAAAATCCAATTGACGTAATTACCCACATAACGACCGGAGTGACCACCCGGTGCCATGACCAGCCAGGCTGTCTTGCCATTAATTGTGTAATTACCTTCGGTGTTTATGTAATACATGGAGTCACGGTTATAATTTCCGGGATAGGTCACCGCAGGATCAAAATCCGGATGATACATAGCCTCATTCATGGAACCTGAATTATCGAAAAGGACCATGACATTAGCTTCAACCTGGCTCTCCTGAATGAACAAAGGAGTCTGACATTGAGCACGGACCTCGGAAGCTGATCCTCCAAATACCAACAGGGCCGCCAACGCCATCAAAGCACCGGCTTTCAACATTTGTTTTTTCCCCGCGATGAATTCATGCCAACTCATTGAGTCATCCTTTCGGTCTGATTTTAAGTTCTTCTTAATCATTATTAATACCCTTCACGATAAAGACGATTCACTACCAACTGAACACCGCTGTTGCCATTGGTGGATGCCTGGCCGTTTGAGTTAATGCGGTAATTATAATTCAAGTAATTCACGCCCCAGCCGGGCCGGGGGGTTTTTCGTAAATACTTGCAGTTGTAATCATACTTCTGGCTACCCGCGATATCAGTCTCTCCCTGATACCTAACTGTACTGTCCGCATAAGAGACAATTCGTGGGGGGGTAGACGACATGCGAACAAAATTAATTCCTGCTTCGCCACCTGCATCGGCTGAAAACACCGACGAAATGTGGACACCTTCGGCAAAGCTGGTTTTCTTTTCGCTGGAGGCCATCCAGACCACACCAACAGCCAGAACCGACAAGATCAAAACCATCAGCAAAGTCGTGACCAGGGCAAACCCTTCGCGATTTGGAACCTGAGGCGATGTTTCAATTTCTATTTTTTCCTGATTCATTGTAATCTCCATTATCAACTGTTTCTCACCAAAACCCGGGTCTGATAACTCACGGGTTCACCATCATCGGTTTCACCATTTATGGTTATTTGTACATATCGAACCTGGTCGCGGTCACCGGCATTCAACGGTGTTCCGCCAAGAACGGTGCCGTCATCAGCCAGATAGGTGAATTGCATATTTGTCAAACCTCTCAGAATGACCATATCGTCGATCCCATTATCCCGGGACAACTCACCAGTGTTATTGTTGAATGTGTATTGAATATCTTCGTCGGGATTCAGGTCAGTAATATCAGCGTCACCATTTAAATCAGCCCTGCAGCGTAATACGCTATCATCGGCAATAAAGAATGAATCGAATCCTACATTGCTTGGGTCGCAACCGGCGGACCGAATTTCACGCGTCATAAGTGAGACAACAGCGCGAATGGACTGTTGGTACTGGACCTTATTTCGGGTGGCGTCATAAGAGCTACTTGTAGCCGTCATAAAGCCAAAGACCACAGCCATGACAACACCAAAAATTGAAAGGGAAATCATCATTTCCACCAGAGTCAAACCCCGGCGGTTGGTTAATGATTTGATTTTTTTTATCATGACTTTATCTCCCCTCATCGCAATGACACCATATCAGCGATGGTAACCGTTCTGACTTCACCTTCGGCCTGCCAGCTGGTTGTAATTTCCAATCGATCCAGCCCAAAACTCTGATTTGTCACTGTGCACACCCAGGTTATGTTTCCCGATTGGCCTGTATCTGGCGCAGCGTTTCCAAAACCCAGACCTTTGATTCTTTCCAGTTGATCCTGGGCAACCAGCATGGCCTGAGTGTAATTATTTGAAGATGTCACTTCCCGGCGAGCCCTATGGTGAATAACAGCCAAAGGCAATACACCAACCGAGAGAATGAATAGCACCACTAAAATTTCAATCAGGGTAAAGCCCTCGTTATTTGGCGCTGTGCGCAATAATTTATGCAGACGTTTCATCATGGTATATCCACCTCCACCATTCCTGTGGGTAACAAAGTTACTGTTCGCTCCATTCCGTGCAGAGACAAATCGAAAACTGTGGTTGTAGCCATTCCCCAGGGAAAAAAATCAGCTGCCTGGTTCATGGCTAATTCAGCACCATGATTGAACTGAATGTTTCTCAGCTCTTCCCCTGTAACAGTATTCGTCAGCGTGTAACTGTTGGTGGTGCTGGCAAAACGAAGAGTTTGTCCAGAAGCGATAGACACCGCTCGAGCATATTGAAGATCCGCGACCATGCGATCGGTACGCGTTTTCATGCGGTTGGATTCCAGATAATTGAACATAGGCGGTGCGGCCACGCCGGCCAGAATGCCTACCAGCATGATCACCATCATTACCTCCACCAGGGAGAATCCGTCCCGATGGGGAATATTTTTCCTTTTTCCTGCTTGCCGGCTTTTCATGCGCAAATCTCCCAAATTCCTTATAGTGCCATATATTCCTTCATTCGGTCTTCATCGGCACTTGGGTGCATAACCTGAGTTGCAAAGGTCATGCCAGTAAAATAATGGGAATAATGAGGGATTTTGAGCCGTAGCGATGGTCACTTGGAGGCAAAAAAGTGCAAACCGCCCCTTTTGCACCAAGGTCGGATTGCGCTTTGCCCTGAAAATCAGAAAAAATCAGGATATTTTTGTTTTCAATCAGGAATTTGCAATCTCTGTTCCAAAATCGGAGAATATGGTCTCAATCGTCAATCAATTGGGCGCCTTCCCGTTTAATCAGACGATTCAATTCCTCTTCTTTCAGACGCAGGGTTACAAGGCACAAATCTGCTTCAAAAATTTGATCAACCACCGAGCCGGTGCGGTGAAACCGGCTGAGACACTGCAAATTGCTAACTGGAATACTGACCCGAACAATGCGCTCATCGGCCACCATGCGAGCAACAACTTCATCGCGCAGTTCGTCCCATCCGGCTTTGCTTTTGGCTGAAACAAAAAGGGCCTCCGGATAAATTCTGCTGAAGCGATTGATGAACAATTCTTCATCAACAAGGTCCATTTTGTTGAAGACCATGAGGGTGGGCTTGTCACCTGGAACAATATCCTTCAGCACTTCATTCACCGAACTGATTTGGTGTTCAGGGTCATCACTGCTGGCCTCAACGACATGAATCATCAGGTCCGCGTCCTGAACTTCCTGCAGCGTTGCTTTAAAACTCTCCACCAGATGATGAGGCAGCCGGCGAATGAATCCAACGGTATCGGTCAACAGGAAACGGCGCCGCTCGTCCAATTCCACTCGGCGGGTGGTGGCATCCAGAGTAGCAAAAAGCTGGTCTTTCACATAAACTTTGGCATCGGTAATGCCATTCATCAGAGTGCTTTTGCCTGCGTTTGTATACCCTATCAAAGAAGCCTTAAAAACATCCTGACGGCCCCGAACCTGGGTTTGCCTGTTGGAGGCAATATCTTTCAGTTGACTGCGCAAGGCTGTGATTCGTTTATTGACCAGGCGCCGATCGGTTTCCAACTGTGTTTCACCGGGGCCACGGGTACCAATGCCACCGGCCTGACGTTCAAGGTGAGACCAAAGGCGAGTCAGCCTGGGAAGCATGTACTGAAGCTGGGCCAGTTCAACCTGCAGTCGAGACTGACGGGTGCTGGCATGGGAAGCAAAAATATCAAGAATCAATTCTGTACGATCAATGACATTAACTTCCAGAATTTTCTCCAGATTCTTGCCCTGTGCCGGGGAAAGATCGTTGTCGAAAACAACCAGATTGGCTTCGGTTTCTTCCACCAGTTCCTGCAAATCTTCCAAGCGGCCTTTTCCCAGAAAAGTGCTTGGAACAGGTCGGTGACGATTCTGTTCGACCTGGCCCATGACATCGGCACCAGCAGTATCAACCAGACGGGCCAGTTCCGGAAGATCGGCCAAACCACCCATTCCCCCACTCCAGGCATCAGGCAAATTCACACCGGCCAAGACCGCCTTGTCACGTGGTTTTTCAGTGCTGAATCCTTGGGTTTCGTCGTTTCGTGTGCCCATAAAATTGCTCAGACCCCTTCTTCAATTTCGAGGCTCCACTGCTCCCAGTCAGCCATGTGTTTTTCCAGTTCCTTATCAACCTTAACAATAATCTGACCCAGTTCCAGGCGCCGGTCATTATTCAAATCCGGTCGACCCATTTCAGATATTGCCGATTCTTTTTCGTCTTCCAAAGTGATGATTGCTTCTTCTGCTTTTTCAATCAGTCCCTGACGGCGACGTATTTCGTTTTTACTTAAAGGCTGGAGGCCTAAGTTGTCTGACGGATTTTTGGCTGCACTGTTTTCCTTTTTGGTTTGGTTACCACCAGCCTCCAGGGCCTCCTGGGCTTTTTTGAGGCTGAAATCCTGATAATTGCCCAGAAAAATCCGGGTCCGTCCTTCAGCTCGTGCTTCTTTATCGTCAATCGAAGGAAAAATCACCAGTTTGTCGACAATCTTGTTCAAAAAACGACGATCATGAGAAACGACAATCAGGGTGCCAGTGAATTTGGCAAGAGCCGCTTCCAAAGATTCCCGGCTGCGGATATCAAGGTGATTGGTAGGCTCATCCAATAATAGGGAATTGTGCCCTTCTTTGATCAGTCGCATAAGGGCCAACCGCCCTCGCTCACCACCGGACAGGCGAGCTACCTGCCGGTCGAACAAATCCTCTCCAAACCCAAAGGCTCCCAGAAACGACCTCAGCTCGCCTAAAGTGGCCAAGGGGTCCACCGACTGCATCTCTGCCAGAACCGTATTGTGGTCCGAGACACTTGCCAGTTCCTGGTCATAAAAACCCAGATCTACGTGGTGACCAACAACCACCCGACCTTCATCGGGAATTTGGCGGGCGGCCATCATTTTCAAAAGGGTGCTTTTCCCACAGCCATTGGGTCCAACAATTCCAATGCGATCGCCCTTGGAAACATGCAGATCGAAATTGTTGAGCAAAACCCGATCATCAAAGCTTTTGCTCAGGCCTTCGGTTTGCATGACGGTGCCACCGCTGGGCCGTGAAGGAACAAGGCTGAAACGAAAAAGCCCCGGCTCAGTACCGGGTCTCTCCAGTCGTTCTTCCTTGGCCAATTGCTTGCGACGAGCCTGGGCCTGTTTGGTTTTCTGCCCCTCAATGTTGCGGCGAATGTAATCTTCAGTCTGCTTAATTTTCGCCTGTTGGCGCTCCCAGGAACTCAGGTCCTGGGCGTAACGCAAGGCACTCTGTTCGTCGAAAAAGCTGTAGTTTCCGCTGTAACTGATCAACTTGCCCCGGTCCAGGTGTAAAGTTCGGCGAGCCACCCGATCAAGAAAGTGCCGATCATGTGAAACAATGATGGCTGCTCCCGGATACTGATCCAGGAATCCTTCCAGCCACTCGCACGATTCCAGGTCCAGGTGGTTTGTGGGTTCATCGAGCAGCAACAAATCCGATCGTGAAAGCAAAACCGCGGCCAAAGCTGCCCGACGGCGTTCCCCTCCGGACAGTTTATCCACGGGCCGGTCCCAGGTTTCAGGCCATAGGCCAACCCCCCGCAAAGCCGTTTCCAGTCGTGACTGTACCGAATAACCCTGCAATCGTTCAAAATCGGCCTGCAAATGACCCTGTTCTTTAATAAGTTCCTGTTGCCGTTCACCCTGAGCGGTTTGCAATTCCTGAGAAATTGACGTCAGCTGTTGCTCAAGGCTCCGTTCCCGGGCAAAAGCAGACTGTGCCACGGTTTCCAACAGACGGGCATCCGGATCATTTTCTGCTGTAAGGGAGGTTTCCTGCCGTAAAAGCCGGATTGTAGACTTGCCCATGACTTGCCGCGATCCGCCCTGTAAGTCGAGGGTGCCCTCAATGGCAGCCAAAAGGGTGGTTTTACCCGCACCATTTGGTCCCACCAGGGCACACTTCACCCCAGGGTGCAAAGCCAGGTTTACACCGCGCAAGATTTTTTCGCGTCCGTAATCAAAAGACGCATTAGTCAAAGAAACCAGGGCCATGGGGGCCTTTCGCAAAAAAAGATAAGTTAGGGATCACAAAATAGGGCAGGAAGCCATTAATTTCCAGAGATAGACTCAATACAGCCTGTCATTTTCCAAAGAAAAAGGCCCTCCCGACTCAGGAAGGCCTTTTACTCATCTCGCTCGACCGGTCGTAGCTAACATCTTAACTTACCAGGTGAGGGCTCTTCCTGAACTTCAACGGCGACAGGCCGCAGCGGTCCTTGAAGGTTCTTGAGAAGTGGGCCAGACTATTGAAACCACACTTCTTGCTGATAGCTTCAACCGAAAGGTCAAAGCGGCGCAGCAGCCCTTTGGCGTTGTCGATACGAACCTGAATCAGATAATCACTAAAACTCATGCCCACTTCCGAGCGGAACAGATTCGAGAAGTAACCAGGAGACAGATTGACCATTTCAGCCATTTTGTCGCGGTTGATGTTCTCGTTGTAGTGCGCCAGCACGTAACGGCAGGCGTACTCGGCCCGATAATCCTGAAGATTATGCGAGGCATGAATAGTATTACCATCTTCATCCACTAAAACGATTTCAGGCAGATTTTCGTTCCAGAGCTCAGCATCGCTGATAATAGGTTGCATTTCCGGTTCCATTTGGGTTCCACCCATTCCCTGAACGGGATGAGCTTCACCAAATGCAGCAGGAGCGCCGTAACCAGGAATGGCTACACGATTCAAAAACTCAGTAACAAAATGAGCGGTTTTAACCACATTTGATTTCTGAGCAACCAGCACCGGGGCGTTCGTAATTGTCTGATACTTTGCAAGAACACTCCGCAGCGCATTGGGAGTTTCAGCAGCATAAACAAAAATAAATCCGGTAGTGGCCAGCACGTCTGTTGATTCTCCCTGTTGCAACCGGTGCATCAGGATCTGGGAACCAAAAAGTGCCAGACACAACTCTGTTGGGTTGTTTTCCGCCTGTGGGCACAAAAAGAGAATCCGTTGGCTCTCTTCTCTGCCATGAACCATTTGCCTGGGATAAGTCGGAAACTCAATCACAAAGCTTGTCCACGGTTCCTGTAAGGCTTCCATTCTTTCTTCCACAAAAATACCCCCAAGTATTTTAAACACACTCTTGGGCAGCGCAAAGGTGTACATCGAACTGCAAATTTTCATCTCTTACGTTATTTATAATACGATGTGTCTTTAGGTCTTGTCCATCAAAAAAGAAAGAAATTTGACATTTTTTTATCCATTGCGTGGAAAAAGCGTCTTTAGGCGAGAAAAAGTGTCCCGATCCAGGCACGGGAATTATCTTTAAATCATTTTGATAATGACTATCAACGAAGCAGTCGTTCCAAAAAACAAAGAAAAAAGTGTTTTATCTTAAATAGACCAGGCGCCTGGTGACACTCCAGGTATCGAGCTGGAGTTTGCAGAAATAAGTTCCACTGGCCACTTTGCGGCCCAGAACATCGGTCCCGCTCCAGCTGACTGTATACTGTCCTTCAGCCAAAGTTCCTTGATGGAGGGAAACCAATTCTTGCCCGTTAATGCTATAAACCTTTACCGAAACAGTAGGTTGGCCACTTTTCCAACGTACTGGAGAGGCCGGATCAACGCCCTCGGGAAGAGGATTTTTTTCACCCTGAGCAAATGCCTGCTGCATGGATGAAGGCACAGTGAATTTGATTTGAATTTGGTCCTGGAAAGGATTGGGCCAGCCTTCAAGAAGCCTGGGGGCCAGAGTCAGACGTTTTTTATCATTGACCAGAATTTCCTGGCTTATTGATGCCACGTCAGAATTCTCATCATCCAGTTTGGATTCAAAAAATACTCCAGTTGAAGAAAAAATTCGACCATCGAGCCAAGAACCATTCAATTCGATGCCAGAATTTTCGGCCAGGATGATGTTTCGCCCTTTGGCAGGGTTCGAAAACTGAAAATGCAATTTTCCCTGAGCTGAATGTGACTCCACATTTCCCAGATTCCCATACAAATCGGTGGCGTTCCCCTGTCGGCTGGTCAGATTTTCCAGAGTCACCAAATCCCAGGAAATAGATTTCCGAGCGCCATCCACAGGTTCCCAAATGACCGTGTGGGGGGCACCCAGAGGCATTCCCTGAATACTGAACAGGTCCGGGTCCATAAGGCAGGACCGCCCGGCCTCAAGCTCAAAACTCAAATCCAATTGATCTTCGTCAATTTGCACCAAACTGAACTTGAGATCCTTTTCAAGCCTGCACGTGGAACACAAAGGTGAAACAATCCAATGGGCCCGATGATGGTTGACCGGATCTGTCACACCCTCATAAACAGATATGGCATCGATAAGGAGGCGATTGAGTTGCAACCAACTGCTGGCTGTGCAGATAGCAACCGGCAGAGGGCTTCCCTGCAACGGCAAAGAAAGCACGTCCCGGTCCAGCTGGGGCCTGAATTGGGCTGTCGCCGTAAAATCGGGGGTTTGATCAAGAAGCACCACCCCGACCCAAATTTCACTTTCCAGGTTTGTGGAAATCAGCGAAGAAGGAGCCGACTGGTTAGAATGACCCACTGTTTTTACAGAAGGAACCAGAGTCACAAATGCAGAAGCGGCTTGGATTTGATTGCGACCGGAAATATCATGCCGTCGGGAAGAGACTTCCACTTCGCGCCAGGATCGATCTTTGGAACTGAGTCGATAATAAGGAATTGTGGCCCCACTCAATTGGTGAGTTGCCGATAGATTCATCATCATGAGACCCGACAAGCGAGGCCCGGCCCAATGCATAAATTCCAATTGGGCCTGCCCTGAACCCGCAGACAAATGAATGGCGGTCATGGCATCGCTAATGGCAGCAAAATCTTCATCGATGGCACCATCGCCATCATTGTCCAGGCCATCCAGAGGGTCTTCATCAGTTTGGGTATCGGAATCATCGTTGGCATGAGAAGAGAAGCCCCGGTGACCGCCGATTTGGCCTTCACGGGCCAAGCCGAAAAAAGACGAAGGTTCAGAAGATTTTCCACGCCGGCGACGGGCATCAGCCAGAGCATCAATTTCGCCCTGCAGTAACAAAATTGGCCCCAGTGGGGAAACAAGCTCCAGACTGCCATCGGCCCACACACGGGCTTCAATATTTTCTGTTAGTTGGTATTTATTGGCTTGAGCCGGTGTGTCGGCAGCCAAGGCCCCGGTCAAAAGAAGGCACACACCAAGAACCGCACCCGAAATTACAGAAAATTTCGGAGTGCGGTTCCCTATTTGTTTCAAACGCAGGCCAAAAGTTGGGCGGACCGGCGTTGTATTATTTTCAGTATCAATAATCATGGTTTCTTCATACTAAGGTTATTGGGTCGAGAGAATCAACCCCCAAAATGCGAAGACCTCCAATACACTATATTACTGCCCGTGAACGGCAGAATCTTCTTCCATCATGGCTTTTTTGGTCGCTTCAACCTTGGCCACGGACCACTCTTCCACTAATACTTCTTCAATTCGCTGGTCCTCGTCGGGACGATCGCGGCGATTTTTGGGAGCGTTGGCAATAAAGTCAACCACTTCAATTCCATCGATAACTTCACCAAAAACCGTATATTTCCCGTTCAGGCTGGGATAGGCGGCGTGCATAATGAAGAACTGGCTTCCTGCACTGTTGACATCCTGGCTGCGAGCCATACTCAAAATTCCACGGGTGTGAGGAATGTCGTTAAATTCTTCGTTTAGCATTTTTCCTTCACCGAGATAACTGTAACCACCCATGCCATCATTATTTGGGTTTTCATCTTTACTATTAGGATCGCCGCCCTGGATCATGAATCCGGGAATAACCCGATGAAAGAGAGTTCCTGCATAAAGTCCGCTTTCGCTGTGACTGATAAAGTTTTTTGTGTGCTCGGGGCTAATTTCGGCAAAGAAACGCACAAAAATGTTGCCCTGGTTTGTTTTCAGAACCACGACGGTCTCATTGCCAAAGTACTGTATTTCCTCTTCGGGACTGATATCACTGCCCTCAACCTGGGCTTTTTCAGCAGAGGCACTATCGGAGGAATCGTCCTCATTAGCAGTTCCGCCACAACCAGCCAAAAGGCTGACAATAGCCAGAGCCATCAAAATACTAAGAAATAGGGACAAGCTGCGATTTGGCATGGTCATCATGAGAACTCCTGGATTTTCTGAACTTTTCTGACTTATCTGACCTTCTCGGTCCTGAATGAAATTAACTTCAACCCGATGAAGGTAATTCAAATACTCTGAAAATGCACACCTGAGATTCAGAACAAGAAAAAGGGTCTCCGGTTTTTTACCGGAAACCCCTCTTAATTTTGAATTTCAAACCTATTTATTCCGGATGGCTACGTTTCCGCTAAAGGAGTTAAGCTCCACTTGGGCCCGTCCCTTGCCATTGGTAAATTCCAATTCCCGACCAGGTGCAAACTTGCTGGTTTTTCTTGGCTTTTGGCCAAAATCATTTTTTATATCGCCACTGAAGGTATTCACTTCGAAAGATGCGTCCACATCCTGGGGAACCATAAACTCCAGATTTCCACTGACCACGTCGCAGTTGAATTCTCCTTTGGGGTGCAAATCTCCATCAATGAAAAGACTACCCGAAACACTTTCCGCTTTCAGGTTCAGAAATGTTTCATACTTCAATTCCACACCACCGGCAACTGACTCCACTTCAATATCAGCTTCTTTTCCTGCAGCTTTTATGAAGCCACTAATTGATTCCAGTTCTATTTGGTCGGCACCGCCATTTATGGTAATTTTTCCACTGATGCTGTTCGCCTCCAGCTTCCTGGACCAACCGTCAACGTCAATGTCACCACTGATGGTTTCCAGCTCCAAAGAACCTTTCAGGTCGTCAACATCCACACTCGCGCTAATGCACTCAACATCCAACTTGCAGCCGTAAGGGACTTTAATAATCAGGTCCGCGCCCTCGTTAATACTTTTTATTTTCCGAGGGTACTTCACTTCAATAGTGGTTTTCGATTTTCCGGCTTTAAATTTCAAACCTTCCACATCATCGCCAAGAGTGCCCTTGACTTCCACCTCGTTTTTATCCCAACCCACAATGGTTATGGATCCAGCAATGTTTTCAACAAAAACCAAACCGTCAGATGAGACACTGGCCGATTTGTTGACTTTTTCTTCCGCCAAAACAGTCTGGCCGGCAAACAGCCAGAAGAAGGCTAAAAGAGCAGGAATAATCAGAGCATTCTTTTTCATGATTCTGTCTTTCTTTTAGTAATTAATTTTCAAACACAACAATTGAGTCCGGCTTTTGTGTGCCAATAATGACAACCGGGTAAGTTTCAGATTTTGTGGATCCTGGGTCTGAGCCGCTGAAAGATCCGCAATGGTTTGGTTCAGGCTTTGCAGCAAAGAAGATTCAGAAAAATCGGTTACCGCCAGTTCCGTTGATCCCGGGTTTAAACCCGGTTCCGACCGAAAGTATCCCGACCCCAGAATCAGTACCAGCGTCGCTGCCACTGCCGCAATACGCCAAGAGGTTGAAGCGCGAAACAAACCCGCAGACTTTTGAGATTTCCTCTTGGGTCCCGCCCCTGTCTCACGATCCAGAGCTGCTTCAATTCCTGGCCAGAGATCTCTCTCGGGAAGGGAACCCTCGTCTCTCAATTCCCTGGCCAGATTTTCGATTTGTTTGTCCATATTATGCTCCCTGGCTACCGGCGTGGCCTTGGCCATCCGGATCCAAAAGGACTCGTAACAGTTTCCGTGCCCGGTGCAGTTGCGATTTAACTGTGCCCGTGCTTGTGTTTAACATTTCCGCAATTTCACGATGTTTGTAACCCTCAATTTCATGCAGAACAAAAACCGTTCGGGCACCTCTGGGCAGTTTCTGAAGGCTTGCCTCCAGATCCATTTTCGTAAGCAGGGGAATGATTGAACCATTTGGGGAACGATCATTTTCCCAACTCAAAGCCGCATCATTCAAAAGCTTTTCCTGCCGCAAACGGTAACGAAACTGGTCCCGCCACTGATTCACCGCCAGGCTCCCAAGCCATCCGCTTAGGCTACCCTTACCTGAAAAGCCATCCAACTTTGACCAGGCCTTAATGAAAACATCCTGAGCCAGAGTTTCGGCTTTGACCTTGTCGGCAGTTAGACGCAAACACAAGCCGTAAACACGATTAATGTGAAGATGATAAATCGAGTTAAAGGCCTGGCGGTCGCCCGATGCAGCAAGACAAACCCATTGACGCTCTTGTTCAAGAGTGGGGTTGGATTCATTGTTATTGCTGATATTTTCTGGCAACGCGTTCAATCCTTCCAGCCTTTCCATGGTTAAAGTCCGTCTCGGTTTTCACCTTGTCACTGGTAAAAAGACGAACCCCGGGGCCTAAGGGTTGGATTCTATTTTAAAAAAAATTTCCCT
>JAAEOA010000386.1 GCA_024223715.1 bacterium | reverse complement strand
GAAGAAAAAGTGTTCTCCCTGTTCCAGGCGCATACCGAATGGAACAGCAAAGGCAAAGCCGGGGTGCCGGTAGAGCTTGGCCTCAAGGTCTGTGTGCTGGAAGACAGCCAGGGATACATCCTGCACCACCATATTATGCAAAATGAAACAGACAGTGAGATTGCCCTGGAAATGGTCAGACAAGCACAGAGTAGATACCCCCAGTTAACCGCCTGTAGTTTCGACAAAGGCTTCCACTCACCCGAGAACCAGCTTGAACTCGCAAAACGGCTGGATCAGGTGGTGCTACCCAAGAAAGGACGACGCAACAAAAAAGAGGATGAGCGGGAAAATAGTCCGGATTTCAGGCGCAGTAAAAAGCAACACTCAGCGGTTGAGTCCGGCATCAACGCACTGGAAGTCCATGGTCTGGATAAATGTCTGGACCATGGACTGACAGGTTTCGAACGATACGTTGCGCTGGCGGTGGTGGCAAGGAATATCCAGAAAATTGGGGCAGAGTTAATTCTGCAAAAAAGAGAGCTGGAAGCGCGAGAAAACGAAAGGGAAAGAAAACGCGCCTGATACTGTTTCGAGAGTGAATCGACAAGCATAGCAGGATAGCTGTCTCTGAAATTCGATCAAACCACCCGAAGTGGTTAAATATTAACCAACTTTCAGATATCCATAGTTTTGCCTGAGGGCGGGCTTCGAACTTCTCTGCTGAATTTCCGATAATATCTGGAATTATTGCTTTTTCGTTCAGGCACTAATTAATGAAGGCACCCGACTGACTGAAGGCTTCTGATTGTATATTAGTAAATTTGTCCATCGATACCGGGTCGCCCAGAGATCG
>JAAEOA010000385.1 GCA_024223715.1 bacterium | reverse complement strand
ACCACCGTAAAATTGGAGGTGCTGCCGAAGAAAAAGGCCGGCAGATAAAAAAACGGAATGGCGGCAGCGCCCCCTAAAAAAAGCAGTGTGATTTCTTTACGCTCCGGGTCTTTCAAGGCGGGTGAGGTCGTCCGGTAGAGTAGTCCCAACCAGAAGCTGAACCCGATCACCAAAATGATTTGCCAAAAACGCCCGAGCTCCAAAAACTCCCAGCCCTGGTGTCCAAACCAGGACCATAATGAGCCAAACAGCTGATGAATGCCCGCCAGTTCGCCCAACAGGCTGCCTGCAACCAAAACCACAAGGGCCCAGAACAGCATGTGAACGCCCATTGTATGTCCACGCGGCTCCTCTTGGCTCAAGGAAGAGGCCAGCAACAGGCCACCGGCAATATAGGCGGTGGCAATCCAGAAGATGGCCAGCTGAAGGTGCCAGGTGCGCAAAATATTACTCGGTAGGTACTGGGCCAGGTCGATACCATAGAAATTGCCGGGTTCTGTACGATAGTGGGCCAGGGCGCCACCGATCATGACCTGCGTTAAAAAAAGCAGCGCAACAATAAAAAAATACTTGATGGTCGCCTTCTGTCCAGCAGTGACTTCACCGATCAGCAATTGAGGATAATTGCCCTCAGGGCCGCCTTTCCAGCCCAGGTAATCGAACTTCCCAAAAGTAAACAGCACGACCGCCAAACCGGCCAACAGCATGGCAACGCTCAGCGCACTCCAGAGAACCGCATCACTGGTCAAACGGTTACCGACTGTCGGGTCATAGGGGAAGTTATTAGTATACGAATAAAGTTTTTCCGGGCGATTGGCGACACTGGCCCAGGCCGTCCAGGCAAAGAAAGCCGTCAGCTGACGGATTTCTGCAGGATCGTTGATGTAATTATCAGGGAGGCCTGAATTGGATATTGGGTGCTTGAAATAATCGGTCCAGCCCGTAAGCTGCTTTTGGTAAGAATCTTTTT
>JAAEOA010000384.1 GCA_024223715.1 bacterium | reverse complement strand
ACGGGGGCTTCAGGAAAAAGAATTTCAACGGGTGGGGGGAAACCGGTCACACAAAACCGATGTCCGTATTATTGCCGCCACCAGTCGGAATTTAAAAAAAGCAGTCCAGGACGGGCATTTCCGGGACGACCTTTTCTACCGTCTCAATGTGGTCCCTATCCTTATCCCGCCCTTGAGGGAAAGACGGGAGGATATTCCACTCTTGCTGGATCATTTTTTCAAGAAACTTGCCAAGGAGATGGGCCGTCCCGCACCTTTACTTGTCCCGGAGGTAAAAAAGCCTTTGCTGGGTTACGCCTATCCTGGCAATGTCCGGGAATTAACCAATATCGTAGAACGCCTGGTTGTGATCTGTTCCAATGGGAAAATAAACTACCATGACCTTCCGGAAGAAGTACGGCAGGAAGTGGTTAAGGCACAAGGCTCGACAACGCTGTTAAAAGAATTGCCGAACAGCGGTGTGCCTCTGCAGGAACTGGAAAAAGAACTGATTTTAAAAACCCTTAAGATGACCTCCTGGAACAAGGCGGCTGCCGCCAGGATGCTGGGGATGACTCGTCGTCTGCTCTATCTTCGCCTTGCTGAGTACGGTTTGTCAGTGCAGTAAATATCCGGTTCATATAGCCGCTTTGGTACACCCCGGAGGGATGATATGGGTAATAACATTTACCAGCAGTGTTTAGGTGTCAGGTGTCAGGATCCGGTATATACTGAAACCTGAAACCAGGAACAGACCTTATCTATGGCAGAGCCAATCAACGCTGACCTGACCCAGGGGACCAGGTTTTAATGCAAAATGACAGTGTCACCTCAGGTT
>JAAEOA010000383.1 GCA_024223715.1 bacterium | reverse complement strand
CCCAACGGCCCAACGGCCCAACGGCCCAACGGCCCAACGGCCCAACGGCCCAACGGCCCAACGGCCCAACGGCCCAACGGCCCAACGGCCCAACGGCCCAACGGCCCAACGGCCCAACTAATCCGAATACCCCAAATCCTTCAACCGTTGCCGCACAGGATCATCCATCTCATTCCAATTCGACCCGCCCTGGCTCTCAGCCCCGCCAGCTCCCGTGCCAGAATCTCGCCATTGGCCCAATATCTCCAACATTTCCCCCACAACATCCGGGTTTGCTCCCTGAACATCCACCAACTCATCCGGCCCACTCATCAAATCAAACAAGGCCATCACAAACCCATCCCGCCGGGCAATCATCTTCCATCGACCCCGCCGAATAGCCACCAAATCAGGCCCAAAGGCAATAGCTTCGGCTAAAATCACGCGATCTTTGCCTTCATCCGAGCCTGAAGCCACAGACCTGCCAGTCAACAGTCCAGATAATTCTTCAGCACCACCGCTGAACTTAGCCATCACACCAGCCTGTTCCATTGCCGGAAGTTGCAACCAGGCAAGCAAAGTGGGAGCTAAATCGCATAAAGAAACCGCATCCCGATTCCGAATTCCCGAAGGCACTCCCGCGCCCCAGGCCGCCCAGGGTACATGCAGCAATTCCTGGAAGTGGGTGTGCCCGTGCCCAATGCCACGAATTTCCCGAGGATCATGGTTCCATTTGCGGGCAAATTCCACATGGTCAAGAAACTCTTCCCCGTGGTCGGAAAAAACTGAAAACAAAGTATGTTCAGCCAGGGACCAGGTTTTCATTTGCTCGTGCATTTGACCAATAACCCGATCAACAGTTCGGATGGTGGCATCGTAGACAGCCAACTTGGTTCTGACAGCGGCTTTCGCCAGATCCGATTGCGAATCTCCCATGTATCCCAAATGACCGGAAGGTTGCTTGCCCCAGCGGGCATAATCCACAAGCTCACGGGAGCTGATTTCATCGCTGCCAAGAAATTGATTCAAATCCTCAAGGTCGGGAGTGGTTGGCTCATGAGGGTCGTTAAACAAGACAAAACAAAAGAAAGGCCGATCTGCGTTTTGACGAATCCAGTCCATGGCAATGGCCGCCACATCACGGGCCGGCAGATTATGATATTCGTGATGGTCAAAACTTTCGGCCAAACCAAAGGCAAAAAACTGATTCGAATAAAAGGCCGCTGTCCGGTAACCCTGACTTTTTAAATGAGTAGCAAGGGTCATAACCTCGGGATCCAGCCTAGCGGGAGGTTGCTGATCCATATTGCGGGTATCGCCGGAAAGGAAACCACCATGCAGACCTGGCATTACGCCGGTCAAAGCGCTGGAAAAGGAAGGCAGGGTCCAGGGAGCGGGGGCGGTGGCATCAGAAAAAACAGTCCCATTTTTTACTAAACGATCGAGATTGGGGCTGGTGGGTCCGGCGTCATAACCCTGAAAGCCGAGGTGATCCGCCCGCAAGGTATCAATTCCCAAAAGCAATAAATTGTGAGGACCCGATCGATCCAGATCAATTTTTGTTGGACGGAAGGGTCGTGTAATTGTTCGCTTGAAATGTCCCAAGCGGGCCTTCAGGCGGGTTTTTTGAGTAATAGAATCAAATGGATTCACTGCCATGTATTCCTCAGTTTCAAAATGCGATCACCAATTGCCCCGACTTTCTGGACTCAGCTAACTTTGTCCACTACCATAGGAACATGAAGTTGCTTGACTATACAACAGATAACGCCTTCCTGCCGCATATCAAGTGCGCAAGTGTGGATGAGGCTGTCGCTCAACTGATCGGTGAACTGGAAAGTTCCGGTGCGGTAGACGATGGTCAAAGCCTTGCCGCCGAAGTAATGCGCCGGGAAATAGAATGCAGTACCGCAATTGGTGGTGGTCTGGTCATTCCTCATGCCCGTCATTCAGGGGCTCGAAAGGTAAAGCTCGCTGTGGCTACCTTGGCACAGCCTCTGGAAATTCCCTCAGCCGACAATCAACCAGTTGATATTGTCATTCTTCTGGTGGGGCCCAATGACGATACCAGACTTATGTTGTGGGTTTTGGCGCAGGTGGCTCGTCTGGTGAAGAATAGTATTTTCCTCAATGACTTGCGCGCAGCCATTTCCCAGGATGAATTGAAGATGGTCTTCTCCAAAGCGGACCAATCTCCAACCGAATAAGCATTTTCAGTCTTTTCTCACAAAATTCAATTAGAATCACACCTTGAACCTGCTCCTTCGGTAGGTTACTTTCGTCCGTCTACTCTGAAGGAAAACTTCACGCTTAAATCTCCTTGAAGGGAGCTCTTTCAATGACCGGTTATCCCAAAGGTGCCAACTCGGCACTGGGCTGGCTGCTGCTGATGGCGATTCTGATGGGTGTGGCTCCTGTAGCCATAGCCGCAGATGCTGACCACCTGATCATTTCCGAGATCGTGGTCAAAACTCGTGCCCCATTCAGCATGTTTGGCAGTCCCTACATCCAGGTGGTCAACCCCACCGGCAGCGATGTGGATATGGGCCAGGTGTACCTCACCGACGCCACCACTTCCCCTTCCGCTTATTATTACAACATTACCCTCGGCGATCCCGCAGCCAGCAATCCTGGCGGCGGAAATGGCGGCGACTTTCATGCCCGCTTCCCCGATGGATATGTTCTGGCCGCGGGCGACTCCCTGGCCATCTCCATAAATGGCAGCACTGAGTACCAGGAAGCTTATAGCCGCTTGCCCGACTTTGAGCTTTTTGAAGAAGGCGCCACTCCTGATACAGTACCTGAACTGGTGGAAGTTTTCCCCGGTTCCATCGATGCAGGCCCGCATGCAGGCGTGAACGTTCCAGCTCTGTCCGACATCGCTGAAAGCCTGGTACTATACACTTGGGACGGAACCAGCGATTTGGTTCAGGATCTTGATTATCTATTGTGGGGTTCAAACGAAGGTGTTCGGATTGACAAAACCGGTATCACCATCGGTTCCGATACCTACGCTGCCGATACCCCAGTGGGCAGCCAAAACCCAGTGGCTTCCGCAGGTCCCAACTTTGGCCATACCTTCCGCCGTATTAGTGCCGACGAAGGCACCGAAGCTGATTCTGGTGGAAACGGAATTGATGGCCACGACGAAACCAGTGAAAACCTGGCTACAACTTTTGCTGATGTGAATGTCAGTTCCGACGGAGTGGGCGTACCTGCTGCGCCAGCCACCTGGTTCGCCACCGCACCCATCATCACCGCCGGTGAAAATAGCCCCGGTGCCCCTTACGATGGCCAGGAAGTTGAACTTAGCATTTCTGCTCTGAGCAACAGCGCCATCAGCACGGTGACCTTCCATTATTCCGTAGATGGCGGCTCCATGAACGATCTGGCCGGAACCGTCAGTGACGATGAATACGTCGCAACAGTTCCTGCTCAGGTTGAAGGCGCTGTCCTGACCTGGTACGCCACATGCGAAAATGCAGACGGTGGCGTGGCTGTATATCCAGCTGCTGCTCCTGCCTATACCGGCACCTGGACTGTCACCGGCGCTCCAGATCCCGGCGATTTCCCGGCCAAACTCCTCTTCTCTGAAATTGCCACCATTGGTACCGACCAGGAGTTTATCGAAGTCTACAACCCAACCACCGAAGATGTGGACATGGGTAACTACTACCTGACCGATGCCATTTACGCACCGGGCAGTCAGTATTACTGGCGCATTGCCGAGGGCAACCCTGGCCAGAGCACCGTTGGTGGTGGCGCTTATGCTGATTTCCACGCTCAGTTCCCCGAAGACTTCACCATTGCCGCCGGCGATACCATTGTGGTCTCTCTGGCTGGCAGTCAGCCTTTCTCCGGTGAATTCGGTTTCCTGCCGGACATTGAAATGTGGGAAGACGACGCTTTCCCGGACAACGTGCCGGATATGCGCTGGATCTTTGGCGACGAAGTGGATAACAGCATTATTACCCGTACCGGTGAAAATACCTCGACACCCACTCTGACCAACGAGGCAGAAACCGTCATCATGTACCACTGGGATGGTATCAGCGATGGAGTAACGGACATTGATATTTTCCATTGGACAGATCCTGCGTCAACCTCGACGAGTTTCTACTTCAATAAAACGGGTGTAACAATTGGTACCCATTCCTATTTGCCTGAAACCGGAACCGGCAGTTCACTGTCTTTCCCCAATCAGGCCGATTTTGGCTTCTCTTATCACCGTACCGACGCTGATGAAGGCAATCAAACGCCTACAGGAAGTAACGGTGTTCTGGGACGGGATGAAACCAGTGAAGACCTGCACACCACTTTCGAGTTATTAGCCTACGACCCGAGCCGCCCCAGCGGCAGCGACGATGCCGGGGGCAATTCCTTCGAACTGTTGGTCGAAGCGAAAACGTTCATCCCGGCCATGGGTGAACAGTTCCCCATCCGATTCACTTCCAAAGCCCAAAGCGAAACCCGTTTGCGTCTTTTCGACATGGACGGCCGCCTGGTCTTCACCTTGTGGGACAGCCGTTTCCAGGGTGCTCCTTCGGTCATTCCCGGTGTTTATACCACCGTGGCCTGGGACGGACGTGACTCTCATTATGAACGTGTCCGAGCCGGACTTTATGTCCTGCACCTGTCAGTGGTTAACAGCCGCACAGGCGATGAAGAAACCACAACCGCGCCCGTGGTCGTTGCCACGCGGCTGAGCAAGTAGAGGGGTGAGCGATGTTTCAGAAACTAACAACAATTTGCATTCTGACGGCGCTGAGCCTCTCGGCCGGCGTTGCGCTGGCTGCATTTGAGGACATTTCCGTCAGTCCGCGCGAGCGGGCCATGGGAGAAGCCGGTTCCGCTGTTGTCGATGGTGCTTACGCCACCGACCTGAACCCGGCCCATCTTGGTTCAACCGTTGAAGGGGCCATAGCCGCCAGCTATGTCAAACCTTTCAACCTGACTTTCAACGACTACTATCATATTGGTGCAGCTGTTCCCATTAGCCCGGGCAACGGTGCTTTTGCGTTGAGTCTGACTCAATTCAAAGTCGAACACCAAAACGTACGTTTGATGGACGAGACTCGCCTGAGCCTCGGTTATGGCAATACGCTTTACAGCGATGTGCACTCCACCATCGACATTGGTGCTTCGGTCAATATGTATCACCTGAAATATGGAGAGACCACTTCCGGACTGAACCCCGGAAACGATTCAGCATTGGGTTTCGACCTCGGATTGCTGATGACCGTGCACAAACGCACCAAAATTGGTGTCATGGTCAAAAACCTGAACAATCCTCAAATTGGTGTCGATGAAGAAGAACTGGCTCACCGCCTTGTTGGTGGTATCAGTTACGAGCCGTACGATGGCGTCATCACCACCTTTGAGATTGATAACGAACTGGGGCAGGATGTTCAGTACCACGGTGGAATGGAATTCTATGTGGCTGAAGGTTTCGCCCTGCGCGCTGGCGTAGTGACCAACCCCAACAAACTGACCGCTGGTTTTGGTTACTCTCTGGACCGATTCTCTCTGAACTATGGTTTCTCAACCGGTGGTGGCACCCTTGAGAGCACTCATCAGTTTGGTGTGAACATGGCCTGGGGCGGTGAGGCGCAGTGAGAAAAACCCTGAAAAGCAGCGGAGAAATCCGCCTGCGCAGGCTGCTTGTCGCTAGCTTCGTGCTCGCGATGGCGCTGACCTGTTTGCCGGGAATACCCGGTCTTTCAGGTGGCGTGCCGGCAGCTCTGGCAGCACCGGGAGGGTCGCCTCCGGTAGATTTGAACAGTGCTTCCCTCGATGAAATAATGACCTTGCCCATCAGTGAAGATGTGGCTCACAACATTTACGACTTCCGAACTTATGTTCGTTTCTTCGGCAGCGTTTACGAGCTAAACGATGTGGATGGCGTTACGGCGGAAGTCTTCAAAACTCTCAAGCCGCTGGTTTCCACCATGCCACCTGCGGCTCAGGATGCTTCCATTGCCCGATTGAGCGCCAGTTACCGTCAGGTGCAGCGCTATCTTGGCCAGGAAGGTTCCAACGAGGGTTTGGCCGATGAATATCTTGACCGCATGCGCAGCCCGGGTAACATCAACAACATGGACCTGTACGACCTGATGTCCTATCAGAACGTCTCTCCTGTAGATGCAACCAACATCCTGAAAGCCCGCGAAAGACTGGGACGCTTCGAAGGCGCCCGTCAGTTGCGGCGAAGTGAAGGATTGCGTTACTGGGCCTACCGCAACGTGCGCGATTTTGTGGTTTACGACGATGAAAGTCTGCAGAGTGAAAACTCCAGCGACATCACCGGTTATTACCAGATGCGTTACCACGAAACACCTTTCAGCAACGACGATGACGAACTTGGAAAGTTTGCCGCCGGAGTTCCACGCGGTCGTTTTGACGTGGGAGATTATTATCTCTACAAGCCTGGCTTGCTGAATAAAATGCGTTTCCGCAGTAAAAGGGGAGTGGTGGGTGGTCTGTTGACCAACCGCGAATTTGGAGAACAGAACTGGGATGAAACCGTTAAGGGCTTCATTGGTGTGACTGATTTGCACTCTCCAGACCGTACCGGCGGTATCAAAGGTGCCTACTTTGGTAACTACCGGGTGGCTTTTGGCCTCGGTTTGGTCATGGACAATACCGATTACATCCATTACCGGAAAACAGGTTTCGGATTCAACAAGCGTCTTCTTGGTGTGCAGGGTGATTTAAGCCGCAGCCATGAGTATTCGCTCAAGGGTGCTGCCATTGAAGGCTGGTTCGGTCCTCTGAACGCTACGTTCTTTGCTTCCAGCGACCAGAAGGACGGCGTCCTGAATGCCGACGGAACCATCAACCGTTACGTCAACATGCAGCCACGGCCTGGTGCCGAATGGCTGGAAGACCGTACTGTCGATGGCATTGCCACCGGACTTCGTCGAGATGCTTTTACCGAGACCATAGTTGGTGGTAACGCCAAACTTATGCTCGCTCCGGGCACCTTTATTGGTTTGACGGGTTATGAAGCTCGTTACGACAAAGCCTGGCGGGCCGACGAAACCACGCTCATTTCCGATACCGACCGCCTCGAAGCCCGGGATAACGAAATCTGGAATTCATATACCAGCATTTTCGAAAACTCTGACGGAACGGTGGACGAATTCAAATGGCGGCGGGTCATGGGTGCCGAAGCCCAGACGGTGTATAACAACGTCTCGGTCCAGGGCGAATACGCCTTCATTCAGGATCCTCGCAATAAGTTCTTCTCAAAGGACAATCCGGACGCTTACATCGTCAATGTATTTAGTCAGTGGAACAATTTGCACCTGCTGGCTATATACCGCGATTACGATGTGGGCTTCGACAATCCGTACAACCGGGCCTTCAGCAACGACAATCGTTACGAAATGACGTTGCTCGATGCGCCTTATCGTTTGAACGACGATTTGTACAACTGGATCGAAACCAATACGCCTCAGCCAAAACCTGAAAAAGGTATTTTCATGGAGGCCCGCTATCGCATCAGCCGCAAGCTGATTCTCAGCGGATTGCAATTCGACCAGTGGACCCGTAAAGCCGACGGTGCTGACCTTATGCGTTACACCCTGAAGGCCGAGTACCAACCCAAGTTCAACTTGCGGTTCCGGGTTCGTCATCGTTACAGCAGCCGTACGGAAAACAATCCCATCGATGTGCGTACTTTCAAAAACTGGGAATCGCGCTGGCAAATGATTGCTCTGTTGAGCAACTACAGCCGACTGGGTTTCACTTACATGACCAGTAATGTCATGTTCCCGCCCCGGGCTCGACTCGGTGGCAACCCGGTTCCCGGCGGAACCGACCCTTCAGTGGGTACTGCCGGCAGCCCGTCCCACGCTTTCGAAGCGCGTTACGAGCACACCATCACACCGGGCCTTAAACTCACCTTCGCTTCGTCGGTTTACGACGGGTTTCTCTGGAACTTCGAAGGCAACGAGTTTGTCCTGCTCGACGGCAATGGTTTCCGCAACTGGTTCAAAGTTGAAAGTCGCGTTTCCGAACGTTTGCTCTTTCAGCTGAAAGTCACGCGCGATCATAACCTGCCTAAAACTTATGTGGATGTGCGTCGATTTGGCGATCCATCGGGTAACGACCCAGATGCCAATTACGCGCCCAAAGATGATACCATCGTCCGTCTGCAGATGGACTACACGTTCTGATAGATTCTGAGGAGACTGCAGAGATGAGCAAAAGAATTTCACAAAAAGCAACAAAGGGAGCCATTATGGCCCTGGCGTTGCTGGGTCTGCTGGCCAGTGTTGCCCCTGCCGGGGCAGTACCCCAGATCATGACCTCATACGGCGATCAGATGGCCTGGCGAGGAGCCGACATCAACGCCATGGGTGGCACCGGAGTGGCCCTTTATCGTGGTGCTATTTCCAATGTTTTTAATCCGGCTATGCTGACCGCAGGACCCAGCGATGGGCGCCTGGATGTAAGCATGTCCCTGGATCAGGAACACGAAGACCGTTTCCAACCCCTGTTCGACGCGTTCGACAGCTGGGTTACCGACGCCGCCATTGCCAGCAACCGTAACCATTACTGGCAAAGTGGTTTTGGTGTGGCCGGTTCGCCTCTGGGTGGAAAAACTCCCATTCGCGTGGGATTGTCCCTGGTGGACCGCTACCCGTTCCAGTACAAATTCGATGAAGAACTGCGCAATCCCAGCCCCTATCCTCCTGGAAGTGGCGAGCCGGCCCGCGATTTAATCATCGAAGAGCGTTCCCGCGAAGTGACTGGTACCCTGCGCACTCTGTCGTTGGGCATTGGCGCCGATGTGGAAGACGAAATTTCCATCGGTGCGGCTGTGCATTACGCCTTTGGCACCCGCGAGGAAACCAACTCGGTTCGTGACTACGTCACCGAAGCCAACAGTTACAATGCAACCACGGCCTACGACATGGACGGGTTGAATTTCTCTTTGGGAGTTCGTGGAAAAATCAACGAACGCCTGGAGTTGGGTCTGTCCTGGGAAAGCCAATTGTACACCACTGGTGATTACCAGAAATCAGAGTACGATCCGACCAACATGACCACCACCGAAACCAGTTGGGGCGGCTACTTACGCTATCCCAATATGTATCGGGCAGGTCTGACCTTCCGGCCGCAAACCGACCCCATTACGGTCTTCACCATGGAGTTCGAATACGCTGCCTGGAGCGAACTGGCTGACAGTGAAAATGATGGTTACCAAAACCCTCAGAACTTGCAGGACACCATGGATGTACGCATTGGTGTGGAGCATCGTTTCTACAACGGCTTGCCCCTGCGTTTTGGCTTCCGTCACTACGACAGTTACGCCGATGCTGAATCTGCTGCCAGTATTTTTACAACCGGTAGTGCCATGGCTATTGGTCGTGGTGAAATCTCCATGTCTTTGGAACTGGGTAAAATCACCAGCATTTTGCCCCATCAGTTCCCATACCCGTCAGATTATTTTGGAGACAGTTTCACCGCTGATCCAGAAGCACGGGTTGAAGATACAAGATTCCGCGTTGGTGTAAGCTACACGCAAAACTTCTAGGAAGTAGCCGTGCCCAGGTGCGGCTGAAAGCGAGAACGAGATGAGTTTCAAACGCGGCACGATATTGCTGCTATTAATAATCCTGGCTATGGGCAGCTCTGCTGCCCTGTCCAGCGATGCCGAAAAAAAGGATGATGGAATCCTGAGGCTGAACCTGCTTTGGACCAACGATGTGCACGGACACATTGCTCCGGAGCCGGCCCGATTCATGAATCCGGAATTCCCACCACCTTTGGGTGGCGGTCCGTCGGCAGCCCGTTACATCAAAGCGGTTAGGGCCAGGGCAGAGGCCAATGGCGAAGAGGTTCTTTTGGTCGATGTGGGCGATATGTTCCAGGGAGCACCCATTGGCTCCATGACTGAAGGAACGTCGGTCATTGAATACTTCAATGCCATTGGTTATGACTTTGCCGTTCCCGGAAACCACGATTTTGACAAGGGCCAGGAGAATTGTGAGCGCTTGGCGCGCCTGTCCAATTTTCCCTGGGTCTGTTCCAATCTGGCCTCATCTGAAACAGGTGAGTTGGTAGACTGGTGCCTTCCTCAATTAATGCTCGATGTGCAGGGTATCAAAATTGGTGTTATTGGCATCATCACACCAGCGACAAAAAGCATGAGCTTTGAAGAAAATATTGAAGGCCTCGACTTCTTGAATATGCCTGAAACAATATCTGAATACCGCGACCGTCTGCTCAGCGATGGTGCTGACCTGATCATGCTGGGCATTCACGAAGGTTTGCCCTTCAACCCCGATGAGGGTTGGAAACGCATTGTGGGTGCCACCGAAACCGAAACCGCTGGTGACAACCAGGGAACCTACGGCAGTAACTACTCCAATAACGGAATGAACCTGATGGAACTGGTGCACGCCGTTCCCGGTGTTGATTTCGCCGTGGGTGGCCACACTCACCGGGGTTATCATCACCCCTGGATTGACCCTGTGAACCACACCATGTGTTTCGAGAGTTTTGGCAACGGTAGTAGCATTGGCCACGCGGTCCTGCTCATAGACCGGGAAACCAAAACCCTGGTCGGGTACGAAGGTACTCATGATCGCGGCACTCTGATCACTCTTTTTGAAGATGAGATCTGGCCCGATGAAGAAATTGCCGAGGTCATTCGTCCCCACGTTGAAAAAACCGAAGCAGCAATGGCGCGGGTGGTTGGAGCCTCGGCTTTCCCCCTCGGACGCGGTGGCCCAGGTGCTAACCTGGTGGGAAATCTGGTAACCGACGCGATGATCGACTATTTCGACGCCGATTTTTCCTTCCAGAACATGGGAGGGTTACGCGCCGATATGCCCGGTGGCGACCTGACCAGCGGCGATGTTTTTGCCGTGCTGCCCTTTGGTAACGAATTAGTGGTCATTGAAATGGAAGGCACAATGGTGCGCCGGGTCATTGAACGAAAGCTGGCCGGACGCAGCGGTGGTATCTGCATCGGCGGAGCCAAAATGACCTTCGACAAAGGCCGCGAAGACTACGACCGCATTGTGGAACTGGAAATCGGAGGCCAACCCTGGGACCCGTCCGCAACCTACAAAGTAGTCTGTACGAACTTCCTTTTGGAAGGAAACAGCGGATTGAACTTCCTGACGGGAATTAGCAGTGCCAAGATTTCTCCCACCGGAGTGATCACCTCCGATGCGGTGGAACGATACCTTGAAAAGAACAGCCCAGTGCGTCCCAAAGTGGATGACCGTTGGGTTGAATCACCCGGACAAGCTCAAAAACCTTACCTCGCGGTAGACTATTTGCAGTAATGTCTGAATGATTGCAATCTGGTGCCCTGTGGGCAGTTACAGATTTCCTGAGGTATTTTTAAGGCTTAAGCCCGCCCCTGACTGACCGATATGTTAGTCAGAGGCGGGTTTTTTATTGGGTGGTCTGTGGAGGGAAACCCAATGAAAAAAACGCTTCGCCGCCGGTGAGTCTCATCGATGTCGGGATTTACTGGCCGGGACAAGGAAGTCCCTGGGCGGTGCCAGGATGGCACCAGAAACAAGGCGGACGCGAACGTGAAAATCCTCAAAAAAGAAAAACGCAACGAGCAGCTGCTCCGATTCACTACCAACATGAACAAAATGGTTGTCGGTCAACCTATGGCAATTGACAAACTGGGCGACAGCTTCAGTCGTTTGATTGCCGGGGTCCACGATCCGGAATCTCCATTGTTGACCATGATGTTTATGGGTCCCACCGGTGTGGGAAAAACCGAAACGGTGCGCGCTCTGGCTGAAACCATCTTTGGCAACAAACGGGCTTTTACCCGGGTTAACTGCCAGGAATATTCGGCACACTATAATATCAGTAAATTGCTGGGTTCACCTCCAGGTTATGTGGGCGGAGAAATTCGTCCTCTGCTGGCTCAGGAAAACATTGACCGGCACCACCGCAAGGCTCAGGAAAAACAGTCCGGCCTGGTCAGTGAACCGGGAAGCAAACTGAACAGCATGTACCCTCCCGAAGCGGAAAAAAATCTGTCGATTATTTTGTTCGACGAAATCGAAAAAGCTCATCCCAAGTTGTGGAATCTTTTACTGGGCATGCTCGAAGACGGTACCGTGGTTTTAGGTAATAATGAAGAAGTGGACTTCCGCCAGTCCATTATCATTCTGACCACCAATGTGGGCAGTGCCGCCATGGGTGCGCATCTGGCTCAGAACAACATTGGCTTCTCATCTGGCGTTACCGATGAAAAAATGGACCACGACATCGAAGAAGCGGCCATGCGCGAGGCCAAAAAGGTATTCCCTTTTGAGTTTATTAACCGTTTCGATGACATCATTACTTATCACACTCTGAAAGAAACTCATCTGTACAGCATTCTGGATATTCTCATTGCCCAGATTCATCATCGGTCTTTGATGTGTTCAGAACCTTTCCTGCTGGAAATTACCCAGGAAGCCAAGACAAAATTGGTGCAGGCGGGAACTGACATTCAGTACGGTGCCCGACCGTTGAAAAGAGTTGTGGAAAAAGAACTGGTCACACCCATTTCCCACTACATTTGCAGCGATCAGATTCGCAAAGGCGATTTGATTACCGTCGATGTTGAAGATGGCGAATTTTTGTTCCGGAAAGAAACCGGCGTCACCAGCTGGGAAGAGCTGGAAAGTCTTGGGCCGTTCCCTGAAGCCCACTGGGCCAAAGAAGATCTTGGCGTGAAAGATGATGGCGGCGAGAAGAAACAAATCGTCGAAGAAATCGCTCAGGTAGTGGCTACCGCCGGGGCGATGACTGGGGCGGATGACTAGGTTCTATTTTAACTCGGTGTTTTCAGGCTGCCAGGGTATAGACTGGCAGCCTGTTTTTTTGTTTTTTTTACCAAAAATATTTTTGAAATGGCACATTTGAATTGGTAATTATTGAAAGTGACTTTGCAGTTGACATTGGAAACACAAAAAATGTATGATAATCCCAATTCAGCGGGGGAAGCTTTTTATAATCAGGTTTGATTAGTATAAAAAAAGTCCCTCAATCTTAATTGTTTTTAAAATGGAGGTTGTTATGTTTTCAGCTCCCAGCTCCCAGCTCCCAGCTCCCAGCCTAGTACCCGCATTCCAGGTCCACTGCTTAACTTTCTGGTTGTAACCTTGATGTTGGGATTAACCTCTCAATGCCTTGCTGAAAACCAGTTCCTGAATTTCAGTTTGCCTTATGGAACTGGAGGTGGTGAATCCAGATTTGGAACCGGTGCCGCTTTTGGTGATTTTGGTGATGGGCCTGTTCTGGTTGTTGGGGCTCCACATCAAAGAGTGGGAGACGATGGTGACATCTCCGGGGGTGTTTTTGCTTTGTATGGCCCTTTTGCTTCTGGGCTGCCCAGCTCATATGAGTCAATTACTGGTCCAGCCAGCCATCTGCTATTGGGGAATTCCATTTCATTTGTTGATAATTATTTGGATGGTCAACCCGTATTTGTTGCAGGTGGACCTTATTCTGAATGCCCTGATTGGCATTCAGGAGCTGGTTTCAGATACCATCTCGAAGGTGGGGTAGTTCAGGAAATTTGCCTTGGATGTGAAGATAGTCATAATCCAGCATTTAACAATAGCGGTAATTCTGTAACAAGTTGTGACTTCAATGGGGATGGTTACAAAGATATTGTTCTTGGTAGCAAACAGGAAACCACTACTACATCTGGAAAGATCCGGGTTTATCTTGGGGGACCGAATCATGACCTTGCTGTGGATGTGGTCATTGAATCCGAGACTTCGAGTGCTCATTCTTTCGGAATGCATATTGCCGGAGTCCAGGACCTTAATTCGGACTTAAGAGATGAGATAATTTTTTCCTCTCCTTCTGATGATAGGGTCTACATTGTTTTTGGCCGAAATTTATCGCAAGCCCAACCATATAACCCGGACATTATACAAGTTTCTGATAACCCAAATGATTTTGATGGCATAGTCTTTGATGACATTTATTGTGCTGCCGTAGCGGGGGGAGTTGATGTTACTGGTGATGGGATTCCAAACTTAGTGATTTCGGACGATCAGGGATCAGGGGACCAAGACGTTCTTGTTTTTTCCGCGCCTTACTCAACGGGTCAAAGCCCAACTCTCGTAAGCACCATTTCTGGAGATGAATCATTTGGAGAAACCCTCTGCATTGATGGGGATTACAACGAGGACGGCATTTCTGATTTATTAATCGGTTGTCCAAGCACTTCACCACGTTCAGGCACTCACACCAATTGGGGAATGTTGGCTGTTTTCCTTGGCGGCACCTTTGTTGCCCAGGAAGTCATTGACGATTTTTATGTCTCAACAGCAGACCGCTGGTACATCTCTCCCGATGAGTTAAACGACGATTCCATGTTTGGAACTTCTTTAGGAGCCATGCCAGATCAAAATGGCGACAATCGAGACGACATTTACGTGGGTGCACCAGGGTTCATTGTGCACGAAGGCGGGCCCGATGACCCGGATTTTAAGGGCCGGATTTACGGTATCAGCCCTACACAGTCTGAGCAAATAACCCTGACAAATCTAACCGCAGCAATATTTATTTCCGGCCCAGAACCAACCGGTGTTCTCTACGCTTCTGCAACGCATTCAGAGGGCCTGGAATTGCTGGTCAGTGGGGTTCTCTTCAATTCAGATCAAACCAAAACCTCTTTCTCAATGTCAGATAATGGCGAAGGTTGGGATGAAGTTGCTGGTGACGGAATCTTCACATCGGAATTGGTTTCTTTTGAACCAGCGGATGGCTTGTATAGAGTCGATTATTTTGCATCTTCACCCTGGTCCGGTGGCTATTCTGGTGACGGGTCAATCACCCTTGTGACCGCAGAAGTGAGTCTGGTAAATGATGATTTAGGATTTGATGCCGTGCACCCATTGCCCACAGGTCCGAATCAAATACCCTTGCTCGCGGTTACGCCGGAACCGGCAACCAACTATTCAATGAGTTTTGTTAAGGTGGATGCTTCTTCAATTGGTGGGCCCAGTGAATTGATCTTAAGTGATTCCGGACCCGAGGACGATGATCTTGTGGCGGGAGATGATGTTTGGTCTGTACTTATTTCTGAGTTTTTATTTGGATCTGGAACTCAGATGCTTCCGTTTGTTGCTCGGGACGAGCAGTATAGTTTTTATTGTGGTGAAGTGCTGGTTGAATTGGTTGATGGGTTGGTTGTGAAATATGAAGATGCCTCTATTGAAGGGATGGAGTACACCGGGCAGCCATATAGTAGTGTGGTTATTGATTCCCATGGTGATGGGGATAGGGATGTATTTATTAGTCGGGTTGGGTTACGGGGGAAATTGTTTTTGGCGAATGGCCTGCAAGACCAAATACCAGCATTTGAGGAAGCAGAGCCCATTGTTTTTGGTGGACAAGACATTCCATACAACGTGCTTGGTCTAGCCACTGCCGATTACGACAACGATGGGAGTCAAGATTTATTCTGTGCATCACAGGACGAACCTCGATTGTACCATAATACAGGCACAGGTTCTTTTTCCGATGCCTTGGCTTCATCTGGGATCAGCCCCGAATCAGTTAATCACTCCGTAGCTGCAGCCTGGGGCGACTATGACCTCGATGGCCGCCTGGACCTAGCCATCGGCACTGCCGATTTAACTGGCGTTGAAGCCGGTAGCCTGGACGCCATTAGATTGTCCGATGTTCTCCTCCATAACCAAACCGGAACCAACAATGGCTTTCAAGATGTCTCAATAGAAGCAGGGATTTCCACCGAGGATGTCACAAACTGTTTGACCGTTTCATGGTGCGATATTGATTCAGACGGTTACCCTGATTTGTTCTACGGAGATACACAGGAGGATGTAACATCAGGGTCTTCCTCTTATCTCAGCAATGTTTTTGTTAACAACGGTCAGGGGAGTTTTTCCATGGATCCCCAGAACCAACTCCCTACCGTGTTAGGAAAACATGTCAGTGGCATTCAATGGGCTGATTTTAACAACGATGGGTCTTTCGATATGGCCTTGTCGAGCCAATTGTTTTCCAGCCGGGTTTGCCTGAATAATGGTGCAGGTGAGTTTGAATTGGAATCTGCTTATGCTCTTGATTTTTCACAACCTTGGAAAACAGCCGGGTTGCGAGTTTTAGACCATGATCTGGACGGAAGCCAGGATATTCTTTTCCTACCCAATGATGGCAATGGATATCCAGTTTTAATAGGGAATACATTGTCTGGGTCTGCGAGTCCAGAGTTTTCAGATTTAACGCCCTTACTGGGATTGGGTGGCATGGGAAAATCAGGCGGGGCTATTATTGCCGATTTTAATGGTGATGGTGACAGCGATATTCTCTTGGGCCGAGCTGATGATGAACCAGATAATAATAAACTGGACGGGGCTTACAAAGAATCAACCAGAGCATCTGGCTCAGGAACTCCCTACCATAATTGGCTTGCGGTTGAATTAAGTTCACCTTCGGGTGTCAATAATTCCATGGGGATTGGATCTGTAGTAAGGTTGAATTTCACAGATGGAACGCTGCAAACCCAGTTGGTTGATGGTGGAAGTGGCCGAGGTGGCCAAGCAGATCATTCTTTGGTTTTTGGAGTAGGAACCAGGGCCGCAACTGATATTGAATCCATAGTGGTGATTTGGCCAAATGGATTTCAGCAAATTATTGATACAGGGATAGAATTGGGTGGAACCATTCAAATAGCAGACTCCACTGTGCTGGTTTTACCTCAAAGTGAAATTTCAGGAACTTACCACGTTTTACCTAACCGCTCCTCGGCCAATCTAATATTTGAATGGGATACAAATGTTGCGACACCCTCCTGGAAAGATGAAGTAACACTTCTGACCGGGTCTTGCCGTGATATTTCAAGGGTCCTGGATTTCAATTCACCTGGTGTGGAAATTGAAATTACAAGAAACCCAGACGGTACTTTTCACCACAGGTTTACCTGGGCTGAACAGCCCTGTATTGCGCGATGTGTAGTTGACTTTATGGTCAAAAGCGCAACGGGAAATACTCTGTCAGAAGAGAGTTTTCCAGCGTCTTTTTACATGAGCGTTTGTGGCAAATATGTTCCTCACGAAGAATAGAAAGGTCTAAAAAATGAAATATTTAACAGGTGTTTTCCTCGTTTGTTTGATGCTTTTAAACTCATCGGTGGTTGTTGCTGGTTCCGGTGGTGGATCTTCATTTCCAGTAGTCAATGGAGTCATGGGAATGACCCCGGTTGTTACTAACAGCTGCGTAGCCATTTGGATTCCTGTTCCCGAGGGAAAGGCATTGTCCGGAATTTGGTGGTACAACAATGATGGCCAAGTTGCTTTCCCAGAAGTAATGCTCGAAAGCGGGAGTTCAGATTACCCGGTTTCCATGTCCGGTTGCCGCCAGGTTGCCCAAAATGTTTATGGCAATTCTTCAGACTGGAGCGAAGTAGGTTTTAACGAACCGGTTAGTTGCGGAAGCCAGGGGCTCTATGTCTTGTTCCGTTTCCCTGAAGGCAGCGAACAGGAAGGAGAAGGTGCTGGAGGTGGAGCCGCTTTTGGGTTTGTGGAAGGTGGTGGCCATGAAGGTTGGATGAGTGCCGACGGAGAATACTGGGTGAAGGTAGATCAGGCTTTTGGGTTTGCAGTCCAGCCTGTTTTTGTTGACTCAGAATCTGGAATGATCCATATGAATGGGATCGTTGCCGGGCCGGAAATGATTGGAGTTGTTGAGAGTTCACCAGACCTAAAAACTGGCTTACAACCTGTATCTCCTAACCCATTTAATCCAGCTACGGAAATTCGATTTACTCTGGAAAAAACAGAACAGGTTGTTGTTTCTGTTTTTGATGTCCGGGGTAGGAAAATAATAGATCTGGTTGATGAGGTTTATAGCCAAGGCCGACATTCAGTGACTTGGCAGGGGCGAAACCAGGATGGCTTGCGGGTCTCAAGTGGTGTGTATTTTGCCAGATTGCAATTAGTTGGCGACAGTTTTACTCGGCGTATG
>JAAEOA010000382.1 GCA_024223715.1 bacterium | reverse complement strand
GGCCAAGGTCGAAATTGAAGGGCAGAAAGTCAACAGCGTGGCCGTCAAGGAAGATCGCTGCATGTTTTGCGGCAACTGCTACACCATGTGCCCGTCCATGCCGTTGGCAGACACGGAAGGCGACGGTATCGTCATCATGGCCGGTGGTAAAGTGTCCAACCGGATCAGCCCACCGAAGTTTTCCAAGGTGGTGGTGGCCTTTATTCCCAATGAAGCGCCGCGCTGGCCCCAGACCACTGCAGTTATCCAGCAGATGGTTGAGGCCTATGCCAAAGACGCCAACAAATACGAGCGTCTGGGCGAGTGGGCGGAGCGAATTGGATGGGAGCGGTTCTTTGAAAAATGTGAGCTGGAATTCACCCATCATTTGATTGATGATTTCCGTGATCCGGCCTACTACACATGGCGCCAAACCACCCAATGTAAATTCTAAACATTTAGAAAAAAGGCGGGGGATGCTCCAAAGCTCCTCCGCCGACTTTTACCCAAAAGAGGTTGACATATGGAATACGAGGAAGCGAAACAGAAAATTGTTGAGGGATTACAAAAGAAGCAAAAATCAAAATCCAAGTTTTATTTTAACGATTTGTCCAAAATTCTTGAAATGAAACCGCGGGAGGCCAAGAAGCTGGTAAATAAATTAGTGGTGGATGGCATTCTCGAGTACTGGTCCAGCGGCAGT
>JAAEOA010000381.1 GCA_024223715.1 bacterium | reverse complement strand
GGTGAAAAAGCGGAGCATACACGTAGTATGTGAGCATTTTGAACCGTTTCGCAACACCGCCATGGGCACTTAGATTGTTTTTGAGATAGGTTATAGTTGCATTAATACGTGCAAAACCTACCCCTGTCAAAAAATATTTTAAAAACAGATGTTTTTCTGTTGCATTTGGCCTGTTCCAAGGTTAACTCATCTATCGATTCCTGAAAATGTAAAATTATTTTTTTCGCGAGCCCTGAACTCTGCACGAAACCAGCTAATTTATGTCTCTTCGAACAACCTCATTGACATCAGACCAGTCGGTTTCCGGATTGGTCTGGAAAATCGTCGCGGCCACTTTATGCCGCCTGGTCTTCAATACGGCGCGACGGTTTGCCTATCCGTTTGCGCCTGCCCTAAGCCGTGGATTGGGGGTGCCTCTGACTGCGATCACCTCCATCATTGCTGTCAATCAGTCTACGGCTGTTCTCGGCATGTTCTTTGGACCACTGGCGGATCGTTTGGGCTACCGGCTGATGATGCTGGCCGGACTGGGCCTGCTTGTTGCAGGTATGTTCGCAGGAGGTTTTTTGCCTTTCTATGGTGTTGTACTGGCTGCTCTTTTTTTGGCCGGATTGGGGAAAAGTGTTTTTGACCCCGCGTTGCAGGCTTATGTGGGTGAACGGGTACCCTTTCGCCGACGGGGGCTGGTTATAGGTGTGTTAGAGTTCAGCTGGGCCGGAAGTACACTGCTGGGCATTCCCTTAATTGGTCTCCTTATCGAACACCTGGGTTGGCGTGCCCCCTTTTTTGTCATGGGAGGAGTGGGTCTGCTTGGTATCGCGGCTTTGAGTATTTTGATACAAAAAGATGGGGAAAAGCCTGTCAGGAATCAAACCGCTGTCGGTATTTGGAATGCCTGGCGGCGTTTGGGACAGGAACGGGCC
>JAAEOA010000380.1 GCA_024223715.1 bacterium | reverse complement strand
CGGCTTTGCTGATCTGCCTGGTTTCATCTTTCGGCATTCTGAAAACAGTCATTGAGCAGGGAACCATCCAGTACTGGCTGGGCGGATGGAAACCTCCCTGGGGAATCGAGTATCGGGTCGACCATCTTAACGCCATCATGCTGGTTTTAACCTCGGTGCTCAGCATACTGGTGGCATTCTATGCCAATAAAAGCGTTGAGAGAGAACTGCCGGGAAAAACCACTTTGTTTTGGAGCCTTTTCCTTCTGCTCATCACCGGTCTTCTGGGCATATGTATCACCGCCGACCTGTTTAATCTTTTTGTGCTGCTGGAAGTAACCTCCATATCAGGATATGCTCTGATTGCCATGGGGGAAAGACGGGCCATATACGCCAGCTTTCGTTATGTCGTTATCGGCACCATGGGCGCCAGCTTTTACCTTCTGGGGGTAGGCTATTTGTATATCACCACCGGCTCGTTGAATATGGCCGACCTTTCACAATTGCTCCCCGAACTCATCAAGTCCAAAGCAATTATAGCTGGATTTGCGTTCATT
>JAAEOA010000379.1 GCA_024223715.1 bacterium | reverse complement strand
TACGATACGCGATCAAGCCTGGACATTCC
Source organism: bacterium (assembly GCA_024223715.1). Lineage (GTDB taxonomy): Bacteria > Krumholzibacteriota > Krumholzibacteriia > LZORAL124-64-63 > LZORAL124-64-63 > LZORAL124-64-63. The sequence goes on along the minus strand of JAAEOA010000379.1, from coordinate 2,347 downwards.
AAACACCGTCACTGGGATGTGGGAAGTCGTGGACGAGAGGCGATGGTGACACCATTAAGGAGCCGAATTAGCGTTACGATGATTCAAGAAGGAACCAGAAAACCGGAGGGGGATGCACGAGCGCCGCTAAGGTCACCGGCCGGATCGAAGTCTGGACGGTCAATCAGGCATCCGGTTCCCAGTCCAAAGGACTGCGCGTAACCCGGCAATCCTTGACATGGAGAAGCGTCACGGAGATAAACACGGGAAACATGTAAAAGTGATGGAACAGGTCTACGAACCGAGACGACTGCGACAGGCATGGCAACAGGTAAAACAGAATGCCGGGGCAGCGGGAATAGATCAAATGACGGTGGAAGCGTTCGAGCAACGCAAGGATGAGCTTTTAACGCTTATCCACGAGAAGCTCAACGCCGGAACCTACCGTTTTAAACCTGCTCGAAGGGCCTTGATACCTAAAGAAGGTGGCTCAGAGATGCGGAAGCTGGGCATACCCGTAGTGATGGATCGGGTGGTCAGCCAGAGTGTCAATCTGGTATTTCAGGAAATATTCGACCCAGACTTCACGATGTCCAATTATGGGTTCCGCAGAGGCCACAGCCAGCGTCAGGCCATTTATCATGTCCAAATGATTGTTAAAGAGGGCTATGAATGGTGTGCGTCGATCGATCTGGCCAGGTTTTTCGATGAAATTCCCCACAACCTTATCCTAAAGCTCGTACGCAGGAAGATAGCGGATGAGCGGCTGGTAACGTTGATTGCAAGAGCGTTAAAAGCAGGGATAATGGTGGAAGGGCAACTCGAAAAGACAACCAAGGGTTGTCCTCAAGGGTCTCCGCTCTCACCGATGTTGTCAAATATTGTCTTGAACGAACTGGACCAGGAACTGGAGGAAAGAGGCCATCGGTACTGTCGCTGGGCAGACGACTTTCTGATTTTGTTGAAATCGGAAAGAGCTGCAAAGCGGGTAATGGAAGGAATTACCGGACACCTGGAGAACAATCTGAACCTTCCTGTAAATAAGGCGAAGAGCCAGGTGGCATTGGTCAAGGATGTGCCTTTTCTTGGCTTCCAAATTCTGCGGGAAAAGATCAGGGTGAGCAATAAAGCCCGCCTTAAATTCAAGGCTAAGGTCAGGGAATTAACCCGCAGGAACAATCCATTGTCCATGTACCAGGTCATCCAGGAACTGAACGTGTATTTAAGGGGTTGGGTCGGGTATTTTCGTATTCAGGAGTTTCGTATATTATTCAGGGACCTTGACGGATGGATACGCAGCCGTCTTAGATCCATGCAACTGAAGAAGTGGAAGAACCCACGGAAATTCCAGAGAATGATGATACTGGCCGGTTATAAAGCCCACGAAGCACGGCGGGTCTGGGTCAAGATGAACCGATGGCAATCGGTAATGCGTAAAGAGGTCCGGTTTGTAATGAACCTCCAATGGCTTAGAAGGCAGGGACTGATCTTTCTACATGATTATACACAGAAGCAACAACCTCTTGAATTAACATTCAGTCGCTAATCGAAGAGCGGCTTACCTGGCCGGTACGAGCCGTTCTGTAGGGAGGGGGTAGCCTGTATGGCTACCTCCTACCAGATAAGGGCTATGCCGAAAACGACTCAAATGCTAACTCCCTTCTTGAATTGTGCCCCAATTCGAAGAAAGGAGCAGCAAATGAGTCGATTTGAAAAGTTATCACATGTACTTTGGCATTGCCAATACCATATCGTTTGGGTGCCAAAGTATCGGTATCGAGTGTTGACAGGCAAAGTCGGTGATGAGGTGAAACGGTCAATTTGCCAACAAGTTGCCAGATTAGAATGTCGACTTGTGGGGTTGAACATCCAGAAGGATCACATTCACCTTCTGGTCAAGGTTCCGCCAAAGGTATCAATTTCGAATCTTATGGGAGTTCTAAAGGGAAAAACAGCCATTCGCGTTTTCCATAAATTTCCTGAACTCAAAATCAAACCTTACTGGGGCAACCATTTTTGGGCTAAAGGATACTGCGTTGATACCGTAGGTTTAGACAGCGAAATGATACGCAAATACGTTAAATACCAAGAGAAGGACGAGAAAAAGTAATCGCAGCAACCGGGCACAATTCCGTGCTGCCTTCTTTGGAGGCAGCACGAGCACCCTTCCAGGGTGCCTTAACAAAGCCACGTCCTTTGGGCGTGGATTAATCGATTTTTACTTTTTCGACTGGAAAATCGATCTTTTTTAATAACTCCTCGGCCACAGGGGGACCATATTCTTCTTGGGTTTTGCCATATCGGCAGCTTGCCTTCTGCTTACAGGAATGGTCGCTGGGTACGATCAGCCGAGCGCGCTCACGGCCTC
>JAAEOA010000378.1 GCA_024223715.1 bacterium | reverse complement strand
GGTAACGGTAAATACTTCCATGAAGTGCCGGTTGAGGATCATTTCTATATGGGTGTTCAGTGTTTCCACTGTGAAAGTGCCCCGTGTATCAAAGCCTGTCCCACAAAAGCCACCTGGAAAGAGCCCGACGGAATTGTCGTCGTGGATTATGACTGGTGCATCGGCTGCAGGTATTGTATGGCAGCGTGCCCCTATTACGGTCGTCGATTCAACTGGAACGAACCCTATGTTCCCGCAGCGGAAATGACCAAAAAACAGCATTATCTCGGCAACCGGATGCGCGCCAAGGGACAGATGGAGAAATGTACCTTTTGCGTGCAGAGGAGCAGAGAAGGCAGACTTCCCGCCTGTGTCGAGGCCTGCCCCACCGGTTCAAGGGTGTTCGGAAATCTTCTGGATCCCAAAAGTGAAATCAGGTTTGTACTGAAGCACAAGAAAGTTTTCAGGTTTAAAGAGGATCTGGGAACCGATCCGAAGTTCTGGTATTTTATTGACTAGTCGGTTGGCCCGTTTGCCCGTTTGCCGGTTGACCGGTTGGGCCGGTTAACCAGTTGAGCCGGTTGAGCCGGGCCAACGGACTAACGGGCTCAACGGGTCAACCGAACCACAGGTTTAAAGAGAAAAATGATGGAAAAATCTCCTGAAAAAGGAATAATATCGTTTGTTACGGATGTCATCGTATGGAACCTATCGGGCGGTATCGGCTATCAGATATATCTGTGTTGTTTGGCCGCGATGGTGATGCTTGGT
>JAAEOA010000377.1 GCA_024223715.1 bacterium | reverse complement strand
GCGTTGAAAAGGTCTTGTGGAGGTTAAGCTGCATTACGTCAATCCCGATGTCACCCATCTTTACAACACCCATTACGGCATTCAAATTTGCACCGTCACAATAGACCAGCCCGCCTCTGGAATGGACGATTTCGGCTATCTTCTGGATGTTTTCTTCAAAGAAACCCAGAGTGTTGGGGTTGGTTACCATGATGCCGGCTGTATCTTCGTCCATTATCTCGGCAATGGCCTCAACAGAAAGGATTCCCTGTTCATTCGATGCTACGGGCACAGAACGGTAGCCGCACAGCGCTGCACTGGCAGGATTTGTGCCGTGTGCGGTATCCGGAACGATGATTTTTGAACGCTGCATTCCCTGCTTCTTATGAAAGGCGTAAATAATGAGCATTCCTGTAAGCTCTCCATGGGCTCCAGCCGCAGGTTGAAGGGTTGTTGCGTCCATACCGGTGATTTCGTCAAGATATTTCCCAAATTCAAACATCATCTTGAGTGCCCCCTGGGACAGTCCGGTTGGCGCCAGAGGATGCGCCCCGGAAAATCCTGGAAGGCTTGCCTGTTTTTCATTGGTCTTAGGGCTGTACTTCATGGTGCATGAACCTAACGGATACATACCGGTATCCACTCCGAAATTCCACTGGGCCAGCCTGGTGTAGTGGCGTACAACATCCACCTCGCTCAAATCAGGAAAGCCAGGGCCTTCGCCAGTGAGTCCCTCATCCAGAGGGCACGGTTCAACGTCACGCCGGGGAAGGGAAAATCCATATCTACCCTTTTTCCCTTTTTCCCAAAGAAGCGGTTCATTAAGTATCAGACCTGTTGTACCTAAAGATTGTTTCATGATTTAACCTCCCTGACCAATGCATCCATGTCGTCCTTGGACATGGTTTCCGTCACACACAATAGATAATGACTGGAAAGTTCAGGATAGTAATGAGCCAGGGAAAGACCAGCTATTATCTTTTTCTCTAAAAGACGATTGTAGGTGGCTTCAAAGCCGGAAGGAAATTCAACGACAAATTCATTGAAAGTAGGGCTGTCAAAGGTAATGGTAAATCCCGCTCTTTTCAGTTCCATTTTTAAATACTCAGACTTGTCATGGTTGAGCCGGGCGAGTTCCTGTATGCCGGTACCCCCGACAGAGGCCATATACATGGCAGCCGCCAGAGCACAGAGGCTGTTGTTGGTACAAATATTGGAAGTCGCTTTTTCCCGGCGAATGTGCTGCTCTCTGGTAGCAAGGGTCAGCACAAAGCCTCTTTTCCCATCCAGGTCTTTAGTTTTACCAACGAGTCTACCAGGCAAGCTGCGCATGTGCTTCCTGGTGCTTGCAAGCATCCCCAGTGCTGGTCCGCCGAAGGAGCGTGGAATACCGAGGCTCTGCCCTTCCCCACCTACGATGTCGGCGCCCTGACTCCCTGGACTTTTTAAGAGTCCGTACGCCAGGGCTTCTGTAAAGGAAGCAACAAAAAGAGCCTTTTTTTCATGAGCCTTCTGCCCAGTAGCCTGGAGATTCTCAATACATCCAAAAAAATTGGGTGACTGGATTGCAACGGCTGCAAGATCATCCATCCCATCAAGCTCGGTGACATCGGTTAGACCGTTATTGAGATATGGAAGTTCCACAATCTCATAGCCAGTTGGCTCAAAATAGGT
>JAAEOA010000376.1 GCA_024223715.1 bacterium | reverse complement strand
CAGGTTATATACGGCTCTGGCCAGAGATGGTCTCTCAGGTGCACCAAGATTGCTGGTCACTGATATGAATGGGGATTTGCCAGAAGATTTAAATGGCGATTCAAATGACGAGCGATATTTAATGTCGCCCGGGGCAGCCTGGATAATTGGCCAGATACTTTTGCAGCCCATGCCTGGATTTGAAAGTATCAACCGGTTAGCAGGACAGGCACCCATTGCCTGGAAAACAGGTACCAGCTATGGTTTCAGAGATGCCTGGGCCTTTGGAATTATGGGCGATTATGTGGCGGGTGTCTGGGTTGGAAACCCGGACGGGAGCCCATCTCCAGGTCAATACGGAGCCATTACAGCCTTACCGTTACTACAACGGGTGTTTGAAAGTCTTCCCCTATCCAATTTTTCAAAGCCCTTACCTTCAACAGTGCAAAAAACAAAAATTTGCTGGCCCTTGGGAGCCCGACAGGACCAAACAAAAAAAGACTGCCACATCAGTCATGATGCCTGGATTTTGAATAAAAATTTTCCAATGACTCTGGTGGCGGAAAAATCAACATTTAATCCATTGTTAAAAACATTCTGGGTGAATGAAAACAATCAACGGTCCCAGCCGTCCTGCGGGGGAGTAAAAAAGGCCAGCGTTGCCGTTTGGCCATTGGATGCTGAACCCTGGCTGCCTAAGTCCTGGCGCAGGGCTCGATTGATTCCACCGCCATCTTCTGCTTGTCCCAATCTGGTCCAGTTTTTGGGCGATACCATTCAAATTACATCTATCACTGATAACAGCATATTGAGTCGTCCTCCGGGTGAAACTTCCATACCCACGCTTGAGTTGAATGCTCAAGGTGGCCATGGTTATTATCATT
>JAAEOA010000375.1 GCA_024223715.1 bacterium | reverse complement strand
TGATTTTCGGCTTTGAACGAGAAAACCAGGAAATTCAGCATGTGTTTTAGCATAATGAGACGTATCGCCTGCGGGAGCTAAGTCGTTAGATATCAATGCGGACGGATAAAACGGTATGGACAGAGGATGTTCCCCCCACCATGGATGTGAAATCACCGTCATAGTGGATTTCATGAAACAATGAATTTTTGTGAAATAGCATCAAATATAAAGGCAATATTTAGCAAAATTGATCACGGATTTTCCATTTAATATCCAATTTTTATTCTGAAAATCCTGTTCAAAGGGTTGCCCAAAAAACCAATTCATGCCATCTTGTCTGCTCGCCAACAGGAAACAACACCACAAATGATGGAGCCACTGTGAACGACCTTCTTTCTTCCCTGAATTCCGCTCAGAACTCTGCTGTGACTGCTCCAGATGGCCCTGTATTGGTGGTGGCGGGTGCCGGAAGTGGTAAAACCCGGGTTCTTACAACCAGAGTGGCTTGGCTTCTGGCCGAAAAAGGTGTCCATCCCGGTGAAATCATGGCTTTTACGTTTACCAACCGGGCTGCAAAGGAAATGCGGGAAAGAGTTTCTCAAACAGTGGGAGAAGACCGGGCTCCTTTTTGGATTGGCACATTTCACTCCACCGGATTAAAAATTTTGCGGGCCGATGGTCAGGCTATTGGTGTGAAAAAAGATTTTTCAATTTACGATACCGACGACACCAGGAAGCTTATCAAACATGCCATGGCCGAGCTCAAAATCGATCCCAAGCAGTTCACTCCTCAAGGCACTTTATCAACGATCAGTAAATGGAAAAATGACGATACTGACCCGGTTCGGGCCAAGGCCAGCGCCACCACTTTTATTGAAGAAAAGTATGCGGCGTTGTATGAGGCGTATGAAAATTCCCTGAATAAAGCCAATGCACTGGACTTTGACGACCTTATTCTGCGCACGGTTCAATTGCTGGAAAAAGACGATGAGGTGAGGGAGAAGTATGCCCGTCGTTTCCGTCACGTCATGGTTGATGAATTCCAGGATACCAACCCTTTGCAAATGGTTTTTGTAAAACTGCTGACAACCCATCACGGCAACCTTTTTGTCGTTGGTGACGACGATCAAAGTATTTACAGTTGGCGTGGTGCAAAAATCGAAAACATGCTCAAGTTTGAGGAATATTTCCCAGGGGCATTGACCTTTCGCCTGGAACAAAATTACCGTAGTAGCGGCAACATTTTGAAAGCCGCCAATGAAGTCATTGCCAACAACAAAAAACGGAAAGGGAAAAACCTCTGGACCAGCGATGGCGATGGAGACCTGCTGACTGAGGAAGAATTTCACGATGACGAAGATGAAGCAGCTCGCCTGGTGGATATTGTTCGTGCCGAAACCTCAACCGGTGGCCTCAGTCATGGTGACATCACCGTCTTGTACCGGACCAACGCTCAGTCCCGTGTTCTGGAAGATGCCCTGCGGAGGGCACACATCGCTTATCAGGTTGTTGGCAGCCTTCATTTTTATGACCGTCGTGAAGTTCGCGATGTCATGGGCTATCTGAAACTCATTGCCAACCCTGCCGATACCATTAGTGCATTACGTGTGATCAATGTTCCCAAAAGGAAAATTGGCAAAACCACTGTGGATCGATTAATGGAATTGGCCTTGCGCGAAGAAATGACTCTCGGTGAAGCTGCTGCTGAACCGGGTCTAATGGAACAGCAAATTGCCCCGGCAGCCTGCAAACGGGTGCGTGATTTTTTTCAGATGATCACCCGTTGGCGAATGCGTCTGAATGAAAATGTTTCGATTATGCAGTTGGTGGAAATGGTCACCAGAGATATTGGTTTCGAAAGTTATCTTGAAGCCGACGACCCGGAAACAGCAGGTGCCCGTGGAGAAAACGTTGCTGAATTGCTGAACGCCGCCGGAAGTTTCGATGAAGCCAGTGCTGGTGGTACACTTGTACAGTTCCTGGAGCAGGTGGCCTTGGTTGCTGATCCTGACAAAATCAGCACCGAAGAGGGAGTGGTGCGTCTGATGACCATTCACACAGCCAAAGGCCTGGAATTCCCGGTGGTTGTTCTCGCTGGTGTTGAAGACGATATCATGCCGCACATCAACAGTCACGACGACGAAAGCAACCTCGAAGAAGAACGCCGCCTTTTGTATGTGGCCATTACCCGGGCTGAAAAACGAGCTTATCTGCTGCACGCTGCTCGCCGGCGTCGATTTGGTACCTGGCAGGACAGTCTTCCTTCACGCTTTTTGACCGAGTTGCCCGATGAATTGGTGGAAAGACGCCATCTTGACAAAGCCGATACCGCCCCTGTTTCCCAATCCTTGTTTGGAGGGTCAACCTACGGGACAGGTTATGGCCAAAAAAAGCAGCCTCAAGGCAAAATGGGGAAATCAACCTGGAGTGCCAACAGCGGCAATGCCCGTTCTTATGGCACCCAAAGCAACGGCGCTTCCGCTTCGGTAAGTCCCAATCAGTGGGGGAACAGTAACAAACCCAAACGAGATATTCAGAAGACGGAGGCCAATAGCTGGGACAATGACGTCAGCCAGGATAGCGGGTTCTACAGTGGCCAGCTGGTCAGCCACGGGATTTTTGGAAGCGGCAAAGTCGTGAGGGTTGAGGGCAGTGGAGAAGATATGATGGTTACGGTGGACTTCTTTCAGGAAGGCCAGAAAAATATCCTTCCAAAATTTACGACCCTTATTCCGCTGGACTGATTTAGCGGACCAAGGTCCATTTTTTCACAGTGGAATTTCTTTGGGTTTTGAACTCCAACCAATAAACACCAGAGGCTAAATCGTTGGTTTGGTTCGCGGTAAGAATCCAATCGTGAGGAAGGCTTTCCGGATTGGATAAAGGACCGGTTGCTGCCAGAAAGCCTAGGTCCCATTGGTGCTGTAAATATCCCCTGGCATCGTACATTTTGACCTCAGACTGACTCCCTTCCAGAAGATACAACCGGAAGTTTCCCTCTCCATCATTACTGGGGTTGGGCCAGGGACCCTTTACCTGGAATGAGGGAACAATTTCCTGGCCCAGGGTCATAAGAACCTCGTGGGCCGGGTCAATGCTGACTGAATCCACTGGGCACTCAAATTCAAATCGAAAATTTTTCTGCCTGCAATCCAAAATCAACGTGGTTGGTGAATCACCATCCTGGCAGTGGATTACAACTGGAACTCCCATTTGTATCCATTGGTTTTGCAACTGTTGCAGATGAAGTTACACCGTTCCCGAAGAAAACCCGCCTGGATAGTCTATTTTGTGAGCCAATTGAGCCACTGTTTCTGTGTAAAGCCAGGGGGTAAAAAAAGTATCAAGATTAAGGCCCGATCGATTTTCAGCGTGACGAATAAAATCTCTGGTCTCGCTATTGCCGTGTTGCAATTGAGTATCCTGAGCATAATTGGCCAAGATGGAAAAGAAAACCTCATCACCCAATAAGGTTCTCAGGGAATGCAGGACCCAGGCACCTTTGTCATAGACCATAAAGTTAGGCAGAATGGGGTTGGGGTCGGCCAAAAAGCCATCGCCCACAAACAAATTTTCATGGATGACCGGGCCGATAGTATACATGTATTGAGCATAAGCAGCATGACCTTGGTTGTGTTCAATCCAGAGGGCCTCGCAATACCTTGCAAATCCTTCGTTCAACCAAATGTCTGACCATCGACCACAGGTCAGATTGTTGCCAAACCAGTGATGGGCAATTTCGTGCACCAAAAAGTTCTCATATTGATTGTTGCCCGTAAAAAAATACTCAGGAAGGCTGGTGGCCGTTGCATGCTCCATGGCCCCGGCCCATCTGATTGTGGCCTGATCGTATTTTTCTCCCTCGTAGGGATAAGGTCCGGCCAGATCAACCATGAACTGAAGAGCCTCACAGGTATTTTGGAAATCAATCAGGGCTTCCGGTTCTTGCTGAGGGAAAACATGAAACCCAAGAGGGATGTTCTGGTCAGATCCGACGGCTGACGTCAAGAGACAGTCTTCATGCCAGCTACGGTAATTACTTGCAGCCACGGAAACAAGATAAGTGGGCAGAGGGTGCCTTTCACGCCAGGCATAGGTTTGCCAGCCGGGCCTTTCCAGATAGGACCCTTCCAGGGTGCCATTGGAAACAAGAGAAAGGGTATCCGGAACGGTGGCTTTTATTGAAATGAGAGCTTTGTCCGAAGGATGGTCTTTGCATGGCCACCAACTGTGAGCGGACCAGGTTTCACTGACGCTGGCAATAATGGGTGCATCGTCCCCATCGTTGTCGGGCGTTCCTGAGTCGTGTTTGCGAAACATAAGCCCAGCATAAAAACTACCATGAGGAAGAGGGCGTCCCTGATAGTACACAGTGAGGGTGTCACAGGTGGTCAAAGATAAATCTCTGGGTAAAGTCACCATCAGGCTGTCAGCCAGGTGAGAGAACATGACTGCTGTATGATTGAAGTCAATTTGCAGGCATTGCATATTCTCTGTCAGGTCCAGGTGAATCTGACGTAAATTGTTGTCCAGAGCCAATAGTCCAATATTAACTCGCCCACTTACCGTTTGGACACTGGGGTCCAAAACCAATTCCAAGTCATAGGACTGAACATCGTAGCCTCGAGACCCGGTTTCCGGGGCCGGGAAAACCACCTTTTGTGACATTTCCGGATGGTGATAATAAACAGGGGGATGTGTTTGTCCCTGAACCAAAGGGGCAGTACACAGAAGGGCCGAAATCATCAAATTTCTCAGGAAAGTTCTCGGGAATGTACTCGGGAATGTACTCGGGAATGCACGTTGGAATTTTATTTCTTCACCTCCTAATCAGGCTGGTAGTCAATATTTGGGATTTTACATTGTAAGGCTGCAACAACATCCTGCCAGCAAAACAAATAAAGAATAAAAGTGCATTCTACACCAGTCTATGACCTAACTTCAACCGCAGAGTTGACCGAGTCACTACTTTTGAGGGAGATTAATTATGTGGAAAACGGACCCAGAATCCTGTGAAACAGACCAAAAGAATAAAAAAATCAGAAATGGGAAAAAATGTTAGGGAAGATAAAAAATTAAGTATAAAACCTGATCATTGGTCTTTTAAAGAACTCAAAAGACATGGCGCGAATAAGGAAATACTTAAAAGAAGATGAAGATACCCCTTCTCTCTCTTGACCTTGGACCAAATCTGTGGTATTGTGAGCCACCTAGTAAGCGCCCACTTTGGAAGGACCCAAGGTTTGACCGGCAGGGATGCTCAGGAAAAGGGGTCTTGCCGGTATGTTCTGGGAAGGCATAGGCATTCTTTGTTGGTTTCCGCCTCACTTTACGTCGGTTGGTGTTTTATGCACCATCCATCACGTGGGATTGATTTCTTTTGCTGCTTTTTCTCTCCTGATTTGTTCCCTGTTATTTATTTTTACCAAAATTCGGCGCACCTGGATTGGCACAAAAGTTCAGCTACTGCAAGACAACCACCGGCTTAAGAAAAAACTGACCTGCATAGAGAATCGCTCGGCTGCTTTTGGTTCCTTCATGAGCCAAATCCTGGTGGAAACTGATACCCGGGGTCGTGTTCAATATATCAATGGTTCCTGGCGTAAATTACTGGAAGCCGATGATTCCCAGGTCTCATATTTTGGATTCGTGAATCATTTTATTCATCCATCGGATTTACAGAATTTCCAGTCCTCCTTTCAAGGGATTCTTGATGGCAGCGAACGGCAGGATTTCCGTCTGAGGTTACTGGGAGCTACAGGCTCGGAATTTCCTGTCAGAGGTTCGGCGTTTCCCGTTCAGGAATCAACAGAAGCACCCGTAACCGGATTGCGCATTATTTTTGATGACATCAGGCGGGAAGAAAAAACCAGTCAGGCCCTGACACATAAAGAAGCATTGGAAGAAGTGGTGACAACCATTTTGAACAGCTTTGGAGTTGGGGCCGAAGAGGGCATGGAAGAGGCACTTTCGAGGGCCCTTCAACCGGTTGCCGAAATGGTTGGGGCAGACAGGTGTTTAATGGTTGATGTTGGCGATGATGGCCATTCTTTGTGCCCTGGTTTTTTGTGGTCCCGTTCAGGCAGTCCGGACGTTTCCGAGACACCTTTAATCAATTCATTGAACGAATGTCTCTGGCTGAAAACGTTGGTTTCTGAACAGGTTCTGGTAAATATCCCAGATACAGCAAAATTACCCAAAGAGGCCGGTTGGTGTCGAGATACCTGGATGAGTTTTAACTTGGTCTCAGTGGTACTTTTGCCCATTCGCATCGATGAAACTCTGGTCGGAATTTTGGTATTCAGCACAGTGGGGCGGATGGTAAATTGGGCAAAAAGTGATCTCAGACTATTTGAAGTTTTAGCCAAAGCCTACGCCGGTGCTCGTCAGCGGGAGGCTGTACAAAAAAATTTGGAAGAAGCCAATCGTAAGTTGGAGCATATTGTCGAATTCCTGCCCGATGCCACTTTTGTTATCAATCGGAATAAGGAAGTTGTAGCCTGGAACCGGGCCATGGAAGAATTAACCGGTGTTACCGAAAAAGAAATGCTTGGACAAGGCGAGTATGCCTATGCCGTTCCCTTTTATGGCGAACGAATTCCCACCCTGATCAATCATTTTGGTGATGTTGATTTGAGCCAATGGCAAAAGCTTTACAATTTTGTTGAAGTCAACAGCAATACTCTTTATGCAGAATCTTTTGTTCCTTTTTTAAATGATGGTCAAGGGGCTTTTCTTTGGCTTACAGCATCGGCTCTGTACGATGAAAATGACCGGGTAATTGGAGCCATTCAGTCCATGCGCGACGTTACCTATCGGAAGAAATCAGAACAGGCTTTGCGAAACAGCGAAACCCGGTACCGCAGTTTGGTGGAAACAATGAATGACGGTATGGGGGTGGTATCGGCTGACGGTCTCATCACTTTTGTCAATAACAGTTTGTGTCGAATGTTGGGAATGGAGAAGGAGACAGTCCTTGGTGGATCGATCGATTCACTGTTTCCCCAGCTGAATGGCCGTGGCCCTTTCCACTCTTGGGATGTTTGGTCGATGGCACCGGGCGAGGCTCTGGAAATGGATATCCCTCGAACTGACGGGCCTGTTTTCCCTGCTCGCATCAGTCCGGCGGCCATGAGAGACGAGAATGGTGAATTCCAGGGCGGGTTTGCCATCATCTCCGATCTGACAAAAATCAGGGAAGCCGAGGCAAACATTCTCAAATTAAATGAAGGACTGGAGCAACGAATTGCCCACAGCACAAGTGAACTCCGTAATACAAATTCTGCATTACGACAAAGCGAAGCCCGTTTCCGTCGCATCATAGAAAGTCTTCAGGAAGGTTATATTTTTTATTCTCAGGATACTCACCGAAAGTTCACTTACATCAGTCCATCTCATCGGACTTTATTGGGTTTCTCTACCCTTGAGGAGTTAAATTCATCGCTGAAACATGACATGAATCGGAAGGTCAATTCCAAAGCAAAAAGCAAATCCCAGAAGTCAGGGCTGGGCTTCAAGCAACCGCCCTGGGATGTGCACGTGACCTGCCACGATGGTTCCATAATGATTATGGAAATTCTGGAAGTTCCGGTTTTTGATGCTTCAGGTTCCGTGGCTTCCATTGAGGGAATTGGCAGAGATGTGACTGAAGCCCGCAGCAATTTGGAATTAATCAAAGCAGCCCAAAAACAATTGGTTGAACAGGAAAAGCTTGCGGCCCTGGGCAGTCTGGTGGCGGGTCTTTCTCATGAAATCAATACACCAGTTGGCATTGGTGTTACTGCCGCTTCGCACCTGTCGCAGGAAGTCCAAAAGTGTCAGAGCGCATATGGTGAAAATGCTTTGACCCGTGATGAATTTGAAGATTTTCTGAATTCGGCCCAGGAAACATCGAAAATGATTTCCAGTAATTTAAACAGAGCGGCCGATCTTCTTCAGAATTTCAAATTGGTGGCCACCGATAATTCCGCTGGTCTGGAACGCACATTTAATTTGAGTGAATACCTGCAGGATGTGGTGCACAGCATGAACCCAAGGCTTCGCAATACGGGTTTCAATATTCAAATAGATTGCGCAAATGATCTTGAAATGAAATGCGACCCCGGGGCCTTGTATCAGGTCCTTTCCAACCTCATAATGAACTCACTGCTGCATGGTTTTGAAGGAATGTTAGTGGGGCAAATAACGATTCGGGCTGAATTGGGAAAAGCGGGTGTCGTTCTCGAATACAGTGATAATGGCAATGGCATGAAAAGGGAGGAAAAATCCCGGATTTTTGAACCATTCTATACAACAAAACGTGGTCGTGGAGGGACTGGTCTTGGGATGCACATCGTTTATAACAACATCACTCAGAATCTGGGTGGGAAAATCTCCTGTGCGAGCAAACCCGGCAGAGGTACGCGATTCACAATCCGTGTGCCTCTGCTGGCGGAGGTTGAACATGGCTGACTCACAAAATGGCAGGAAACAATCAAGTGGAGAACTACTCAGCTTTGCTGAGAGAGGCGAAACCGGGCAAAACCCGCAGCAGGAAAGACGAAAATCAATACGTCCTGAAAGTGCTTGGAAACTTCTCATTGTCGATGACGAAGAAGAGGTCCATTTGCTTACCCGAATGGTCCTCAAAAATTATGAATTTGAAGACCGTGGCTTGACTATGCTAAGTGCCTATTCAGGTGCCGGAGCTCGCAGAATTCTGGCTGAAAACCCTGACATAGCGATTATCCTTCTGGATGTGGTAATGGAACGTGAAGATTCCGGTTTGCGCCTGGTCCGGCACATTCGCGATGAACTCGAAAATCGGGACATTCGCATTATCCTGCGCACGGGGCAGCCGGGGCAAGCTCCTGAAAATAAAGTTGTTAATGAATATGACATTAATGACTACAAAGCCAAAACGGAACTGACCGCCCAGAAACTTTTTACTACAATAACCAGTGCCTTACGATCCTGGCGGGATATTCAGATCATGGCCACAAGGAATCAGGGACTGCAGAAAATCATCAAATCCGGGGCTCATTTATTTGAATGGCATTCCCGCTCAGAATTCGCGTCAGGTGTTTTGAAACAACTGGTCCTTTTAGCCAATGGTGATTTTTCAATTGAAAATAAGGATCTGTATTCTGGCATTTTTGCACGGCTCAAAGATAATTGCTTCCAAATCGAATATGGCACTGGCAGCTTCAAAACCATGGTCGGCCGACAACTCGCTGATGTTGTTCCAGGTACAACCCAGGCTATGGTTATACGTGCGGGTCGTCAGGGTCACGGATTTTTCTTCAACCACAGTTATGTGTATTGCATCAAGGCTGATAACGATGATGAAATACTTTTTCTACTCAAAGGAAATCCTATTTCGCCGGAGTTGGATAAGGATCTGATCCGTATTTATATGACCAATGCCACCATGGCTTTCCACAATGTGAATCTGAGTCTTGAGATCATAGAAACCCAAAAGGAAATCATTCATACTCTAGGTGAGGTGGTGGAAACCCGAAGTAAAGAAACGGCTAATCATGTTTTGCGGGTGGGTAAAATGGCTCAATTGCTGGCCGAAAAATACGGGATGGAAACCGACGAGGCAGCCATTCTCAGATTGGCTGCCCCCATGCACGATGTGGGCAAGGTGGGTATTCCTGACGCCATTTTGAACAAGCCTGGAGGATTGACAGAGGCTGAGTACAAAATCATGCAAACCCACACTACCACTGGTTGGGAAATTCTGGGAAAAAGCGAACGCCGAATAATGCGTTCGGCCGCTGTTGTCGCACATCAACACCACGAAAAATGGGATGGAACCGGATATCCTCATGGTCTTGTTGGATCCAAAATTCACATTTTTGGACGAATTACGGCTCTGGTTGATGTTTTTGATGCAGTGATAAACAAACGGATATATAGGGAGGCTAAAGAGCTTGGTGAAGTTGTTCAATTGTTAAAACAGGGCAGAGGTACTCACTTCGATCCTGAACTCGTAGATATCTTTCTGGCTAACCTCACTGAATTTGTGGGGATTGTTCGAGCAAATCCTGACGAACAGCCACCATCGGATAATACCTTGTCTGGAAGCTCCCCTGCTGAAGCCATGAAAGAGGAACGGGGATAAATCAGGCAAGTCAGGCTTGCGGTTTCAGGTAATCAAAGCGACAATGGCTGAGTGAATCAGGCAAGTGAAATGCCAATGATATTGTTTTGTCATGAGGTGTCTTCATGAGGTGTCTTCATGAAGTGTCATTATGAAATGTCGTCTTGAAACCTGGAGGTGCTCCGTGAGCAACCGCGATCCTCATTCGTATACCGATCTTTCTCAGGGACGTGTGCATAACATGGACCTTGATTTGAAAGTAGATTTCGAAAATAGCTGCATCATCGGCCAGGCCGATTTTGATTTGTCGGAAGCCGTATCCGGCGCCCTCGACCTTGATACCAGAGATTTGTCCATCGACGGTGCTTTCGATTCCTCTGGAAACGACATTCCTTTCGAATTGGCCGAAGCTGACTCGGTTCTTGGTTCGCGGCTGCGGGTAACCCTTCCAGAGGGCAGCAAAAAGTTCAGAGTTAATTTCACCACCAGCCCCAACGCTTCGGCATTGCAATGGCTGGAACCAGCCCAAACCGCCGGTGGAAAGCACCCATATCTTTTCAGCCAGTGCCAGGCCATTCATGCCCGCAGTGTTATTCCCTGCCAGGACTCACCCTTGTCCCGGTTTACTTTTAATTGCAAAATGACGGTGCCATCTGACCTGACAGTTGTAATGGCTGCGGCTCCCGGCGAAAAAAGTGATGCCAATACCGAAGGCATGACGTCTTTCAGTTTCACTATGCCCCAGAGCATTCCACCTTATCTTTTTGCCTTCGCTGTGGGCAACATTACGGCCAAAGATCTGGGTCCCCGTTCCACCTGTTACACTGAACCGGAAATGATGGAAAAATCGGCCTGGGAATTTGCTGAAGTGAATCAAATGATTCTGGCTGCCGAAGAAATTTTTGGACCATATTTGTGGGATCGTTTCGATTTCCTGGTCATGCCTCCGTCTTTCCCTTACGGTGGAATGGAAAATCCACGTCTGACTTTCCTGACACCCACTCTTCTGGCGGGTGATCGTAGTTTGGTCAATGTACTGGCTCATGAGTTAGCTCACAGCTGGACCGGTAATCTGGTAACCAATGCTTCAATCAATGACTTCTGGTTGAATGAAGGCTTCACCGTTTGGGCCGAACGCCGCATTCTGGAAAACATGGAGGGCTTGGAAGCCAAAAGCCTGAGCGCTGCCATCGGTCGCCACGGGTTGCTTCAGGCGATGAACAGCTTTGGCAAAGGCAGCGAGTTCACCAAACTGGAAATTAATGGTGAAGGCAGCGACCCGGACGAGTTCTATTCCCTCGTTCCTTACGAAAAAGGTTTTCTCTTTGTGGCTCTTTTGGAGGAAACCGTGGGGCGCGAAAAAATGGATGAATTTGTGAAGAAGTACATCGATCATTTCAAATTCACCTCTCTTACTACGGCTCAATTCGAAGAATTTCTTAACCGCGAATTGCCTGGCGCAGCCGAAATAATGGGCGCTCAGGAGTGGATCCACCAGCCCGATCTTCCTGCCAATGCTCCTGTCTTTGCATCTTCCCGTTTGGAAAAGCTGGAAGGTTTGGCCAAGGGGTGGAGTGACGGTGTCCGTCCCGATGTGAACGAGGCAGTGAATTGGACTCCTGAAGATTGGCAGATTTTCCTGCAGGCGTTGCCCAAACAAATGACTGGCGAAGACTGCTCCTGGTTGAATGACAACTTCAAATTAAATGCCCAGGGCAACTGTGAAATTCTATGCAACTGGTTGGAAATTGCGGTCAATAGCAGTTTCGAACCGGCTTATGCCCGATGCGAAAGCTTCCTTTCCGAAGTGGGACGCATGAAGTATCTGAAACCGTTGTTCAGCGCTTTGCACGGTAATGAAAACACTCGGGATCTGGCTGCAAAAGTTTATGCAGCTAATTCCAATGGGTACCACCCGATTGCCCGCATTGGGCTTGAGAAAGTGTTGGCCGGATAAGTCGATAATTGGGCGGGAGGTTTAGCCTCCCGCCAGCAATGGTTTCAACCATATTTACTTTACTCAATTGAGAATTCGTGCTATGATGCACTCCATAGTTAATTTTGTTTTTTTGGGGAGGTTGTTATGCAGGACCATAAAACCAGCTATCTTATTAAATTATCCTTGGGAATCCTAATAATATCCACCATAGCTTCAGGGACTTCAGCTGACAGTGGAATCCCTTTTGGCGGTTCAATAACCACTGAACTGGAAGCGGAAGCTTCGGTGTGTATTATTCCCGGAGCCCTTGGCTCGCCGTTGACGCAAGCCATGTATTTTGGTGGAGCACCAGCTAATGCCCGAATTGAATTTTCCATAGTCGGTATCAATGGGGATCCTGTTGTTGGATTCCCCGCCGAAGACATGTGGCTTGAGGCTGAAACTACCACGGATTTTGTCTGTCCTGACATTGGTGGTTGGGGATTCACCGCTGATGTTGCTACTAACAGTTCCGGTGTGACCTGGTTCGAAAATCCACTTAATGGTGGCGGTTGGTCAGAAGGGCCGTTGTGGGTCTATCTGAATGGTAGTCGGGCCGCAACTCCACCACCGGGTGGCTACGCTTTGGATCCAGTGGCTTTACGTTTCAACAGTCCGGACATCAATGGCGATGGCTTTGTCAGTTTGGCTGATTTGGCCCTTTTCTCCACTGATTTTTTTGGTGAATATCACTATCGCAGCGATTTCCGCTGGGACGGTACTCTCAGTTTGTCTGATGTGGCCATATTTGCAACCGGTTATGGGGCAATGTGTGAAGATTAGACTGCCCTAAAGCGAAACTTCTCTTTGCTGCCGGGCGGACTGGTAACAGGCATCGATGATGCGCATTGATGCCACACCATCAGACAGGGTGACAGAACAGGGACGGTTTTCCAAAGCCGCCCGCATCCATTCATCCAGTATTCCCGGCAGCGTGGGGACTCTCGCCGAAACATCGAATTTTTCTTCTTCAGAACCAAGGCGCAGGGAAATTCCTCCGTGCAGATAATCTGCGAGAATTTGGCCGTTTTCTCCCACGGCTTCCAGCCAGCAACCTCGGCTTTGGGTATATTTACTGACTTCCAAACTTACCCAGCATCCATCATCAAGATGGGCCCTGGCCAGGAAAATATCTTCCACCACTGGATTCAAAATGCAGTCCTGGCGAGAATCAATGGAAAGAAATTCAGCCCCGGAAAGATGCCGGGCAAGATCAAAAATGTGCACTCCGGTGAGCAATACCGAGCCACCCACAGTTTCAGCAAGATTCCGCTGCCAGGTCAACTTTGTAGGTTCCAAGCGCTGCACCAGGCGAATCAAATGCACTTTTCCCAACCTCGGCCATAACTCTTTCACTTTTTTTATCACCGGATTCCATCGTAGGGTGTGCCCCACCATTACCGGCGTATCGCCAACAAGGCAAAGCAACTCTTCAGCCTCAGCCAGAGTTCCGGTTATTGGCTTTTCCAGCAGGAGTGGCTTACCCGTTTTAAGGGTAGCCCGTGCAAATTCAAAATGACTCGAAGGGGGGGTGCATACAATCACTCCGTCAACATCGGGTGACGCGATCAGTTCATGTGCATCCTGAAGATGACGGCAACTGAACTTTTCAGCCATTTTCTTCCCAGCCTGTTCGTTCCTGCGACACAGGGCAGACGGAGTCATTCCCAATACATCATTGCTGCCATGGCGTAAATAGCGTTCACCGTGGGCTCCAGCCCCAATAACTCCAATTTTAAAAATTGTATTCCCGTTCATAAATGGCCCGTTTCTGGCTTGAAATAAAAAATCCTCTCAATACAACCTCCCGGAATTCGAGAACATTATGATGTTTTTGTCAAGGTTTGTCATGGGCTGGTCAGCCACTGGCCTGCTGCTGGGTGCCTGGGTTCTGGCTGCATTATGCCTCGTACCTCAGGTTCAAGCGGAGTTGGTCATAAACGAAATTATGGGCGATCCTCTTCAGGATTGGGACGGCGACGGCATCCTCAGCTTCCGTGGTGACGAATGGATTGAAGTGCTCAACAACGGAGCCAGTGAGGAAGATTTGACAGAATACTGGTTGCGTGATGACCACGGCGAGGACCCACACCTTAATCTGTTTGGAACCCTTGAACCCGGTCAAGTGGCCATTTTTTATGGGTCCGATTCCGTTGCCTGGCAGCTGGAACAGGGGCAAAGTGGTTATGGATTTTCCATCAACAATACCGGTGATACCATTGAACTTCTGCGATCGGTCCCTGAGCAATCGCCCGATACCCTCATCATGATTCACCGTGTGATTTTAAACAATCATGAAGTCGAAGATGATCGCTCCAGTGGCTGGGATTTATCTGGGGAGGAGTGGACCTTGTTCGATGCCTTGAATCCTTATAACGGAGCTTCTACTCCTGAAGGAAACGATTGTGTGCCAACACCAGGTCAGTTGAATGTGTGTGAGCCACTGGTGCCGGTTCATCCAGCCCGGTGGGATCATTTGAAAAGCAGATACCGGTAAATCGGAGGGTAATTCTTGTCAAAAACAACCCTTCGGCTGACCTGATCAATTAGCCAAAGGACGAGCCCGGAAAGGAGTCCGGGCTCGTCTTGTTTTTGCGTTTAAGGAAAAACGACCAAAATCGGGCAAATACTACTTTATTCAGGCAAATTCCATGGATTTCGCTTTAATTATAAGAGAATAGCCGTTACAGTCACGTGTTGAGAAAACAACCCGGTCAGCAGATCCTATTGATCTGCCCGGACGTTCTATGCGTTGTATCCAGGAGAAAAAATGTTACTCAATGAAAATCAGAAAATGATTCGACAAATAGCCCGGGATTTTGCCAATAGCAAAATTGCCCCCATCGCTGCTGAAATTGATGTCAGCGGGAAATTCCCCGAAGCCACGGTTAAGGAAATGGGTGAGCTGGGGTTCTTGGGGCTCATGGTTCCCGAAGAATTTGGCGGAGTGGGAGCCGATGTTACCAGTTATGCGCTTGTGGTGGAAGAAATCAGCAGGGTTTGCGGAAGTCACGGCCTTACGGTGGCAGCCCATAACAGCCTCGGTTGCTGGCCCTTGGCCGCTCTGGGAACCAACGAACAAAAGCAACAATTCCTCCCCAAAGCCGCCACCGGCGAACATTTGCTTTCTTTCGGACTTACTGAAGCAGGCGCCGGCAGTGACGCTGGTGGAACCCGCACTGCCGCCGTTCTCCAAGGCGACCAATGGGTTCTCAATGGTACAAAAATGTGGATCACCAATAGTCACTATGCCGGAGCCATCATTATCACGGCAAAAACAGATTTGGAAGCCACAGGCAGTTCGGGAATTAGTGCCTTTCTGGTTCCCACCGAAACTCCTGGCTTCACCGTGGAGAAAAAAGAAGACAAGCTGGGCATGCGGGCTTCAGACACGGCCCCGTTAACTCTCGAAGATGTTCGTATTCCAGCTGCAAATTTGCTGGGTAAGGTAAACGAAGGCTTTAAGTACTTCATGCAAACCCTCGATGGCGGCCGCATTTCCATTGCTGCTGTGGCGCTTGGAATTGCTGTGGGCGCCTATGAAGTGGCTCGCGACTACAGCAACGAACGCCATCAGTTCGGCCGCAGTATTAGCAGTTTTCAGGCTATTGAATTCATGATTGCTGACATGGCCACTCAAATTCAGGCTTCGCGCCAGCTTATGTATGAAGCCTGCCGTTTGAAAGATTCGGGCGAACCTTATGCCCAGATGGCAGCCATGGCTAAACTTCATGCCAGTGAGACGGCCATGTTTGTAACTGACAAGGCCATTCAGGTTCTTGGTGGATACGGCTTCACCCGGGAATACCCCGTGGAGCGAATGTATCGCGATGCCAAATTATGCACCATTGGTGAAGGCACCAGTGAAATTCAGCGCATGGTCATTGGTCGTCAGGAACTCAAAGACTAAAACTTCCAGAAACTAAGTGTGCTGTTGAAATTTTGTGAAAATAGAGTGAAATAATCAGAAAGGGAGACTCCCGTGAACAACCGATCCGTAATCTGCGCCGCAGTTCGAACCCCCATTGGGGCTTTTAACGGTGGCCTGTCCTCAGTTCGAGCCCCTCAGTTGGGTGCTTTGACAGTCAAAGCCATCCTGGAAAAATCTGGTGTCGATGCTGGAAAAATTGATGAAGTTATTTTGGGCAACGTGTGCCAGGCAGGCCTTCATCAGAACCCGGCTCGTCAGGCTGCCATCTTTGGTGGCGTGCCGGCGGGATGCAGTGCCATGACCATAAATAAAGTCTGTGGCAGCGGTTTGAAAGCCGTTGCTCTGGCCGATCAGGCCATCCGTGCTGGCGACAAGGAATGCATTATTGCCGGTGGTTTTGAGAACATGAGCCAAATTCCTTACGCCCTGATGAAAGCCCGTGGAGGATTGCGTCTTGGCGATGGCAAAGTCACTGACCTTCTGGTTCACGATGGCCTTTGGGATATCTACAATAATTACCACATGGGCATGACTGCAGAATGGGTAGCCGAAACTTATAACGTGAGCCGTGAAGACCAGGATGCTTATGCAGCCCGCAGTCATCAACGAGCTCTCGATGCCTGGGAATCCGGAAAATTTGATAAAGAAGTGGTTCCTGTGGAAGTTCCTCAACGCCGGGGTGACCCTGTTGTTGTTAACCGTGATGAAGGACCCCGCGAAGGCACGACGGCTGAAAAAATGGCCAAACTGCGCCCCGCCTTCAAACGCGATGGTGGAACGGTGACAGCTGGCAACGCTTCTTCCATTAACGATGGTGCAGCTGCCCTGCTCATTTGCAGCGAAGAATTTGCCAAGGCCAATAATCTGGAAATTCGTGCCCACATTGACGCAGCAAGCACTGGAGCGGTGGAACCTCATGAAGTCATGATGGCCCCTGTAACCAGTATCAAAAATCTGCTGGCCAAAACCGGAAAATCGATTAACGACTACGGACTGTTTGAATTGAACGAAGCCTTTGCCGTGCAAAGTATTGGCGTGGTGCGAGCTCTTGAACTGGATGAAGAAAAAGTGAATGTCAACGGTGGCGGCGTCAGTCTGGGGCATCCTATCGGTTGTTCCGGTGCCCGTATTCTGGTCACCCTGTTGAACGCCATGGAAGATCGAAATGTGAACAATGGAATTGCCAGCTTGTGTCTTGGTGGCGGAGATGCCGTCAGCATGGCTATTTCACGCAATTAATTTGTCCCGCGGGGAAGCTTATTTGCTTCCCCGTTACCGGAAAGGATTGAATCATGAAAGTTTCAGTTATCGGCGGCGGGACCATGGGCAATGGTATTGCTCAGGTATTTGCCCAAAACGGCAACGATGTGAACCTCATCGACATCAAACAGGAATACCTCGATCGGGCCATGGCTACCATCGAGAAAAACCTGGGCCGAATGGTGAAAAAAGAAAGAATGACCGATGAAGATGCCAAGGCCACCCTGGGTCGCATGAATGCCGTTGTCGGTCTGGAAAATGCAGCGGACAGTGATCTTGTCATCGAAGCTGTTTTTGAGAATTTTGAAGTGAAAAAAGACATCTTCACCAAGCTGGATGAAGTTTGCGGACCGGACACTATTCTGGCCTCGAACACTTCGAGCATTAGCCTGACAAAAATTGCCGGAACCACCAAGCGGGCCGACAAAGTTATCGGTATGCATTTCATGAACCCGGTACCAATCATGAAGCTGGTCGAAGTTATTTGCGGTCAGGCTACCAGTGAAGAAACTCTGGAAAAAGTGACCCAATGGTCCAAAGATTTGAGCAAGGTGCCGGTTACGGTGCAGGATTATCCTGGTTTCATTAGTAACCGCGTACTCATGCCCATGATTAATGAAGCCATTTATTGCCTCATGGAAGGTGTGGCTGACAAGGATGCCATCGACACAGTCATGAAGCTTGGTATGGCTCACCCAATGGGACCCTTGCAACTGGCCGACTTCATTGGTCTGGACATTTGCCTCGATATTATGGAAGTGCTGTACGACGGATTTGGCGACAGCAAGTACCGCCCCTGCCCGTTGTTGCGGCGCATGGTTGATGCCGGCTTCCTTGGACGAAAAAGCGGTAAAGGCTTTTACGATTACTAAAATTGAACCTCAGTTACTGGGTTGATTAGAGACTAGGAGATAACTCGTGCAGTTTGAATTGACTGAACAACAGCGCATGATCAAGGAACTGGCGGCTGATTTTGCCGCCAGGGAAGTGGCACCCATTGCTGCCCAAATTGATGAGGAAGAACGCTTCCCCACCGAGGTAGTCAAAAAAATGGGTGAATTGGGATTCATGGGAATGAATGTGGCTGAAAAATACGGCGGTGCCGCCATGGACAGTGTTTGTTATGTGCTGGCCATGGAAGAAATCAGCAAAGCCTGTGCCTCCACCGGCGTCATTATGTCAGTGAATAATTCACTGGTTTGTTGGCCGTTGGAAAAGTATGGCACTGAAGAACAAAAGATGAAGTGGCTGGCCCCATTGGCCAAAGGTGAAAAGCTGGGAGCTTATTGCCTTAGTGAACCAGGTGCCGGAACTGATGCAGCTGCACAAACCACGAAAGCCAAAAAAGACGGCGATACCTGGGTTCTCAATGGGATGAAAAATTTCATCACCAACGGAGCCAACGCCGATACTTTACTGGTCTTTGCCCAGACCGATGAATCGCTTAAACACAAAGGCATTCTGGCTTTTATTGTCGATGCCAAAAGTGATGGATTCTCCGTCATTCGCAAAGAGGAAAAAATGGGCATCCGGGCTTCGGATACTGCCCAGTTGGCTTTTGACAATGTTCGGGTTCCGGCCGACCAGCAACTGGGTGCCGACGGTACCGGTTTTAAGGTTGCCATGAGCACCCTCGATGGTGGTCGCATTGGCATTGCCAGTCAGGCCCTGGGGATTTGTGCAGCGGCCTACGAAGCCTCTGTTCGCTACAGCAAAGAACGCGAACAATTCGGACGCGCCATTGCAAAATTCCAAGCCATTCAATGGAAAATTGCCGATATGGCCACCCGTCTTGAAGCTGCTCGTCTGCTGACCTACAAAGCAGCCTGGGCTAAAGATCAGGGTGGACGCTATAGTGAAGAAGCGGCCATGGCCAAGCTGTATGCCAGCGAAGCCAGTCACTACATCACAAACGAGGCGGTTCAAATTTTTGGCGGCAACGGTTATTCCAAGGAATACCCGGTGGAACGCCATTTCCGCGACGCCAAAATTACCGAAATATACGAAGGAACCAGCGAGGCCCAGCGTATGGTAATTAGCAGCATGGAGCTAAGGAAATAATTCGGAACATGGAGGCCTGTTCTCTGTTTACCAGGGAACATGCCTTTTTTTTGAATGAAACCGAGGGTATTGTGAAACAGGTCTATGTTCTTTGTCTGTCTGTGCTTATCGTTTTTATTACCACCGTAGGTTATGCTGGCGAAATCGGTGGCGATGATGAACCGTTGAAGAAAAACACATCTCCTGATGAAATCTTACTTCAAGATGGCACAATCCTTCATGGTTCAATTATTGAATCCAACGATGAATTTATTGTCCTAGAAACCCCTTCCCTGGGTCAGATAAAAATTCCTGTAAATAACATAAAGCAAATCTCTCGGGAAAATGAAACCCAGGGTGTGTATTCAGATCCGGACCAAAATACAATCATGTTTTGTCCCACCCCGGCCACGCTTCCCAAAGGCGATTTGTATTTTCGGGATTTCGAACTATTCCTGCTGAATTTTGGATATGGGGTGACCGACAATTTTGATGTCAGTTTTGGCACTGTCTTTCCCATTTCCACAGAAGCGACATTGCTGACAGTGGGGGGGAAGTTCCGGCTTCTGGACCGGGAAAAACTTCCCATTGGAGTTGCCGCTACAGTGGGTTTCACCAAGCTTTCAGATTCTCACTTCACTTCTGTGGGCCTGGTGGCTGGAATTGGTGATGCCCGAAAAAGCATGAATTTTTCAGTTAATCACACTTTTAAAGACAATGATACCGAGGACACTATTTATCTTGTCGGGGCCGACATGCAGACCGGCCGAAAAACCAAAGCGTTTTTTGAATATTTCAGCTCCAACAGTCTTCTGGACGGAGAGGACCATGACTTGAAGGGTTTCATCAACTTGGGTATTCGGTTTTTTGGCCAAAAACACTCTTTCAGTCTGAGCGGATTTCGTCCAGTTGGCGAAGATACCGGTAGTTTTCTTTTTTGGCCCATGGCCATGTACAGTCACCATTTTTAGCCGGAAAAGATCTGAAACCTTGCTTTTTGCAGAATTCTTAGCTTCTTAGGGATTCGAAAAGATAAGATGACTCCGGTTTAAATCTCCCGACTCCATTCCATTGCACGATGGACGGCGTTCCGAAAGGTACTGACGATATGGGTTTCCAATGTGGCATCGTAGGTTTGCCAAACGTAGGTAAGTCTACAATTTATAACGCCTTGACTTCCAATAAAGCGGCGGCCAATAACTTTCCTTTCTGCACCATTGAGCCCAACAAGGGAATCGTCAATGTTCCCGATCCCCGTTTGAAAAAAATTGCTGAATATATTCCACCCCAAAAACTGATTCCCACTACAATGGTTTTTGTGGACATCGCCGGCTTGGTGGCGGGGGCATCCCGCGGTGAAGGGCTTGGAAATAAATTTCTGGGTCATATTCGTGAAACTCAGGCTATTGCCCATGTGGTCCGCTGTTTCGAGGATGATGAAATTGTTCACGTGGATGGTTCTGTTGATCCCATTCGCGACATCGAAGTCATTGAAATGGAACTCATTTTTGCTGATCAGGATTCGGTAGATAAACGCCTTGATACCCTGGTGCGCAAAGCCCGCAGTGGAGAAAAGGAAGCCAAGGCGGGTTTGGCGGTTCTGGAAAAAATTCGACCTCAATTGGAAGAGGGAATTCCTGTTCGGTCCATGGAATTAAGTGCCGATGAAAAGCATTTAATTCGCGACTTACACCTGATAACCCAAAAGCCAAGTCTCTACGTGGCCAATGTGGATGAGTCTGATCTTGCGGCTCCTGAAGAAAATGAACACTATCAAAAAGTTAGCCAATACGCAGAAAAAAATAACTGTGAAGTGGTGGCGCTGTGTGGCAGCATTGAATCGGAGTTGTCTGAACTCGAAGGTGACGACAAAATGGAATTCCTGGCAGATCTTGGAGTAAAGGAACCAGGCCTGAACCGAGTTATCCGAGCGGGTTATAAATTGCTGAATTTGAGCACGTATTTTACTGCCGGTGAAAAAGAGGTTAGAGCCTGGACTTTCCATCAGGGCAATCGGGCACCGCAAGCAGCCGGAGTCATTCATACCGATTTTGAGCGAGGGTTTATTAAAGCCGATGTCTATCACTATGATTCTTTAATGGAATACAAAAGCGAGAGCTCCGTTCGTGACGCCGGTCAAATGCGTCTCGAAGGTAAATCATATTTGGTGCAAGATGGGGATATCATGCACTTTCGTTTTTCGGTATAAATCCAGGGTTCTTAGATCTCTGTTTATTGAAACCATAAAATCGGTTATGATGCAGAGGATGAAGAAAATTTCACCTGCCCAACCCGGAGAAAATAATGAATTTCGAGCTCAGCGAAAACCAGAAAATGTTCCGTGACATGGTTCGCGATTTTGCCAAACAGGAAATTGCACCTATCGCCCATCAGATGGACGAAGAGGGCACCATGCCCGATGAACTGATCACCAAAATGGCTGCTAATGGTTTTTTCGGTT
This sequence comes from bacterium, assembly GCA_024223715.1. Lineage (GTDB taxonomy): Bacteria > Krumholzibacteriota > Krumholzibacteriia > LZORAL124-64-63 > LZORAL124-64-63 > LZORAL124-64-63. The sequence continues at coordinate 14,509 of JAAEOA010000375.1, read as the reverse complement.
TGAGTTTTCCCGAGCAATACGGTGGGCTGGGTGTCGATACAATCACCTACGGATTGGTCATTGAAGAATTGGCCAAAGTCAGTGCTGGTGTTTGTGTCATGCTGACTGTTCACAACAGTGTCGGGTCTTACCCGCTGGCTATGTATGGCAGTGAAGAGGCTAAGGAAAAATATTTGCCCCGCATGGCCTCGGGCGAAATTGCTGCCTTCTGTATTACCGAACCGGGAGCTGGCAGCGATGCGGCCAATCTAACCGCTACTGCAACACAAGACGGTGACGAATACGTCCTCAATGGCAGCAAAATTTTTGTGACTAACGGATCACGCGCATCCTTCTATGTTGTTATGGCCCGTACACCAGGCACCACCGGTCACAAAGATATTCATGCTTTCATTATTGAACGGGGAACCTCCGGTTTGAGTGTTGCCAAAAAGGAAGACAAAATGGGCCTGCGGGCCAGCGACACCGTTTCCATTGACCTTGAAGATGTGCGCATTCCAGCAAATAATTTACTGGGCAACGAAGGCGACGGTTTCAAAATTGCCATGAGCGCGCTGGACGGTGGTAGAATTGGAATCGCTTTTCAATCTTTGGGAATTGGTTACGCCTGTCTTGCCGAGTCCGTCAAATATTCCAAAGTGCGGGAACAATTTGGCAAGCCTCTGGCAAAACAACCGGTCATTGGTGGCATGATTGCTGACATGGGGTGCGAATTGGATTCGGCCCGGCTGCTGGCTCTTCAAGCGGCCTGGCTGAAAGATGAAGGCAAACCATTCACCAAACAGGCAGCCATGGCCAAAGTTATGGCCAGTGAAGCTGCCGGCCGTGCTGCAGACCGTGCGGTGCAAATCCACGGGGGATATGGTTACTGCAAAGAATTCGCAGTGGAGCGCTACTACAGAGATGTTCGGGTGACGCGCATTTACGAGGGAACCAGTGAAATTCAGCGGATGGTAATTTCCCGACAGGTCATGAACGAATACTAAAAATACCTGAAAAATTCCCAAATCCAGTTTCCCACAAGACTAAGGACCGTCAGAATGCTGGCGGTCCTTTTTTCAATATTCGAAAGGACCATGGTTTTTCGCCATGGGGAAAATACGGTTGCTGAAATGGCCCACAGAGACCAGGCAAAGAAGAGAACCGTGCAAATCACTATTAATGGATTGGCCTGAAAAGCCCGGATCCAGTGGCCATCCACCAGAGAAACCAGGCTATGGGTCCCACCACATGTCAGGCAGGGAATTCCTGTTGTGTCGCGAAGTGGGCAATGGGCTAATTTATAGGCCCAATCCGGAGCCCAGCGGGCCATTCCCATGATCGGTAGGCTTACTGCCAAAAAAGGGAAAACCAGCAGGCGCGGCCACGGACTGGTTTCGGGTACGAAGTTCATTATTCAAACCAGGTTTTCTTTAAAAACTAAGCTTTGATAACCACAGGGCTACCGATCCGCCCACCACCGCAAAGCAGAGGAACATGGGAGCCAGAACTGCCAATACGGCCTTCCATGGTTGTGTCTCATGAACATTGTACAACCCAATGATCAAAATTACCAAACCCCAAACAAGAGCTAACCAACTCCCACACAAAGGAATAAGAATCAATAGTGCGGATGCTTCGGCATAAGCCGTAACCCGAAATGTGCCCTCAAAACCCAGGCGCCCGCCTCCCAGCACAACCAGAAAGAGGTGAATGAAAGCCGCCTGAACAAACACCCCCAGGGCCACGAGTACCGGGCTGAAAAGGAATATAAAAAAGGCGATGAGAGTGCTGTTTCCTTCGGGGAAATTTCCAAAAAGTGCAATTTGAAGGGAAGAGCTAACCAGGGAATACATCCAGGAAATGAAGGTGCTGACAAATCCCACGATCATGGCAAAGAGAAGGGGCTGGACAAGGCCCGAGCGAGTGGGCATTCGATGAAAAAAATGTCCGGGAGCCAGCAGAACATCTTTAATGGTCAGATACAGAGCGTTGAGGACCCCGAAACGATCTCTTTCTTCCCAGGGAGGCAACTTGAGACCCACATTTTGGTCATGTGAGAATTCGGAGTGTGAATCTTGCGGATCAATCAAGTTGGTTCTCCTGTGTAAAAAAGAGTCGTGGTACAGGAATGAATACGGAAAGTCAGATCATACGTTTCAAAAAAAATTGGGATCCCAAATAATATTGGATCCCCAACGCCTGGGTTGTGCCCAAGAGAATGTCGCTGGGTGCTTTTTTACAAAAATACCCAACAATCTTCAACCTAAAACACATAAATCTCCAGTGATTAATCAAATCTATGGCCACAAGTTGAACCAGCGACATTCTTTTGGGCACAACCCGGGCTTTGATGTAGTCAGCAGTGGCTTGCAAGTCAAAAAGATCCAAGGGAATAAAAACCCTAGGATTTGGCCAGGTTTGCCAAGAGGAGAAAGCTTATCAAAATAATCAGTGTCAGAAATGTCTTCCAGATTTTTCCCCAGAGATGCAAATATTCTGACAACGGGACCATTGAAATTTTATGAAGGTCATTTGTCAAAATGAAATTCATGTCTTTATTGAATGACTCCGTAGTGGCATATTTCCATGAAAGTGTTAAACTGCCATCCTGCAGAAAATAATACGGTCTTCTGAAATTCAGATCCTGAATATTCAAGACCATCACCAATACCGGAGGAATGCCCTTGCGCTGGACTATCTCAAAAACCCCATCTGCCGATACGGCTGCCGATTTGCTGGTTTTTCCTACTTTTCAAGTAAAAGACAAAGCTGATATTAAAGATGTTCTTCTGGGCACCAAAGGGGGAGTACGAAAGGCTGCTCCGGGTGAAACGGCACCTGCTGGAATAAAAAAGAAAGTGGCCAGCAGTGGTTTTGTGGCCAAAGCCTGTTCTCTCTTGCCTGTTTATTGTTCCAATACCAAAGCCGGATGGCTGGTTCTGGCTGGTTTGGGTGACGAAACGAAACTGGATCTGGAAACAATTCGCAAGACGGCGGGAACTGTGGCTAAAAAAGCCCGGGAAATGAAAGCAAAAAAAGTTTTGGTTGTGGTGCCCGATTCCAAACGCCTGGGTATTGACGATGTTGCTTTTTCTCGGGCTTGGGTCGAAGGTGCGGAAATGTCACTTTCTCCAACTGGAGCAATGAAAACTGCCAAAAAATCTCCTGAGTTTCCTGCCAGCTGTGTCCTGTTGGCTGATATCAGCCGGGCAAAAGATCTACGCGCCGGTGCTGCCGAGGCCCAGAAATTTGTGGCCGGTTGTTTCTTTGCAAGGGCTCTGGTCAACGAGCCGCCAAATATTCAAACTCCGGTACATCTGGCAGAATCCGCGAAAAAAATGGCCAAAGAAGAAAATTTGAAATGCAAAATTCTAACTGTCCCTCAAATGAAAAAACTTAACATGGGGGGCTTGCTGGGAGTAGGGCAGGGAAGTGCCAATCCACCACGTCTTATTTCTCTTGAATATAGGGGTGGCAAAAGTAAAAAATCACCCACCATTGCCTTGGTTGGCAAAGGCGTCACCTTTGATACCGGGGGCATCAGCCTGAAACCCGGAGCCAGCATGGACCTGATGAAGTCCGACATGGGGGGAGCTGCTGCAGTTCTGGGTGCCACCAAAATCATTGCCCAACTGGGGCTCGATGTGAACCTGATCACCATCATTCCCACGGCAGAGAACATGCCCGATGGCAACGCCATTCGCCCCGCCGATGTCCTGACAATGGCTAACGGAAAAACTGTGGAAGTGCTGAACACCGATGCCGAAGGCCGCCTGATTTTGGCCGATGCTTTATGGTACGCCGGTCGCAGCAAACCCGATTATATCATGGACGCAGCCACTTTGACTGGAGCCTGTGTTGTGGCTCTGGGCACTCATTTTGCAGGTCTGATGAGTAACAGCAGCGAATTGATCGACTCGTTGAAGCAAGCTGGTGGCGAAACTTTCGAGCGCGTGTGGCACCTGCCCCTGATTGATGAACACAAAGACGCCATGAAAGGTACTTGGGGTGACCTGAAGAATCTGGGCCCACGTGAAGGCGGAGCCATGACTGCTGCTGGATTTCTGGCACATTTTGTCCCTGAAGAAACTCAGTGGGCTCACATTGATATTGCGGGCCCATCTTATGCAGAAAGACCGGCCACCCTGACTCCTGTTGGGGGAACTGGTTTTGGTGCCCGCCTTATGGCTCGGGCTGTGCAAATCATTGCATCCTAGGGGCGTGTGGTTTTGAGTTTGTATTCCGGAAGTGGAAGCACGGACGAGCGGCAGGTTTTATCGGTGCGTCAAGTCAACGATGCCATCAGTGATGCCATCGGAATGGCTTTTCCGCGTACCATCTGGGTCAAGGGGGAAGTGCAGCGCTTTCCCCATGACGCCGCTATGCGCAAGCACCTCTATTTTGAATTGCAGGAAACCGGTGGCAGCGGTGCTGCTGAGTATCAAATTGCCATGGCTTTGATGGGGTGGGATCGTCAACGATTCAACCTTGGCCAGTATGTCGATGGTACCGACCCCGATTTTCAAATCACCAACAAGCTTGAAGTATGCCTGGAATGTAAGGTCGATTTTTACGCCAAATTCGGCAAAATTAGCCTGAAAGTTGTGGGCGTAGATAAAACCTTTGCCCTCGGGAAACTGGAAGCTCGTCGACGGGAGACTCTGCGTTATCTCACCGAACGTGGGCTACTGGAATCCAATGCGGCGATTCCCATGCCCGAGTTACCCTTGCGCATAGGTTTGATCACTTCGGCTGAGAGTGCAGCCCATCATGATTTTATGACGGGAATTGCAGCCTCCGGCTGGGCCTTTGATGTTGTCTTGTGCAGTGCCCGCATGCAGGGAGAAATGTTGCAGGGTGAAGTTCTGGCGGCTCTTCAAGCCCACCAGAAAGGCAGTGTGGATGTCATTGTTATTACCCGTGGTGGTGGTTCCCGTGCTGACTTAAGTTGGTTCGACCAGAAAGACCTGGCCGTGGGGATTGCTCAATCCACTATTCCCGTGGTGACTGCCATCGGTCATGAAATCGATACATCCATTGCTGACATTGTAGCTCATCAGAGTTGCAAAACCCCTACGGCTGCGGCTGAGTATCTGGTTGAAATTATTGATGTTGCTGCACGCAAACTGGACGATGTTACCGAAGATTTAATGTTCCGGGTCAACAACCGCCTGGAGCAGGCAGTCCGACGTCTGGAGATGATTGAACGATTGCCCTCACTGGCCAATGCCGTTTTGCAAAATTCGCGCTTTCGTGTTCAGGATCTTGCCGGCCGGTTGCAGCATCGGGTCAGTGGGAGTTTGTCAGTTCGGCGGGAATTTCTTTCACGGCAATCGACCAGGCTTCAAACCGGCAGTCAACGGATAGTCATGCAAAACATGTCCCGCTTGCAGAGCAGTGCTCCACGCCTGGAACGGGTGGTTCGCCAAAGTCTGGCTCAAGTGGAAAAAAATCTCCAAAACCAGCAATCCCGATTAATCAGAGAAGCCTCAAAACCAGCCCAAAACGCTTCCCTGAAATTGACTCAATTGGAAGATAAAACCCGTCTTTTGGATCCTGCCCGTTTGTTGAAACGTGGCTACAGTCTGACGGTAAATGACCAAGGGAAAACAATCACATCAGCCGACCAGCTTGACCCGGGCGAAAAAATCAAGACCCGATTTGCTCAGGGCCAGATCACCAGCATTGTGCAACCGGGAACCAATTCAGGGAAAAAGAAACCAAACTTAGCCAAAGGAAATAATCGTGGCAGCAAGCAAAAAGAAACCGGCCAAAAAACTCTCTTTCGGTGAAGCAGTCACCGAGGTTGAAGAAATCTTGCAAGGCCTTGAAGACGACAACATCGACATCGACAAACTGGGTGAAGAAGTGCGCCGTGCTGTGGAATTAATTCAGGTTTGCCGGGGGAAACTTGAAAAAACCGATGCCGAAGTTCGGCAGCTGGTGGAGGGTCTGCAGTCCCAGGACAGTTCCGAGGAAGCGAACACTTCCAACAATGGGCCCTCTGACTCGGAAGTTCCTTTTTAATGCGTTCCATGATTGAGGTTCGCAATCTTGTCAGGGATTATAAGATCACCAAAAAACGTGAAGGCGTCAGTGGTGGCCTGGTGGATTTGATCAAACCCCGCAAAGACATTTTACGTGCGGTGGACGATGTTTCTTTCGATATCGACTCCGGTGAACTGGTGGGGTATATAGGCGCCAATGGTGCTGGGAAAAGCACGACCATAAAAATGCTTACGGGAATTTTAACGCCCACCAGTGGAAAGGTTTCGGTTGGCGGTTTAGTGCCCTGGAAAAACCGCCTGCAATACACCCGTCATATTGGAGCTGTTTTTGGCCAGAGAACACAACTGTGGTGGGACCTTGCGGTGGTGGAATCCTTTCAGCTTTTGAAGAAAATTTATGAAGTTGATGAAACCACATACAACAAACAAATGGGTGTTTTTAACGATCTCCTTTCCATTAATGAATTTCTTCATCAACCCGTCCGCAAACTCTCTCTCGGACAACGCATGCGCTGCGATTTGGCGGCAGCATTGTTGCACCAGCCCAAAGTCCTTTTTCTGGATGAGCCAACCATTGGACTCGATGTGGTGGCCAAAGATAGCGTGCGACGTTTTCTCAAAGACATCCGTGAAGACCAGGGCGTGACTATTATTCTGACTACGCATGATCTGGGTGATATTGAACAACTATGCAAACGCATCATCATCATTGACCAGGGAGTGGTTCATTTTGACGGCTTGCTGGACTCCCTTCGTCGCCAAACCGGGCACCGGGTGCGCCTAACTGTTGATTTGGCTACAGAATTGCACAGCACTGAACTTTCCAAACTAACCGCTGGTCTGCCGGTGCATTGGGAAACATCAGACGGGTTGCATCATCAGGTTGAATTTAATCGAAATGAAGTGCCAGCCGCTGAGGTGATTAAACGCCTGGTAAATGCACTTACAGTATCGGATCTTCATCTTGCCGAACCACCCATCGAGGAAATTGTTGCCCAGATTTATCGTTCCAACAGCCAGGCCAAATCATGAATCGAGTTGTTGAAAATCAACTGGCACCATGGCGCAGGGGGACTCTGGCCACATATAAATTGCATGGTAATTTCATCCGGTTGGCATTTTTAAAATTTCTGGCCTATCGACTGAGGTACTACACCGGAGTTGTCACTTACACAATTTATGTTGCCGGATTTTATTACCTTTATAATGCTCTTTTTGCCAGCCGACTGGAAGACGGCTCCAGTGATTTAATCGGCGGCTTGACTCTCGATGAAATGATTACCTACGTGGCCATCAGCTGGATAGGGCGAAGCTTTTATTTCAACAACATTGCCCGCGAAATTTCAGGTCAAATTCGCGAAGGGCAAATTGCCATGCAGCTGATTAAACCCTACAATATTCAAACGGTCATGATGTTTGAAGTTGTAGGAGAAAGCGCCTTTCGCCTGCTGATGTTCACTTTACCCATTATGCTCGTCGTGGTTCCCCTGTTTGGTATCAATGGCCCTCCGGACTCTGCCTTGTATGTTTGGTCTTTTATCAGTTTTTGTTTGGCCTTGGTTATATATACTCAGCTCAATTTCCTGCTGGGTTGCATGGCATTTTTTACCCAGAATATTCAGGGTGTTCTGCGAGCAAAAATGGTGGCCCTTGATTTTTTGACGGGAGTTATTGTGCCTTTCACTTTCTTTCCTGAAAGTATTCAGAAAATGATGAACTGGCTGCCATTTCAGAGCATCAGCTACATTCCGGTCACAATTTATCTGGGCAAACGCACCGGTCCTGATTTGTGGCAGGGCCTTGTATTGCAATTGGCCTGGGCTGTCGGATTGTATCTTCTGGGACGTTTGATCTGGTCCCTGTCCGTGCGTCACGTCATTGTACAGGGAGGTTGAAATGGTGGCTAAAAACACACCCGGGAACCTCTTAAAACCACGCACTAAATTTCAGCATGTGATCTGGGAAATAGGGATTTTCGGTCACTACTTTCGTCAATTCGTAAAAACTCGTCTGGCCTACCGGGTCGATTTTCTGGTCGATACCTTGGCGGTAAGTTTTGCACTGGTCATTCAACTGGCGGTTTTGGGTGTTCTTTTCAGCAAAGTTGAATCCCTAAAGGGCTGGTCTTATCACGAAGTTCTGTTCATTTACGGTTTCAGCTTGGTACCCCTGGGCATTTTTAATTTAACCAGTGTAAATCTGTATCGATTCAGTGACCGCTTTATTATTCAGGGTAAGTTTGACCGAGTGCTCCTGCGGCCTGTAAGTTCTTTGGGTCAGGTAATGTGCGAATCTTTCAATATCGCGGGTCTGAATGAAATCATTATTGGCTCTGCAGTCATGTTTTATTCCGGGACTAAACTCCAGATGAACTGGGAACTTGCCGATGTTTTGGCTGTTCTTATTCTTGGACCTTCGGCATCGCTGGTTTATACAGGAGTGTTTCTGGGACTCACTTCAGTTTCTTTCTGGTTCGAAGATCGTATGGGGCTAGCCCCACCAGTGTATAATATGATAAGATTCGCTCGTTATCCCATCACCATTTTTGGGGGTGCCGTTCGTTTCTTTTTAACCTTCGTTATTCCTTTTGCCTGGGTGGCTTTTTATCCGGCCTCCTGGTTCTTGGGTAACCCTGAATTCAGTCGTTTGGCCCTGCTGACACCCTTGGTAAGCTTTGTTGTCTTTGGTGGTGCAGTTCTTCTCTGGCGTTCTGGAGTCCAAAACTATTCCAGTACTGGAAGCTGACAGGAGATTTTGTCGTGAAGAATAATTTACTAACCCGGTGCTTTGTTTTTGCTCTCTTATGGATCACTCTGCCGGCAGCGGCCTCCACTTGGTGTGGAGAAAACGGAGTTGTTCGTTTCTCCTTTACTGAAGGTGATGCACTGCAGCCTACAAAAACCATGGAGTCCGGCGGAAAAGGTATCACCACGGTAGACCTTTACGCTTACATTACTGATGTCGATGCAGTTAAACTCGATGGCGTGGCTTTCCTGCACATGGCTGCCCTTGAATTCACTTTGCTCATTGAAGGTGCCGAAGGATTTATTACTTCCCAGGAAATTCCGGTTCCCAATCGTTCGGTCGGACGCAGACCTGGTGAAGTCTTGGTGGGAATGGACCCTGGTATTTCTGTGAAAAATGGCCGGGCGTTACTGGTACACTGGAAGGTACTTTTTCAGGGTCATCCTGAAAACGTGGTTTTCAAGCTGGATCCGAGCGCTTTGATTTCCTGCGAGCGGATTGAAGGTTGTCCCGAAGGCCAACCATACGGTCTTTACACCGGGTCAGACTCAGATGGGCAACTTGGCAGTCTATTTGGCCTGGGGTATGTTCCGGCTTATTTGAATTTTTCAGGGGAACCTGATCTGGAAGCCAGGCACAGCCGGCAAAGTTGGCAGGATGTTGGTGTTTACCAAAAACGATGATATTAAAATTGGGGCGATGCACAGGCATCGCCCTGTTATTTCAGTGCCCCGGGTCAAAACAAACTTCAATCAAAACCCCACCGCCGGATTTTGGATGCAGGAAGGCAATTTGTTTTCCACCCGCACCGGTTCGGGGTGTCTCATCCAACAACCGCATGCCGGCCGCTTTGCAACGCTCAAGAACAGTTTCTATATTTTCCGCTGCAAAGGCAATGTGATGTAAGCCTGGACCTTTTTTTTCAATAAAAGCTGCAATGTTGCCTTGGTCGGACATGGGAGCCAGCAGCTCGATATGGCCCACGGCACCCGTCCGGTCCAATTTGAGAAAAGCGACCTTCACATTTTCCTGAGGAACTTCCTCAATGCGTTCCAATTCCAGGCCCAGTAAATCACGGTATAAGGCAATTCCTTCATCCAGATTGCGAACGGCAATACCCACATGGTCAACAAATCCAGCAGTTCCTGCAGGTAAAATATTATTGATGGCGGCGGAATCGTGGCTCATTTCATACTCCTGAAATTCGAGATCAAAGGAAAAGTCTGACACAACAATCTAGATTGAATAATAGACAAATTTGCCATTTGTCCAAAATTTCCCTTATGGGGCAGGCCATCTTTCGTTATCATGCAGGCAACCCAATTTTTGACCCAGGAGGAAATCATGGACCCAAGAATCACACAGCTAGCCGAAAACCTGATCACCTACAGCGTTAAACTGCAACCAGGTGAAAAAATATACATTGAAGTTAAAGGGCTTGAAGCCCTGGAACTTGGCAGGGAATTGGTGCGCGTGGCCACCATCCACGGCGGTGTTCCTTTCTGGTATTATAACGATGAAACCATCAGTCGTGGGTTCATTAAAAACGCCAATGAAGAACAGTTTGAAGCTTGGGGAAATTTCCATCTGCCCATAATGGAAGCAGTCGATGCCTATATTGGTGTCCGCGGCAGTAGCAATCCTTTTGATTTAGCCGATGTTGACGAAGATCGCATGAAGTGGCACGACAAAGCTTATTGGGGAAAAGTACACATTCCTGTGCGCCTTAAGAAAAAATGGTGTGTTTTGCGGTATCCCAACCCCAGCATGGCCCAGTCCGCTGAGCGCAGCACTGAAGATTTTGCCAAATTCTACTTCGACGTCTGCACTCTCGATTACGCAAAAATGAGCAAAGCCATGGATCCTCTGGTGGCTTTCATGGAAAAAACAGATCGGGTTCATATTAAGGGTCCGGGTACCGATCTGAAATTCAGCATCAAAGATATCCCGGTGGTAAAATGTGATGGTGGCCGCAACATTCCCGATGGGGAAGTCTATACTGCCCCGGTGCGCGACAGTGTTAATGGTGTCATCCAGTACAATACCAAAACCCGCAGCGGGGGAGTGGTTCTGGATAACATTCGTTTCGAAGTTGAAAACGGAAAAATTGTCAAAGCCACCTGCGATGGCGATGATGCCAAATTGCAGGCCGCTTTGGACATCGATGAAGGCGCCCGCTATTTCGGAGAATTTGCCCTTGGGGTGAACCCGTATGTAACCAAACCCATGCTGGACACACTTTTTGATGAAAAAATTGGGGGCAGCTTTCATCTGACCCCGGGTAACGCCTACGAAGCAGCTTTCAACGGCAATAAATCCGCCCAACATTGGGATATTGTCTTGATTCAAACACCCGAGTGGGGAGGTGGCGAAATTTATTTCGACGACCAGCTGATTCGTAAGGATGGCCTTTTTGTTCCCGAGGAACTCAAAGGTTTGAACCCTGAAAATCTTAAATAAGGCAGCGGAGGAACATGAAGATAGCGCAACTCCTGCCCCGGGTTTCCAAGGGTTTCAGAAAAACAAAAGCATGCATTGGTTTGATGCTTGTTTTGCTGCTTCCCAGCCTTGCAGCCAGCCAGGAGCCTGTTCAGCGGAAATGGGGTTTTGGCTGGGATCATGGTCTGTCAGCAAGGATGTGGATCGACGGTCACTGGGAACTCTCAGTGGCCGCAGGTCCGGATGATTACCTGAGCAAAACCGAGACCCGCAATTGGATGCTGAACGCACCACCAGCTCATCACGGGCTGTTGGAAATTCCTGAAGATATTCGTGAAGAACATGGCTGGGTCCGAATTCAGGGTGGGAGGCTCATAAAAAATCTGGATCCGTTTTCTATTGTTGGATACGCGGGGCTGACTTACGAATGGATTGTTCGACAGGAACGCAGTCTGACACTTGAAGGTCTTAACACCGATTTTGATACCTTTGAATTGGATCGTCACACTCAACGCTGGATCATGACTCTGGGCTTCCGGCCTGCTTGGCAACCGACTTCCTTTTTAACGGTGGAAGCGGCTTTTGGTTTGAATTTCATCATTGAAAACTGGGACCAGAGCTCGTATCAGACCTATGCCGGTGTTTCAGGACACGATTATCAGGAATTAGACGGTCACGGCCAAATGTTTCAGGATTTTGGTCTCGAGGGGTTATCCTCAATTCAGGTATTTCTCTGGTTTTAATATCCAGGGCTTCCCCGGCGGGTTTTTATTGTTGGGTGAGTTTATTTGTTGCCTGATTGGTGAAATAAAAATTTTTTATAACTCATTGAAAAATAAGTCTATATGGTGTTTTATCCATATTGAGAATCGTACTTATTAAAAACCTGTCAAAAATTTGACAAATAGTTGCGAAGTATTAAATATCCCCCAAGGCGAACAATTTGTCCGGGGGTGAGCTGGCGAACCTTGCTCCCGGACTTGAACAGGAGTGTGATCATGGCTGAGTCCAGAATTGATGAACTGCGGCGGAAAAAATCCAAGTTGTACCTTGGTGGTGGCCAAAAACGCATCGATAAGCAACACGCTGCAGGCAAACGAACTGCCCGGGAACGTTTGGCACAATTATTTGATGCCGATACTTTCCAGGAAACCCACCCATTCATGAAGCACCGCTGCACCGATTTTGACATGGAGGGCAAGGAAATGCCCGGCGAAGGTGTGGTCACGGGTTATGGCCTGATCAATGGCCGTCCTGTTTTTGCCGCCAGTCAGGATTTCACCGTAGCAGGTGGCGCTGTTGGTGAAGCTACCGCCCGCAAAATCAGCGATCTGCAGGATGACTCGCTGAAAACGGGCGATCCCATGATTTTTATTAACGATAGCGGGGGAGCCCGCATTCAAGAGGGAGTTGACTCTCTCGCTGGTTATGGTGACATCTTCTACAGGAACATCAAGTCCAGTGGTGTTGTGCCGCAAATCAGCATCATCAGCGGGCCCTGTGCCGGCGGAGCCGCTTATTCACCAGCTTTGACCGACTTCATTATTCAGGTACGCCATGAAGGCCAGATGTACATCACGGGGCCTTCAATCATTAAACAGGTCACCGGCGAAGATGTTTCCGCGGAGCAGCTGGGTGGAGTAGACAGTCATTCACATTATTCCGGGGTTGTGCACTTTGTGGCTGAGAGTGGTGGCGAGGGCATCGAAATAGCCCAGCGTCTGCTTAGCTTTTTGCCTAGCAACAATACCGACGACCCTCCTTTCCTGGAAGAATTTCATGAAGATGTCGTCAGCGTTGACGAGACCATGAATTTCATTGTTCCCGATAATCCACGAACTTCCTACGACATGCACGACATTATCAGCAAAGTTGTAGATGCAGCTGATTTTATGGAAGTCCAGGAGCATTTTGCCCCCAACCTCATTGTTGGTTTTGCCCGTATTGAAGGTTCCACGGTGGGAGTTGTGGCTAATAATCCTCATCACAAAGCTGGAGTTCTGGACATAGATTCGTCCACGAAGGGTGCTCGGTTTATTCGCTTCTGCAATGCTTTCAATATTCCTCTTGTGACTTTTGTTGATGTTCCCGGTTTCATGCCTGGAGTTCAACAGGAATATGGCGGTATCATCAGACACGGAGCCAAGTTGCTCTTTGCTTATGGTGCGGCAACAGTTCCCAAGGTTACGGTTGTTGTGCGCAAGGCATACGGCGGCGCTTATCTCGCCATGTGTGCCCGCAGCATGGGGGCTGACCGAGTGGCCGCCTGGCCCTCAGCAGAAATAGCCGTCATGGGGGGCGAAGGGGCCGTGAATTTGCTTTATCGTAAGGAAATTGCCGAGGCCGATAATCCCGATGCCGTGCGTACCGAAAAAATGAATGAATATAAAGAGAATTTTTCCACCCCTTACAAAGCCGCAGCCAGTGGTATGGTGGATGATGTCATCGAACCAGCAGACACCCGTGCTTATGTAGCCCTGTCTCTGGAAATCCTGAAATCAAAACGTGAAGTGCGGCCCGAGAAAAAACACGGTCTCATTCCTCTTTAAAAACCGGGAGCAGGATTTTGAACGGAAACTTTACAAGTGAAATGGGAACTCTGACTCTGGTGGGCGTAGCTATTGTCTTTTCAGTGCTTTCCATTATTGCCCTGGTGGTTGCCGGGTTTAAAAAATTGGATGACCACTGGCAAACCCAGGAAGAGTCTGCTGCACAAGCGGCTCTGGAGAAGGATCCCACCATCGATTCCACATCTCTGGTACTAATCAGTGCTGCGGTTGCTACTGTCGTGGGGGGACGATTCAGAGTTCGGAAAATTCACAGGTTGTTATCTCCGAAAACCAAACGGACTCCGTGGTCCAGCCAGGGACGTTTGACTCTGCAGGGATCACACACAATAAGAAGAAAAAAATAACCCAACAGAGGCCCCGCAGCCTCGTTGCAATGGGAGTAAAAACATGAAACTGAAAATTACGGTGCACGGTGTTGCTTACGAAGTGGATGTTGAAGTCCTTGATGCAGGCGATGATGTCATGCAAAAGACTTCTGGTCCCTTACCTTCGGTTGCATCAGCAGCAGGTCCTGTGGTTGCTCCTGCACCAGTTGCAAATCCTGGTTCCCCGGCCCCTGTGCCTTCAACAGGACCCTCAGGAGCTCCCGGGTCTGTTGCATCACCCATAGCCGGAACAGTTCTTGAATTGAAAGTTAAAGCTGGTGATTCGGTGACACAGGGTCAGGCACTTCTGGTCATTGAAGCCATGAAAATGGAAACGGCTATTTCTGCCCCCGCTGCTGGAACGGTCAAGGCTGTCTTGGTTGCAGCCGGCGATTCGGTA
>JAAEOA010000374.1 GCA_024223715.1 bacterium | reverse complement strand
GGTTGCCTGATTTGCAGCGCCCTGATAGACATCCGGCGCCCAGAAATGAAAAGGGAAGACGGCCAATTTGAAGAAAAATCCACACAACGTCAAGAGTATTCCGATGAGTGCTGCAGGTGTATCGAGGATGCCGGGCAGCACCCGGACCATATCTGCTATAAACGTGGCCTGGGTGGTGCTGTAGAGCAAAGCGACGCCAAAAAGCATGATGGCGGAAGCGAAGATACCCACCAGGAAATATTTGATGCCCGCCTCCAGGCTCATCTTCTCATCACGTCTCAGAGCTACCAGAATGTAAAGCGAATAACTGGAAAGTTCTAAGGCCACATAGATGGTCAGAATATGAACGCTGCTGACCAGCAACATCATGGCCAGGGTGCAGACGAACAGCAAAAAATAAAATTCGGGGTGGTGTCGAGCCGAAATAGCGTTTAATTCCGAGCAGATGCTGATGATCAGAAAAAGCCCCAGAGCCAGGATTAATTTAAACACCTGGGAGAAGAGATCCACCCGGTAGGTATTGAAAAACAGAAATCCTTCCAGGTTGACGGTTGCCAGGCAGACGACAACACCCAGGGCCGCCAGAACAAGGGCGATATAATAATCCCGCTGGGGATCGGAACGGTTTGACATGGACAGGCACAAAAAAGCCATGCCACTGGCAAAATAAAAAAGTTCAGGAAAGAAGAGAAGCAGATCG
>JAAEOA010000373.1 GCA_024223715.1 bacterium | reverse complement strand
GAACCAGAGACTGCCTGCTGGTGGTGGGGCAGGGTTTTCATCAATAATGATTCCGCTGGCTGAATATCTGAATTGTGTCTTTTGCAGATAGGTACCGGCAATGGCCACCTTGTCATCGGCAATATTGGTGGTGAATTTTCCCCCAAAAAAACTGGGGCTGGCAACAAGTCTTGTATCATTCGGTTCGGTCCCGGCACCAAAACCATTTTTCTCTTTCAGGTTGTACAGTTCGGCCGCACGGGTGGAGAGCAGGATGCTGGGTTTTCTTTCCAGGGCCAGCCAGGCAGGGTTATAGTATGTGGAACTAAGATCACTGGAAGCCCCAACTACCAACCCGCCCAATAACTGAGCGCGGGTTCCATATTGACTGTCCCACATGTGGGCATCTTGGG
This sequence comes from bacterium, assembly GCA_024223715.1. Taxonomy (GTDB): domain Bacteria; phylum Krumholzibacteriota; class Krumholzibacteriia; order LZORAL124-64-63; family LZORAL124-64-63; genus LZORAL124-64-63. The sequence continues at coordinate 7,531 of JAAEOA010000373.1, read as the reverse complement.
AAAAGGTCAATCCTGAAGAAAGAAGTGCAGACAGAATAATAATTAGTCGCATCATTGAGACTCGCTTTCGTCCAGAATTTCGTGAACACTGCCGTCCCAACCCGAATAGGCGATTTGTGTTCCGTCGCCATGTTGGCCGCCTTGGCCCCCAAGGCCCGGAGTTCCCAGTTCAAAAGAGCAACGAATCAGCTCGGGTTCAGAATATCCCACAATCCAAAAGCCGATGCAATCACCACCGTGCCCGCCCACGCCAGCACCCCCATGACCACCCCGGCCGCTGGTGCCGCCGTTTCCGCCGGCACCAACTTCCAGTGAGCATTCGGTACCGCCAAGTCCACCGGGGGTTCCTTCCAGACCTTGGCCACCATTTCCGCCATTTCCACCGTTTCCTCCATCAGAGGTAATGAAGTGGCAGTCTTCGAAAACGGCATGACTGTTTTTGCAAGCAGCGGCAATGCTTGATGACCCGGCATACCCATAAGAGCCATTATGGCCAGCCCTGGCTCTGGCCCCAATGGCGCCGCCTCCATTGCCGGTACCTAAATTGCTTCCGCCACCCCCGCCGCCACCGCCACCAGGGTAGCCTTCGCTACCGTAATGTCCGTTTGATGCCTGAACATCCTCAATTTGAGTGCCAACGAATAATACTCTATGGGGTGCCAGGGTGCCGTTTGTCCCGTCACGACCAGGCCCACCCGGGGTACCGTTTTGACCGGGTTGGCCGGGCAACCCACCGCTGCCGGCCAGCCCGCTGCCAGGGTGATCTTCATTAAAAAATGCAGCATCCTGGCCAGAATTCCCGGATTGTCCCGGCGCCCCTCCGGCACCCCCATTTCCTGAATTGAAAGAATACTCGGACAAACCGCCTGAAGCTTCTATTTCGCCAAGACAGGTTCCACTGCTGCCATTGATTAGGGTTGAGGGGGCAGAGTGCGGTGTTCCATCGGCACCATGGCCCCCATCTCGACCCTCACGCTTTCGATCGCTCCAAAAAATGCACTGAGAAAATTTGAGCTCATTTCCACAACCAAAAAGGACCAAAGGAGGCTGCGATCCTCTTTGTTGGAATTCCAGGTTGGAAATGACTGTGGGAACCAGAATATCCATACCCTTACAAGCCGTATTGAAAAACTTAACGATAGTATTAGTATCAGGATTGGCTTCCCAGGTATTGGGGTCGTAACCACCGGTAATATTGATTCCGCCGACAAGATTAAAATCCTGAGTGGAATACCATCCCCAAGCAACTCTTACCTCTTTGGCGCCTTGGGCGATAGCCAGTTCAAGGCCATGATTGATACTACGGACGGGATTGTTGGCTGTTCCGGGAAAAAGATCGGAGCCGGTGGCCCGTACATAGATAACTCCCGAGGAGGATGGGGGCACGACAAGCTCTGACGAATCAGAGCAACTGGATGCCAGAATCAGAATAGCGGTAAGGAAAAAAAGAACTGAAAAAATTCGCAATTACATAATCCTCCAAACCAAATTGTCGTGGTTCTCTCAGTTTGAAATTATTACAGCGGGTAGCTGATTGCAACAACTCAGCAAAAAGGTTAGGTTTCCAGAAACAAACTAACATCCAAGGAGATGGTTATTATGGGAAAGAAAATGGTTCGTCCCTTTTTAATACTGATGGCTTTTGCTCTTCTGGTGGCAGCTTGCGCCACAGTTCCTTTAACCGGTCGTCGACAGCTGAGCCTTATTCCCGACAGCCAGATGAACGACATGAGCTTTCAGCAATACGATCAGGTGCTGGCCGAGAGTCAACTGAGTACCAATACTAACCAGGTGGCAATGATCAAACGAGTTGGTGCCCGGATTCAAAAAGCGGTGGAGCAGTACATGGCCGACAATGGTTATGCCGGAAATTTGGAGGGTTACGCCTGGGATTTTAATCTCATTGAAAGCGACCAGATTAATGCCTGGTGCATGCCAGGTGGTAAAGTGGCTTTTTATACGGGTATTCTCCCCCTGTGCCAAAACGATACCGGAGTGGCGGTGGTTATGGGGCACGAAATTGCTCATGCCATTGCCGAACACGGTGCTGAACGCATGAGTCATGGCCTGGTGGTGCAAATGGGCGGAATCGCTTTGAATGAAGCTGTGAAGAACAAACCCGAGGAAACGCAAGCTCTTTATATGCAGGCGTTTGCCGTAGGAAGTCAATTCGGTGCCATGTTGCCTTTCAGTCGCCAACACGAAAGTGAAGCCGATCACATGGGGCTAATTTTTATGGCCATGGCTGGATATAATCCTCAGGAAGCTCCAAAATTCTGGGAGCGCATGGCTGCTGCCGGCGGGCAAAAGCCTCCTGAGTTTATGAGTACCCACCCAGCCGATGAAACCCGGGTCCGTCAATTGAATGAATGGATGCCCGAAGCAATGAAGTATTACAAATAGATTCCTGGGGTTTGATGACTTATAATAAAACCGAAGCCAAAACAGGCTTCTCGATGGATCATTTTGCAGGCAAGGATTGCTGAGGCACGTTCATGAAGTATCTGATGACAGGCGGCGGAACCGGAGGGCACCTGTACCCGGCTCTGGCTGTGGCCCGAGAGCTGGTGAAAGACCCGGACAACGAGCTGTTGTACGTGGGAATTCGCGGCCGTGCCGAAGAGAAGATACTTGGGGGCGACCGCCAGGATCCGGACATTCCGCTGGTCTACGCCATGAGTGCCGGTTTTCCTGGGCGAAATCCTCGATTATTGCTGGTTTTTGCTTTTAAACTGGGGTTTGGATGCCTGCAGGCGGCGGGGCATTTGCTGCGCTTCCGCCCCGACCTGGTCTTTGCCACTGGTGGTTATGCCAGCGCACCGGCGGTTTTTGCCGCTTGGGGTCTTCGCAAATTGGGTCTGCTGAAAACCCGTATTTTAATTCAGGAACAGAACGCTCAGCCGGGTCTCATGAACCGCCAGGCAGCCAAGTTGGCCGACCTTGTGGCCCTGACTTATCCCGCTTCGGTGAGCTATCTTCCCACTTCGAAAGTACAAATGGTCGGTTACCCTGTTCGCCGGGATTTGTTGCAACGGCCTTCCCGTGAAGATGCCTGTCGTATTTTTAATCTTAATCCCGAAAAACCGGTATTGCTGGTTTTTGGTGGCAGCCAGGGGGCTCGCTGTATTAACCGGACCCTGTATAAAATTTTGCCTTCGCTGCTTTCCGATGGTATCCAGGTTATTCATGGCTATGGTACGGCCGATAACGCAGCTTACAGTGCAGGCAGAGAACACAAAGCGGCCGCAAAAAGTTTTCAGGATGATTCAGCAATTGCTCCCTTGCTGGATAATCAATACCGTGCTTTTGAGTACCTTCATGACATTAGACAGGCTTACGCCGCAGCAACTTTGGTGGTGGCCAGGGCAGGGGCAGGGGCAATTTTTGAGTTGATTCAATGCGGTCTGCCAACAATTTTGATCCCCAAGATGGGCCTGCCAGCGGATCACCAGGTTGCCAATGCCCGAGGTGTTCAGGAAGCCGGAGCGGTTGAAGTAATTTTGGAACAACCCTTGCCAATTGGCTCAGGATTTGAAGAAACTGTAGACCCCGATCTTCTTTTGGAAAAAATCAGGAATTTGCTGGCCAATAAAAAGCGGCGTCAGGAAATGAGTGACAACTGTGGAAGTCTGGCTCGTGAAGGCGTGCTGGACCGCTTTGTTACTTTGGCTGGAAATATGGCTGCGGGAAAAACACCCGAATACGAAACCCTGATCGCACCAGAGCCCGCCGATGAAATGGGGCGCCTGGAAGAAAAATCTGACGAAGATTTGATTGCCGTGGCTCGTCAGGGTGGTTTGGATGCTGATGTTGCCCGTTACCTTCATTATCGCTGTGGCGCGGCCCTGGCTTCGCGTCAATGGCCCAAGCAAAACCGAGGCATCAAGCTGGCGGGATTGCTGCGAGATAGATCCTTGGTTCCCATGCTTCTGCACGTGGAAAACGATTCCCGAAAGGCTCCGTTTCTGGCCGGATTGCTGGGGCAAAAAGGAATTCAAAATGGTTTCATTCGCCGGAATATGGCCACGGCCCTGGGGCAAATTGGCGATACCTCCGATGAAGTTATTGAAGTTTTGGTTGCCAAGCTTGACGACGGCTATTGGGAAGTGCGTGTGGAAGCCATCAAAGCCTTGGCTCACTTGAATTGCCGCAATCATTCGGCTGAACTGGTGGAAAAGATTTTGGGTTTCCTTTCCAGCAGGAACTTTGAAGAGACTTTGGCTGCATTGTACTACTGGAACCTTCGAGGGGAAACCAGTGACTACAGGGAAAGGATTTTCCCTTTGCTGAACCATGCCAACATTCGCATTCGGGAAATGGTCGTCACTGTGGTGACGGAACAAGTGCGTTCTCGCCGCCTGGCAGCTGAACCGCTGAAAGATGAACTGCGGGAAATTATGGTGACCACAACCTGGTTCTCACCCAGCTTCCCGCTAAAAGACAAAATCAAAGATCTTAGCCTGGCCGTTGAGGAGGTGTTGCGCCCATGATTATGTGGTTGGCGCATTTGTTGCGCGACATGTCCGACGGGCTCAGCTTCCTGCGCCTGACCGATTATCTCAGTTTCCGTGCCGTGATGGCCACTATGACCACATTCTCGGTCAGCCTCATCATTGGCCGTCCCATGATTCAAATGCTGCACCGCAAAGGCATGCGCGATGTGGTGGAAGATTTTGGCGTCCTGGATGTGAAAACAAAACGTGGCACTCCCACCATGGGTGGACTCATCATTATTGCCGCTTTTCTGGCCGGCTATTTGTTGTGGTGTGATTTGACCAATCCTTTCGCCTACGCGGGCCTTTTTGCCTGCCTTGGTTTTGGGACCATTGGCTTTATTGACGACCTGGGCAAAGTACGCGGGGGTGGAGGGAAATTTGGTTTGAGTCAATCGGCAAAACTCATTTTGCAGATTCTGCTGGCTCTGGTTTTGGTCTGGTGGGTGATGTCCAATCGGTCACCGTTGCCTGAGAATTTGCGAACCTTGCTCTTTGTGCCCTTCAAAAAAAGTGCCCTTCTGGATTTGGGCTGGTTTTATGCCCCATTCATGGTCTTTGTTATTCTGGCTGTATCCAACAGTGTGAACTTTGCCGATGGTATGGATGGTCTGGCAACTGTGCCGGCTGCCATTTCGTTCATGGTTTACGCAGTGCTCGGTTATGTCATTGGTAACGAAGTTTATAGCACTTATCTGCATTTCGATTACATCCACGGCAGCGGTGAAATTACAGTCATTGGTGGCGCGGTGCTCGGTGCCTGTATGGGCTTTCTGTGGTACAACTCGTACCCGGCTCAAGTGTTCATGGGCGATACCGGCAGCATGGCCCTGGGTGGTTTGTTGTCTGTGGTTATCATTCTTCTGAAACAGGAAATGCTATTCATTATTGTGGGTGGTATTTTTGTTGTGGAGGGAGCTTCGGTTCTCATTCAACAGCAAATTGGTTTTGCCGTTCTTGGACGACGATTATTACTTCGCGCTCCCATTCATCATGCCTTTGAACGGCAGGGAATTGCCGAGACAAAAATTGTCATTCGCTTCTGGATGGTGGCTCTTATTCTCGGCTTCGTAGGCCTGCTTTCCCTGAAAATCCGTTGAGGGCGTTGGCGGCAGGTCTGATTTTGTTGTTGGCGACCAGTGTCGCCGGTCAATCAACACCAGAGTCTGCGTCACAAAAAATTCTTGATGGGTTGTCCCTGGAAGAAAAAGTCGGGCAGCTGTTCCTTGTCTATCACTCTCCTGCTGATTTTATGGCCAATCATGGCTTTGGTGGCAGTCTTGTCATGCAGTCCATGGTTCGTAACGTTGACCAGCTCGAAGCCTCTCTGGTCGAAACTCAAACTCTCAGTAAAATTCCTTTGTTTGTTTGCATGGATCAGGAAGGTGGCAAGGTTAATCGGCTGGCACCTTTACCTGGGTTTTCCAATTTACCTTCAGCAACTGAAATGGGGCTCTGGTCTCCGGATTCTGTACGGTCGGTAATGATACCAGTGGCTTCCCGCTTGGCCAAAATGGGCATCAATTTGAATCTGGCGCCGGTGCTTGATCCCAGTTTTGATGTGGATTTTCAGGCTACTTTTATGAATATTCGCCAGCGATCTTTCGGACAGAACAGCAGAGATATTGTTCCTCATGCACGAGGGTTTATGAACGCCTGTAAGAGCCAGAATGTCCTCTGCATTGTGAAGCATTTCCCCGGATATGTGGTGGCCGAAAACAGCGATCACGAAGTGGCTGAATCAGTAGCTGATCAGGCCGCCGTCCGGCACTATATGCATCCGTTTGCCTCCTGCATGGATGAGGCAGGGGGCGTAATGATGTCCAGTATCCGGTTCAGCATGATCTCTGAGAAACCAGCGGTATTTGATAGCAACCTGGTGGCCCTTTCCCGTTGTGGTTTTGAAGATCGTATCGTTATGACGGATGATTTATGGGGAACGGCTTTACGGTCCTGGGTTAGTGGTGGTGAAGTGGACCGGGTCGAGTATTCAGATGATGATTTGCGTCGGTTGACTCTGCTGGCTTTCGATGCCGGTTGCGATGTTTTAATGATTACATTCCCCGCCAAAGCGGTATTGATGAAACAAATGTTGGTCGAGTCCATTGCTGAAGATGATGAGCGTATGGAAAGTTTGAATGAATCGGTTCTCCGAATTCTATTGTTGAAGGTGCGGTTGGGGTTGTTGAGAGAGAGCTGAAAATTTCGATTCTCAGAAAGGTAATAAATGCCGACCGAAGAGGGTCTGCATTTATTTTAATTGGATTGAATGCCTGTTGGTCGCCAGGTTCGCTTTTGTCACACCGTTCAGCTTGTCCTTTTCCATTAGCCGATTGATGGCGCAATACATAATACTGGAGTGCCAATTTGCACCCACAACCGAAGGGTTCTGGTGGTCATCGATCAGCCTGTTCCCCAGCGGACGGTTCGGTTTGAAGGGAAAAGATATTACTGTAGAGAGGTATGGGGGAGGTGGAGTTTCAGAAAAAAAGTTGTTTTACAAATTGATGTCTGGGTAAAGTTCCTTTGTACAGCAGGGACACAGGCTATGACTGAACTCAGCTTCTGAATGATCTCTAATGTAAGACTCGATTTGACTCCAATAACCGTCGTCGTTCCTGATGTTTTTACATGAAGAACAAATAGGAAGAAAACCGCGTAGTATTTTAACTTCCAACAAGGCATTTTCTCGTTCTTTGTGCATTTTTCTTCGCTGATTACTAAGAATTGCAACTACCCAAATAGCAAACACAGCCAGAAAGCGGTTGGCCAGAATTTTCCATAATTCACCACCGGGTGGGGATGTGAAATAGCCAATGATGGTAAGTGCAGTCCCCAAAATTGCCATGATAACAGGTAGTCTTTTTCTATTAGACCAAAAAGAAATCAGAATAACAAGAATATAGGGAACTCCTCCCGCAATACCCAAGGGGAGTAATGAATCTGAGCTGAATATCACCAAGGAAAAAAACAAGCAAATGATTAATATTTTTGTATCAGATTTTTCTGAGATTCCTCTGTTTTCCATAATGGTATTT
>JAAEOA010000372.1 GCA_024223715.1 bacterium | reverse complement strand
CCGGGGCGCAATGGGGAGCCAGCTACTTGACGAAAAACCATCTAAAAAGGGCCAAAGTCACCAAGGAAGCTGAGTTCCAGAATATTTTTTCCAAAGGAGTGGTGTACCAACAGGAAGTTCTGGCCTTGGGGTTGGAACAGGTTTCTACTGACGGCGGATGCATGATGGCCTGGCAGATGAAGGATAGAAAGCGACTTACAAAATATGCCAAGCCCCTGTTCGATAAGTTGCGTGAAGAAAACAACATCACCCACTTCTATTTCATAGGACTGGACCGCGTTTGTTTTATGCGAATGCATAACCCACTCAATTACGGGGACACTATTGGTCGAAGTACCTTGGCCCTCGCAGCAAAAAATGATGAGCTGACGTCAGGTCTGGAACTTGGGAACCTCGGGGCATTTACCCTCAGGTCGGTACGCCCTTGGTACATCAATGCTGAACTGGTGGGATACCTGGAACTGGGCAAGGAGATTGATGAAGTCATCAGTGGGATTGAAGATGAGGCTGGTATCTCCGTTATCCCGCTGGTGGAAAAGAAGTTTTTGACCAAGGAAAACTGGTTGGTGGATAAAGAAGTATTTGGATACGGAGGCTTTTGGGATGATATGTCCGAATACGCTCAGGTAGGGGGATCGACGGAAGGCCGTTCCAGGGAGTACCTTTTGGGTTCCGAATCACTTAAGGCGATCAAAACCAGTGATGGAGATTTTCGTCTTAAGCAAAACAACGAGACCTTCAGCGTGAGCTCCCTGCCCATGAAGGACCTCACCGGTAAGGAGATTGGCCGCTACCTTTTGCATTGGGATATCACTCAGGTGATATCAGACCAGGATCAATCCATGACGGCCATTGGGGCTGCTCTGATCGGGCTAAGTCTGATATTGGGTGCCTTCCTCTGGGGTTTCCTGGGACGTTATCAGAACCTGCTCTACACTACTCATGACCAGCTCAAAGAACAGATTATCGAACTGGACCAGGCCCGAGTCGCCATGTTGAACATGATGAAAGAAGCCGAACAGGCCAGGCAGTTTGCCGAGCAAGCCAACCAGTCAAAGAGCGAATTCCTGGCCAACATGAGTCATGAGATCCGTACCCCTATGAATGGGGTGGTGGGTATGACAGACCTTCTCCTTGAATCCGGGCTCAATCCGCAACAGGAAGAATACGCTCGACTGGTCCAGTCCAGCGGTACCAATCTGTTGGAGGTGATCAATGACATCCTGGACTTTTCAAAGATCGAAGCGGGCAAACTGACCGTGGAGAACATTGCCTTTGATCTGAAAGCAGAGTTGAACAGTTTCTATGAAATTATGGCTCTCGGTATCCAAAAGAAGTGTTTGGATTTCTCCCTCTCCATTGATGAGGATGTCCCCAAATACGTCAAGAGCGATCCGACCCGCCTTCGCCAGGTGTTGACCAACCTGGTAGGCAATGCCGCCAAGTTCACGGAAAAGGGAAAAATCAGGCTGACTGTTACACGGGTGCAAAACCGACCCAATTGTCACGACCAAAATCATGATGAAATGTTGCGCATTGCGGTGACCGACACAGGCATTGGTATCGCCCCGGAAAACCAGATCAAACTCTTCCAGGCCTTCACCCAGGCGGACGGTTCAACCACACGCAAGTTTGGCGGCACCGGTTTGGGACTGGCAATTGCCCAGCAGTTGTCTGGGTTGATGGGAGGGGAAATGGGGGTCAACAGTGTGCTGGGGGAAGGCTCCGAGTTCTGGTTCACCGTGAAATTGATTCCGGTTGAGGAACTTCGAAAAACTTCGGAAGCGGCCAATAGCAAGCCGAGCCCCGATGCGGACACTAATCTGGCAATAGACGAAGAATCTCAATCTGCGGCACGCGTTTTGTTGGTGGAAGACAACATCGTGAATCAGAAGGTTGCCCTGGGCATTCTCAAAAAAAACAACGTAGAAGTGGAAACAGCCCTCAATGGCCAAGAGGCCGTTGAGGCCTTGGTCGCCAAACCCTTTGATATTGTTCTCATGGATTGTCAGATGCCAGTCATGGATGGTTACCAGGCCACAAGGGTCATTCGCGACCCGGCCAGTGAGGTGCAAAACCATGCCATACCTATCATTGCCATGACCGCCAACGCCATGGAAGGCGACCGACAAAACTGCCTGGATGCTGGCATGGACGACTATCTCAGCAAGCCTGTTCGACCCAAGTTATTGCGGCAGATGTTGGAGAAATGGCTGGCCGCAGAACCGATTTGCTGATTCCGAAAAGAATGGCCATGTCCACCCGTTGACGATTCCCGCCTGGGCGCCATACCCAAAACTCCATAACCCTGCAAAAACGGAAATCAGCAGCCGGATTTTTCTACTCAACGAGGAATTTGTCCGGGAGAAGTGACAAACTTTGTTAGCGATGCCGTAAGTTTACCCAAAAAATGGACAACTCAAAAGGAGAGCTATCTGGCATTATTTAACCAGGAGGTTCCGATGAAGAAGTCCCGATTTACTGAGACCCATTTTGTTTCGATCCTGAACGAGGCCGATGCGGGCATGACGGTGAAAGATGTTTGCCGGGCACACGGCATCAGCCCTTCGACTTACCACAAGTGGAAGTCGAGATACGGCGGCCTGGATGCTTCGGAGCTAAAATGCATCAAAGAACTCGAGAGCGAAAACGCTGAGTTGAAGCTTATGTATGCCGAGTCGAGCCTTGAGCGGGATGCGCATAAGAAGCTGCTCGAAAAAAAGCTCAGAGGCCGCTAGACCGACGAGAAGCCGCATGGTGTCTGGTTGCCGAAGGAGAGTTATCTGTGCGACGAGCTTGCAGCCAGGCAGGCCTGTCGCGATCGGCTTGGTACAGGCATCTTGAGGACAAGTTGGCCCGAGATGCTGATGTGATCGACACGTCACTGCCAGGGGCGTGGCTGGTCCGAATGCTTGAGCAGATCAAGGCAAGCCAGGGCGTGCCCGTAGCGATCCGTTGTGACAACGGCCCGGAGCTGATTAGTCGCCAGTTCGTTGACTGGTGTGAGGAGAACGCTGTTGAGATCAAGTATATCCAACCCGGGAAGCCGAAAACTCTACTTTAGAAATGTCCACTTGACGTGGAAGCTTACGATGCCGCATGAAGAAATATGAAGTCTGGATCCCAACATATCGGGCAAACCGGTCCGACATACCAGGCCAACAACAACCAACCGGTTTCAATGCCTTGCCTTCACACAAAACCAAGGCCTGGATTAAGGCCTTGGTTGGTGTGAAGTACTTTCACTTCGAACAGTTTTTCGGTTTGGGTCAGCAACATTCCTGGCTTTACAACCTACAATTCAATCATGGATTCTTCGTCCAGAAGAATGACCTCATCCATAGAAGGTCGAGAATTATTTAAGGGTTTGGTGTCGGGGTTGGAAGCAATAGGCGATGCAGAAACTGCCCCCTGAAAATCTTTTTTCTTGAACCTGGAATTATCAGAATCGAGAGGTCTGGCTGGACCGGGCTCAAATCGGGAAGATCCCTGCCTGCCTGTTTTATTGCCATTGATAATGGCTGTCAGATCATGAACCAGATTCTTCATATCAATAGCCTGTGCAGACATTTGTTCGGATGCTGAGGCCGATTCTTCAGCACCCGCGGCGTTGGTCTGGGTTACTGTGTCTAATTGAGAAACTGCCTTGTTAATTTCACTTACACTACGAGCCTGTTCCTCCGCTCCGGAAGATATTTGTTGAATCAGGTCTGCAACTTCCAGAATGCCCTTGACTACGTCCTCAAGGATTGAAGAGACTTCATTGGTGGAAGCCACTCCCCGTTTGGAATTTTCCTGGGAACTGTCGATTAGATCGGCAGTGCCTTTGGCGGCTTCGGCGCTCCGTTGGGCCAGGTTTCGCACTTCCTCTGCTACCACCGCAAATCCTTTTCCCGCATCCCCTGCACGGGCAGCTTCCACAGCGGCGTTCAAGGCCAACAAGTTGGTTTGAAAAGCAATCTCATCAATGGTTTTAATGATCTTGGCGGTTTCATCAGATGAAGCTTCTATTTTCTTCATGGCTTCGACTAATTGTACCATGGACTTTTGGCCGCGTTCAGCTTGAACTTTCACTTCGGAAGATTGTTGATTGGCCAATTGAGTGTTTTGGGCACTCGCATTGGAAGTGGAAGCCATTTCCTCAAGCGATGCTGATGTTTCTTCAAGGCTTGAAGCTTGAGTGCTTGCACCATCGGCAAGTTGCTGGCTTGCTGAAGATATCTGCTGGGAAGAGTTGGCCACTTGGTCTGACCCGGTTTGCATGCCCTCAATTACGCTGTTTATGGGACCCGTGATGGAACGAGCCATCAGGACGGAAACTCCGGAAATGGCCAAAATTCCAACAAATGATACAATTAGCAATGCAAGTTGAATGGCATTGGATGCTTTCATTGCCTCACTTTCATCAATTTCAGCCACTAGGGCCCAAATCCGGTTTCCAACATTTACTGGGGAGTAAGAAGCCATCACAGAATTATCTTTGCCGGTAATAAAATTTGAATGGCTGGGGCCGATGAGGTTGCCTTTTTCTCCGGACAAAGCCCCAATGATTTGTTGGCTTTGGGCCTTGTTGTTCTTGTCAAATGAAGCAGCTACCGAAAAATTGGTTGGATCAAGGAAGGAATCTGAGCGCATCAGGTGATCTTGTCCCACGAGAAAGGTCTCGCCGCTTTCACCCAAACCAGTTCTCTCGCCCATAACGGTATTGAAAGCACCTGTGGATATTTGCAAAGCCAGAACGCCAATGATTGCATCGTCTTCCAAAATGGGAGCTGCCACAAATTGAGCAGGCGCTCCGGCACTTGGTGCGTAGGGGGCCATGTCGGAAATGTATACCTTGCCAGTTCTGGCCTGGGTCCAGGCATCCTTCAGCATACCAGCATCAAAGCCCGAAAGATTCTTCCCAAAATCAGCTTCTTTAAAAACGGTGAAAACAATTTCCCCATTTTTAAGATCCATTAAGAAAACATCGTAATAATCATATTCTTCCATAAATGTTTTGAATCCATAATAATATTTTTCATGGATCACTTGATAGCTGGAAGGAGCGCTGTACTTATAATTTCCTTTGCCAATAAAGGACCCTGCTTCCGAACTGCCTTCATCTTGAAAAACTTGTGCCATTTCCTTGTAGGCAATCAGGGTATTTGGGTTTGCCGCCAAGACTTTTGCGTCACTTATTCGACGGTTGAAAAAGCTTTCAATCTGGGTGGATTTGATGGCATTGATCGAGTCCAATTGATGGAAAGCCTGCTCATGTAACCCAGCCTTGGATTTGAATAGAGAAATGGAACCAACTGTTGCCAGAGGGATCACTCCAACAGCAAGGAATACTATCATTAGTTTTGTACTAAGTTTCATGTTCAACCGTCCGTTTTTAAGAATCAGTTCCGGGTACTTAATCACTACCTGGCGAATTATTCCCTCTGAGGTTATTGTACATCGACGTTTTTAGGGAAAACTTTAAGGAAACTTAAATAACTTTCGATTCTGCAATATGGGGATTTTGAATATATTAAGTCAATTAGTGGTGCCAGGAGAGTCTGGGATGGACGTGAATTGGATTTATCCTTCTCTAGGCCTATTTGTGTTTGCAACTCGCGATTGTGCTGAGTTGCAGGGGACAATTTCTTGAACGATTGAGTTTTGGATGGGCACAGTTGTCGCCAATTGGGCAAAGGTAAGTCCATTTCGACAACGGTGATTGAACCTGTGGTGATAACTTCGGCAACGTGTTACCATAAAGTCTCTTCAGCCGGAATGGGAATGCAATGGCTCACCGCACCGTAAAAAAGGGTTTCGACCAACTGGTCACTCGTCTGAACAAGGCACCCCAGGGTGCTCCGTCCTCTATTCTGCTTAACCGCATTCTGGCCATCCTGATGAGTGAAAAAGAGACTGGGTTACTGGCTTTGCTGCCGATCAAACCTTTTACTGCTGAAACTGCGTCCCGTGCCTGGAAATTATCTCTCGCCGAATCCAAAAACATTCTCAATGAACTGGCCAGTCGCGCTTTGCTGGTTGATGTGCAGAAGAGGGGACAGTCGGTCTACTCTCTGCCGCCACCCATGGCTGGTTTTTTTGAATTCTCTCTCATGAGAACCAGGGGAGATGTCGATCAGGCAGCCCTCAGTCAGCTTTTTTATGAGTACCTGAATGTAGAAGAAGATTTTGTCAAAGAGCTGTTCACTGTTGGTGAAACCCAACTGGGACGCATCTTCATTCAGGAAGCAGTATTGTCCAGCGAGAATGCTGCCCATGTGCTTGACTTTGAACGGGCCAGTGAGGTTGTCAGAACTGCAAGTCATTTCGGTGTGGGCATGTGTTATTGCCGGCACAAAAAGCAGCATCTGGGCAAAGCTTGTGATTCTCCCATGGATATATGCATGACCTTCAATGGCTGGGTTGTGCCCAAAAGAATGTCGCTGGTTCAATTTGTGGCCATAGATTTGATTAAACACGGGAGATTTGTGTGTTTTAGGTTGAAGATTGCTGAGTACTTTTGTAAAAAAGCACCCAGCGACATTCTCGTGGGCACAACCCTTGTCTTCCCAAAATGGAATTCTTCCCCTGAAAAATACGACTATTCACACTGATTTCTACTGGGTTACAGATAATTTACTTGTTTGTTAAGGTAATTAATGACCATTTTAGTGTCACTTGATGGTCAGGGCCAAAATATCACATACCTGTTCGCCAATACCAACCAGTCCGCTTTCACACCACGAAAGGTGAATTTGAAATGCCAGAATTCTTCAGCAAAATATTCTACGGAAATACCATCGGGCAGTGGTCTCTGGCGCTGTTAATCATTGTTGGTGCGCTGGTTGTCGGTAAGTTTCTATATTGGGTATTCAGCAGTGTCCTGCGGGGTTTAACCCAAAAAACCAAAACAAAAATTGACGACATCATTCTCGACATGATCGAAGAGCCCATTGTCTTTGCTGTCACAGTGGGTGGAATCTGGTTCGGCCTGCAGAGGCTGGTTCTGCCCGAAAATGTTGACAACGGCGTCGCCAATTCGCTCCAGTTTCTTATTGTCCTGAGTATTACTTGGCTGATTTCCCGGCTGCTGGAGTCGCTCTTCACTCACTACCTTACCCCTCTGGCCGACAAATCCAAGAACGATCTTGACGACCAATTACTGCCCCTGGCCCGCAAAGGCGTAAAATCGGCCGTATGGGCCCTGGGTATAATCGTTGCCCTCAACAATGCCGGATATGAAGTGGGCGCAGTGATCGCAGGCCTCGGTATTGGTGGCCTGGCTCTGGCCATGGCGGCCAAAGATACCGTCTCCAATGTTTTTGGCGGATTCACCATTTTCACCGACCGCCCATTTACCCTCAAGGATCGCGTCCGGGTTGATGGTTACGACGGCACCATTGAAGAAATCGGTATCCGCAGCACCCGTCTGCGTACCCTCAGCGGCACATTGGTTACAATCCCCAACGCCACCTTCTCGGGAAATTCCGTGGAAAATGTATCTCTGGAACCATGCCGCAAAATCGTTCTCAATCTTGGCCTGACCTACGACACCAAGCCTGAAGCCATGCAGCAGGCCATGGATATCCTCAGAGAAATCAAGGAAGCCAATACTGATGTTGAAGAAAAAATCATCATTGGATTTAACGGATTTGGTGATTTTGCCATGAACATTCTGATGATTTATTACGTCACCAAAGGCGCCAACATCATCGACACCCAGACCAGCATTAACCTTGAGATTCTGAAGCGGTTTGGCCAAGCAAAGCTCGATTTTGCTTTCCCCACCCAGACTCTTTACAATATCAAACAAGAGGACTGATCGCGTTCATCTTGGAGCCGCCGGTAGTGGAAACAATACTCTTGCACATAGGAGAGCCGACCGAATCACCGGCGGTCCTTGTCGCTACCATTTAATCCATCCGATCCCCATTCGACATATTAGAGGCAATTTCTGAAATCAAATCTCATTGTCTCTCAACTACTGCACTGATCTATGTGATGTTGTTCTCGGCACTTGGTGTTTTCGCTGAATGAAGCGCTAATGCCCCGCACCCGATGGGAACGAATTTGCTTTTTACGGTTGGGAAGAAACCTGAGCAAGAGGATCAGGTGACTTCCATAGGTATATCATCCACTAAGCAATAGAAGGTGTTGGCAAGTTAACTTCTGGTTTTGTGAATGATGTTTTGCCTCGTGTTCAGTTCAGCCAATGGGTTTTGTCGGTTCCAAAACGGTTCAGATGTCACCTGATGACCAAACCAGAAGTGGTCAGTGGCCTGCTCGGGATTTTCCTGTGCGCAGTGGAAACCACGATTCGGCAACGCAGTCCGGGAGCTCCTGCTGGTTCCAGATTTGGGGCAGTTGCGTTTGTCCATCGCTTCGGTGGATATCATAATTCCCATATCCATGACCAGGTTCTGATAACAGATGGTGTTTTTCCGTCAGCGAGAATGGTGAGGCTGAGTTTCATCCTGCCCACGATCCTGATGATGAAGCTTTGGATTATCCACTAAAAAACCGGGCCCGTCAAAACGGGCCCGGTTCGTCAAGTAAGGACGTCCGAGGGGACAGAATCCTCTACGAATGGGCCAGAAGCGGCCCTGTCTTCTGTATACGCGACATTTCCGGGGGAAAAGGTACATAAAATTTCTGGTTTGGAAGGAAAAACAAGAGCCGTCAAATTTATTTGAGATAAAAATGATCCGAATACCTGATGGATGACGCGTTCATGGGTAAGCAAGAACAGATGTGGGCCAGACCCGGGAAACCAGATCCAATCGCTCCGGGCAAGCCGACATTCAATTGAAAGGACCATTATGCATTCGATTCGTACAACCATGTTGCTGACAGCCCTGATGCTATTGCTCGCTCTGCCAGCCCTCGCCCTGGACACCTATCAGATCACCATCAACAGCAACTCTCCACACACCATCAACACCGGTCTGGTCATTGAAACCGGTGACCGGGTTCTCATTCAGGCAGAGGGCGCAATGCGTGTGTTGGCCAGTGCTCCCTTCATGGAAGGGTGGTTTGATCCTTCGGGCATGGGCCGGATGAATCGTGGAGGCCAGGTATTTGGAGACAGTTCCTATGGTATGCTGATCGGGTCCTATTACGGATCGATCAGTAACGGATTTGTGGTCGGCGACCTGGCCTCTTTTCATGCTCCAGGTGTGGCCATTGGCAATGAACTCAAAATTGGGGTGAATATGTCCGCCGTTGATTTGAGCTCCGCCGAAGGCGCCTTCAAGGTTCACATCACACGGTACCAAGCTTCAGAAGTTGATGACGTGACCTTAACCATTGACGCAGACAGCCCTTATGTGATGGGCACTGGTCTCATTTCCAATTCGGGAGACCTTTTCATGGTCGTTGGCCAGGGTGCCGCCCAGGTGTTCGGTTCCCGCCCCCTGACCAATGGCTGGTTTGATGCCTCCGGGATGGGAGTCCTCAATCGTGGTGGGCAAATTTTCCCGAACACAGCCTATGGAAGCCTGCTTGGCACGTTCGAAAATTCTCTCTCAAATGGTTTCTCCATTGGGGACGTAGCCGTCTGGAACGCACAAGGCATGGACCAGGGTGACGAATTGAAGGTTGGCTTGAATATGGACGCTGATGATCTGGCTGGCATGGATGGTTCTATCGTTGTGCACATCTTGCGTATCGGAAGTGGAGAAATGGCTTCGGTGAACGAAGGGGACATGCCCGATGCCGTCGTCTCGCTGGGCAACTACCCCAATCCCTTCAACCCAATGACCACGGTGCGATTCGAATTGAGTCGACCCCAGGAAGTTCGTATTTCGATTGTGAATGTCGCCGGGGAACTGGTGCAGACCTTGTCCAGCCAAATCTATGCCGCTGGAAACCACCACCTGAACTGGGATGGTCGCGATGCTAAAGGCCAGGGCCAGGCTTCGGGAATCTACTTTCTGCGACTCGAAACCAACGAGACGGTCCAGAACCACAAGTTGACCCTTGTACGGTAACTGCCCGCAACGGCATCAGAAATGACATCAGGATGGAGGGGGCCGGTGCATGCTTCAGGCATATCACCGCGCCCCTGATTTTTTTCCTGATTGTCAGGATGTTGAATCCATCTCCCGCCGCAGCCACGACCGGGCCCCACGCCAGGCCCGTTTGACGGTGATAGGCGAGCAGTCAAGAGCCTGAGCGGTTTCTTCGATGGACAAACCGGCAAAATAGCGGCATTCCACAACCTTGGCTCCACGGGGATCAAACTCGGCCAGCCGGTCCAGGGTCGCATCCAGCATGATGATGTCTTCGGCGCTGAGTTCACCGTTGCGGTTCTCCGCTGCCACATTGAGCTCTGCCTTCAAGGTCAAAGGGGGCACTCCTCCTCCGCGTTTGGCCCGGTTGCGATGCCGGGCACGGTCGACCACCACCCGGCGCATGGCCATGGCCGCGACGGCCATGAAATGCCCCCGGCCCTGCCAGGTCACCCGGGACTGGTCCACCAGGCGCAGATAGGCTTCGTGCACCAGATCGATGGTCGCGAGAGTGGGCTGCCGCATTTCGTTGCGCAGAACCTTGCGTGCCATGGACTGCAGCTGGTCATACAGCAGGGGCAAGAGCAGGTCCACATCTGGTTCCTGGCCCGAGTTGGCGGCCTGAAGCAGGCGGGTTACTTCGGAACGTTCAGTCATGAGTCGTTCCTTTCTTCGGCCTGTTCAATCAGCTCAGCCGCCCGTCGGGTTTCTTCGCCATCGGGTCCGGCATTCTCGAGATAGAAGGAATGGGCCTGCCGAAGGTGCCCGAGGGCCTCATTGATGCGGCCGGCCCCCAGATTCAATCGGCCCAACTCGAGGTGGTCCAGTGCAACGAAGGGATGATCCGCAGGCAGGGCCGCACTGTCGATTTCCAGAGCCCGGGCCATACTCGATATTGCCCTCTCCAGGTCGCGTTGTTCTTCAGCGACCAGGGACAGATTGACCAACCCAGCCGATATGCGTGGATAGTTAGGGCCGATAGACCGGGTCCAAACGTCAATGGCACCGCTCAATAGAGAGTCGGCCGCTGCGAGGTTGCCCAGATCAAAAAGAAGGCGGCCGAGGTTGTTCATGGTGTTGGCCACAGAGGGATGGTCCCGGCCCAGAATTGCCTGCCTGACCTCCAGGGCCTCACGGAACAGCGGCTCCGCCTCTTCAAGGCGGTCGAGATAAAGCAGAGAAGAAGCAAGATTGTTCAGACTCTGGGCAATCTCCGTTCTGTGGTCACCGGGCAGGGCACGACGCATGGCCAGAGCTTCACGGTCCAGGGGCAGCGATTCTTCGTCGCGGTCCTGGTTCGACAAACTCCAGGCCAGGTTGTTGAGACTTTCAGCAATATCCGCATGGGGTGCCTGGAAGAGCTGACGGCGCATGTCCAGCGCATTCCGGATGTGCATCTCCGCCTCCGCGGATTTGCCCATTTGATCCAGGATAGTTCCCAGGTAGTCTAATTCTCGAGCCAGTTCAGGATCAGGTGGCTTGGTAATACTTTTGCGAATAGAAAGGGATTTCCGGACCAAGATCAGGGCTCGGTCATAGTGGCCCAGGTTCCCATAGAGCCGGCTCAGGAGGTGGCAAAAGGTGGCGTTCAGATCAGGTTGGTCACCCAGTTCAGTGGTAAGGCGCTCTTCATTCATGCGCAGGAAATCGAGCACCCGCAGAGTGTCACCACGGGCAACCGAACCATTGATCGGATCCGAGACATCGAACATGTCCACCAGGACGGCCGTCACTTCTTCGGCCCGGTCACGCTGCAGTACGATTTCGGTATTCTGATGCTCGATCTCCTTGGCTTGTCGCCCCATGGCCAGAGCAAAGCCGAGCAAAACAGCAAAAGTGGCCACTGTCGCCCCCACAACCAGACGGTTGCGCTGGATGAATCTTCTGGCCCGGTAACCCACGTTGTCCCGTCGGGCAGAAATCGGCCGGCCCGCAAGATGGTCACGCAGATCTTCTGCCAATGCGTCGGCCGTAGGATAGCGCCGAGCTGGGTCCGGGTGCATGGCCACCTGCACAATGGTGTCCAGATCGCCACGCAGCTTCCTGGCCCAGGGCACCGAAGCCGAGCTGGGTTTGGGAGGTGGCAGGTCCTTCATGACCGTCGCCAACTGATGGAGTGGAACCTCGGTCAGATCATTGGGGCACTTCCCCGTCAGCATTACGTTCAGCAGAATGCCCAGGGACCAAATATCTGCCGCCGTTGTCATGGGTTCACCGCGCACCTGTTCCGGACTGGCATAATTCGGGGTCAGGGCCCGTCGGCCCATAAGGGTCTGCTGCTCCTGTGCACCCGTACGATCATCCAGCAGGGTGGCAATGCCAAAGTCGAGCAACTTCACTTGGCCTTCACTGGTGACCAGGACATTACTGGGTTTCAAGTCGCGGTGCACAACAAGGTTGCGGTGGGCATACTGCACCGCTGCGCAGGCTTCACACAGAAGTTTGAGGCGTTGCGTCAGAGGCAGGTCGTTCTGCTCACAATAGGTATCGATGGGCAGGCCATCAACATACTCCATGGAGAAATACGGAACGCCGTCGTCAGACATTCCCCCGTCGTAAAGCAAGGCAATGTTCGGATGGGTCAACGAGGCCAGGATTTGTCGTTCAGCCTGGAAGTGACGTATGACACGATGGGTGTCCATGCCGCGTTTGATAATCTTCAGGGCCACCAGGCGCTGGAATTGCTCGTCGACCCGATCAGCCAGGTAGACGATACCCATACCTCCCTCGCCAAGGGTTTCGGTAATACGATAGGGGCCGACTTCAGAACCAGCAGGGAGTTCCGGATCATCAGGAAGGTCGTGCGAAAGATTGGTGAAAGCCGGTTCGGCAAGGAAGTCCGGGTCGTCAGATGCCAACAGGGATCGTACTTCTTTGGCCATGGAGGCATCGTCCGCAGCAAGGCTCGTCAAGGCTTGCTCCCGATCTTTGGCCGGAAGGTTCGCAATGGTATCGAAGTGGTTTAGGATGGCTTGCCATTTCCTGGAATCCAATGGGTTCCCCTGACACTGAAGGTGGACTATGTAACCAGAGCCATCTTCCGGGTCAACGTCCCATCAGGTGCCTGCAAACGAATGGTGTAAATCTCTGCCGCCCCTGTCGTCGGTACCGTCCCAAATGACCGTGAGGACACCAACAGACAGACTTTCGGCCAGAAGACTGCGGGCCTTGCAGCCGGGCATGTCGTGATAATTAAGTCTGTCCCGGCCGGCCTGAGACAGTGAAAAACCAATCTGCGTCTGGGGATTGAACGGATTGGGATGGTTGCCGTGAAGGGAAGTCACCCCCGGCACAAAAATGGTGCCACTGAGGTCATCCCGAACCACCACTTGTTTCAAAGCCTCGACGGTAATTGTGAATCCGGCAGGTTGGCCGATACCCTGACCATCCCAGAGGTCTCCATCGATAAGGCCACTCCACCGGAAGCAGAAGTGGTGGTGGACTGGAAAGCCCCTGAACTGATCGTTACATCCAGAGAGTCTGCGGTGACTCATCTGACAAGTCTACTTTATCACAAATCGGGGGGCATTGGAAGAAATTTCAGGGACCTCCCGACCCCAATCGGTTTAATTGCCAAATCCGGAAAAGTCAGCATGGATTTCCGTGTGGCATTGGCGCTGATTTTCTGACTAAACCCAAAACTTAATCGCTTAGGAAATTGCACCAAGAATCAGCTTGATTCTTCCAGCTGATTCCAGGTTTGGGTCTGGGAAAATGGGAACTAGATGATTGACTGAATGATCGGGGTTAGATGAGGGAAGGATTCGGATATTTCAGGCTGACAGCTTCTGGAATTCAGGCAAACCGGAACCAATCAAATTTGCTCATGTATCCTCGCAAAAATATTTGCGGTGCAATCTTTCAACCACCGGCTCACGGTTGCTTCGCTATCGGGTGTGGATCTGTGTCCGAATCATCCAAAGAAATCGGTCTCGTGATCTGAGGCGAGGAATCTTGTTGTAACGGCGTAGCACTACCAGTTGATAGCGGTGCGCAAAGTTCTTCAAAACCAGGGACTGACGAGACCGCAGGCTGCAGAAGATGGTATAAAAAAACAGATTGAGAATGGGACCAAGACTAGGTTTTTGTATTCGTAAATGCAAATGGGGCAGGGCGATGGAGTTTTGACTATGCACAGATCCGGAAGACGATTAATGCTGCATTAGTCAGATTAAGGTGCTCGTTAACAAGTTTCAGGCAAAAACCTCTGAAAGGATCTTGACGCAGTCTTTGAGTTAGATTATAATCTAACCATGAAAAAACAAAAGAACGACACCCTACAAACGAAGTTTGCAATCAGCTTGCATCCGGAAATATTCTTCGCTCTGCAAGTCCTGAGCTCCGACAAATCCGAGAATTTCCAAAACTGGAAGAATAAAACTCTCGAAATTTTTCCACGCCAAACTTGGCCCCTCGATATCCCAAGCGGAATGTGGCCGGCAATAGCTGATGTCCTCGATATTGCTCCAACTTCTGATCTTGAAACCGTAGTCCAGACCCTGGAATCAATGTCCGAAAGACTCATTCAAGAACGTTTGCTCTTGGGTCTATTACACAAAGAAGAGGCTGTCCTGGCACTCCTCGATCAAACAAAACCAGTTGCGGAAGTAATAAACGGTTTGCCCAAGGCCAAGCGAGAATGGTTGGCTTTTATTGGTCTTTTTCCGTTTGAAGCAACAGGCAAAGCCAGTAAGGCATTGAACCGGGTAATAGATACTCCCCAATCATTTAAGAATGATTTGGTAGCGACCTTAAAACAATTTTGGAAATTATCTTTTGCCGAAACCTGGCAGGAATTGCAGCCTGGTTTTGACATTTCCATAATCAAAAAAATGAAGTTGCTCACCGAATCAGGGTTAAAAACTTTTTTGCGTCATTCCTTATTGCCAATAGAAATCAATGATAAAAAACAGGAACTGCGGGCTTTACGTGGTGGATACATACTTCCCATGGAAAAAATAGATGAATGCATTTGTTCACCTTCGGTATTTAATCTGGATCGGCTATGGACAGTACGTCAGACCGAAAATGGATCAGTACCATGGTTTCCCTATGTAGAAAATCCTCCCACACATCACAGGTCAGGGCTGAACCAAAATACTACAGCTATAACTCCGGATGTCGCTCTGGTCTTTCGCGCCCTAGGCGACACTACCCGTTTTGCTATCGTCTCACTTATCGGAAGATTACCCCGAACCTCGGTTGAATTAACCGAAATTCTCGGTGTAGCCAAACCCACAATTTCACACCATATCCACATTTTACGATCTGCAGATTTGCTTATTGAAACGGACTACGGAAAATCGGTTTTGCTGACTTTGAATAAACAACTGATCGACAGCCTCGGTGATTTGGCCAGTGCCCGCATTTTTGAATCAAACCAACCTTTGGATTTGCCCAAAACCAGAAGGAAGAACAATGCTAAACCAGCAAAAAAATGAGAAACAGGAACTACTCAATCACATTCACCAGATTTTCCAGGCTTTCTTGGATCGTGACCGCGATCGCATTCGTGAATTGCACACGGATGATTGGGTTGGTTTTTTGGGTCCCAGCAAAAAAATTGAACGCGGCATCGATGACTATATGCTCAACGCCGATCTATCGTTGGAGAATTTTCGGGGTACAGGTTATGAGATCCACGATTCGGAAATTCAAATTGAAGGGGATCTGGGCCTGGTTTTTTACGTTGCCAGTTATTTCATGGAGACTGAAGATGGTAAGACAGGAATTGTTCCACTGCGCTCGATAGATATTTTTCGTCGCCGCGATGGGAAATGGAACCAAGCAGGCTCTCATATTTCAGTTATTCCAAATGCTGGTAAGTGGGGGGAATGATAAGATCTCCGGGACTAATAAAAGGAGAATTGCAGGTGTGCCTATCCAAAACTCAATCGCTCCAGAAATTAAACCAAGGAATTTTCGGATTGGAACCGCTGCGCTATCCCGCCTTCGGCGAAAATGGCCTTGAAACCGATTTGGCCGAGATATGCCCAGAATTCAGTATTTGAACCTGAATTTGATACTTTACTCCACGAAGAGAACTCGAATGATTGGAAATTGCGCCCAGGATGGAGTAGAATAGTGTCAACATCCGGTCAAAAGGGGAAAAACTATGCGCTTGTTTTTCCTACCCTCTTTTCCAAATGATGGTCCTGTTAATAGTACCTGAATACTTCACTTTGGTACCGGTGTTGGCCGAAGAGCTAATAGTCATGGATCCACCAATCCGACGGGCCCGGTCTTTCATGTTCTGCAGCCCGTTTCCAGCAGTAGAAGTCTGGACATCGAAACCCTTGCCGTCATCTATTAACTCTATCGTCAATTCCTTACCCTGCAGATTGACTCTCAAGGTCAACATGGAGCATTTCCCGTATTTCAAGCAGTTATTGATGGCCTCCTTGAAGATCAGAAGCAGGTGCTGTCGATATTCCATCTTCAAACGGATTGATTCCAGCGAATCGAGGTTCTCGGTCTTGAACTGAACATCCTGGGCATCAAGCCTTTCTTTGAAGGAATCACCAAGCCTTGAGATCAGGTCATAGAGAGAATCACGTCTGGGGTTCACCAACCAAACAATGTCACTCATGTTGGAAATAAGTTCTCTGGAAGTTAAACCAATTTTCTGGGTCTCGGCTTGAACAAGCGTAAGCGCATCGGCCGGAAGTTTCTGTAGTATTATCTCACACATGATGGAAATCTCAGTAAGTCCGTTGCCGATTTCGTCGTGCAGATCGGCGGCTATTTTGCTTCGCAGGCGTTCGATCGCCAACAATTGTTTTACCCGATTGGTGACCAGAAGACTAACCCCGCCAACTATGGCCACAATCAGAATTAGAATAAACCACCAGGTTTTCCAGAAAGGAGGGGTGATGATGATCCTTATTGAGGTGCCTAGCTCATTCCAGACACCGTCGCTGTTGGTGCCCCTGACTCGAAAAACGTATTCTCCGTGACCGACGTGGGTGTACCCGGCGAAATGCCTGGTTCCAGCCCGGGTCCAGCCTCCATCCAATCCTTCGAGCATGTACTGGTAGCGGTTTCGTTCTGGAGAGGAAAAATCCAGTGAAGCGAACTCGAAGGAAAAATAGTTGTCACTGTGTGAAAGAGTAATGGTATCGAGGCTGTTGAGGGCCACATCGAAGTTGGCCGGTTCGTCGAAGATGTTGAATCCTGTCAATACAACAGGGGGCATAAAATCACTGTCCACGATTTGATCTGGATGGAATTCACTAGCTCCTTTCACACCGCCGAAGATAAAGGAACCCGAAGAAGTTTTTGTATAAGAATTTGTATTGAACTCGTTTGTCTGCAACCCATCGCGAGTATCGAAATTCCTGAAAACTCCTGTCTCTGGATTGAAGCGGGAAATCCCGAAATTTGTGCTTAGCCAGAGCCGGCCTCCCGAATCTTCAAGAATACCGTAAATAACATCGTTAGGTAAACCGTCCTTCATGAACCAGCGGGTGAAAACCGGATCGGACCTGTCGCTCTTGCGGAGGCGAGACAGGCCCTGCATCGATCCAAACCAGAGGTCTCCGTTTTGCGATTCAAAAATCGAGAGAATGTAGTTGTTACTAATGGACCGAGAGTCGGCCGGATCATGAAAAAACCTGGTAATCTCAAAGTCCTGGTCGGGTCCGGACCCGGGTTTGAAAACTATTCTGTTGAGGCCCGAAACTGTACCAGCCCAATAGGCTCCATCACTGTCCTGGTGAATGGAAATTACCTGGTTGTTGCTGAGGGTTTTTGGGTTATCAGGATCGTTGCGAAAATGGGAGAATACTTCGTTGCCTGGTTCAAAACGGTCAAGTCCACCACCGGAGGTGGCTATCCAAATGTCACCTGCTTCGTCCTGGATAATGTCCCGAATATTATTGCCACCCAGGGAGTTCGTCTCTCCTTCCTTATGGACCCAGTTCTGAAAGCTGCCGTCTCGGGGATTAAAAAGATCGAGACCCGTCTGGCCGTTGCCAACCCAGAGCAGTCCATCTCTGTCCCAATACAGATGGCGAACAAAGTTGCGCGATTCTTCAGCCTGATCGTGATTCTGATTCTGAAGATCGTGTTCGTAGCTGTCTGTACTCCGGTCGTAACGATCCAACCCCGGGGAATAGACACCAAACCAGATACGCCCCTGTGGCCCTTCGGAAATTGCCCAGACGGTCGGATTGTTCAAGCTGTTCTGGTCATCTACGTCGTGCTCGTAATGTCGAAACCGATCAATTCGGGGGTCAAAAATATTCAACCCACCACCAAAAGTTCCGACCCAAAGCAAACCGCCGTTATCCTGGAAAATCACCCTGGCACTGTTGTTACTGAGACTCGTTAGATCGGCCTGATCATTCCACCAGGCATGGAAAGAATCTGACTGCCGATCATACAGGTTCAACCCTCCGCGGTTTGTTCCCACCCATATTCGGTTCTGATGGTCGATATAAAGTGTGCGGATAATGTCGGAACTGAGGGAGCCCGGGTCAGAAGGATCGTGCCGGAAATTTCTAAACCGGCCTGTTTCAGGATTGAAACTGCTCAAGCCTGGTGTAGTGGCGATCCACAACAGACCATTTTCATCGCCTGAAATATATCGGACATCGTTGCTTTGAATTGTATTTAAATTTTCGGTTTCTTCAGTTGCAGCCTGAAAATGCTCAAATTGTCCAGTGACTGGATCATACTTGCTGAATCCGTTGTTGGTGGCAATCCAAAGCAGACCGGACGGGTCAGGATACACACACCGAACCCTGTCGCTGAGCAGGCTGTTTTGTGAGTTAGGATCGTGTTTCATTACGACGAATTTCTGAGATCCGGGATCAAGCCGGTTCAATCCGTTATTGAGAGTTCCTACCCACAGCGTACCGGTGGCGTCTTCACAAATAGATCGAACCCGGTCTCCGCTGAGACTATTGGGATCCAATGGATCATGAGGGAAGTGCGTGAACGTTTCTGTCTGTGGATCATATCGATCCAGACCTTTGGAATAGGTTCCAACCCATAGTTGTCCATTGTTACCAAGGTGCAGACGCATGACATTGCTGGTGGCAATGGAGGAAGGGTCATCCGGGTCATGCCTGAAGTGTTTAAAGGAATATCCGTCGTAACGGTTTA
Source organism: bacterium (assembly GCA_024223715.1). Classification (GTDB taxonomy): domain Bacteria; phylum Krumholzibacteriota; class Krumholzibacteriia; order LZORAL124-64-63; family LZORAL124-64-63; genus LZORAL124-64-63. The sequence goes on along the minus strand of JAAEOA010000372.1, from coordinate 7,669 downwards.
GACCGTCTTCGGTACCAATCCAAATGAAACCCTCCTGATCCTGGACTATAGCCTCAACGCTGGACTGGGATAATCCGTCCACAACAGACAGCCGTTTGAAACGCACATTCTCAATTGCGAAAGCCGCCTGGATCTGCAAAGCAAATATAAAGGCAAGAAACAGGAGTAATTTAATATTCATGCACCGTAGCATACTCGGCATTTGGCATTGTGTTAAGCAGAAAGCGATTTTGGGCCCAAAATATTATTGGGCCTGCCAATAATTCATAACAACGTTTGTCGATCAAACCAATCCACCCAGGATGCTCAAATCTGTATTTGAACCACTAAGCGGCTTGGCGATAATATTGGTGATGTAAATCGTCGGGTACAGTCTCGTTGACTACGGATTCCGGACAAAAGCCGCCTCCCGGATACCAGGAAGGCGGCTTCATCCAATCGATTGGATTTTACTTCAGAAGCAACATCTTGTTCGTCTGGGTGTCACCCTCTGCCCGCAGGCGGTAGAAGTAGGTGCCGCTGGAAACCCTGCGGCCACCTTCGTCCGTACCGTTCCACATAACGGAGTGGCGTCCGGCGCCCAAGGCTTCGGATATCAGGGTGTTGATCTTGCGACCCGCGAGATCGAAGACCTCAAGGTTCACCTGGGTGGAACGGGCCAGATCGAAGCTGATTTTCGTCATCGGGTTGAAGGGATTTGGTGAATTATTCAACAGGAAATGTCCAGGGCCGGGAAAATTTTCTTCCACCGGTGAAGACGAACTGGTGCATTGAACAGGGAAACATCCGCCGCCCATGATGATCCGGTTGTCGTTCCGGTACATTCCTCGTCCTGAGCCGATACCTCGGCCCAGTAGAACAGGCTGGGAAGGATCGCCCATATTGAAAACCTGCATGTCCGAAGTGTAGGCATAGTCCCCGGACCAGATGGCCTCGGAAATATTAGATCCCCCAGTGAACCCCTGGCTGACGGGCAGAGGCCCTGATGAAGGAGTGCTGACCAGATCATAGACTTGCAGGAAGTTGTCCCCGCTTCCGGAAAGCGTCATCAAGGCCAGATCGCCCTCCATGTCCATGGTCTGTACATTCATGTAGGGGTTCTGCCAGTGCAAAACGGGATTGAGCGGATCGCCCACATCAACACAGAGGAAATCTCCCGAGTTGTTTTTCAGGAACAGGAAGTCCCCATGGCGGCCCAGCAACCGGCCGCCAACTCCGGGGATGGTCCCCAGTTCAATCGGTACCAAGGGATCAGAGAGATCCAAAAGAGTGAAATCGGAGCCCATGGCTGCCACCAGGTTTTCCGCCACGAGAACTGGGGGATAGCTGAGGAAACCCGGTACGAAGCCAAGTTCGGTTACCAAGCCGGGGGTGGACAGATCCAGAATGGCCAACCCAATATTCGAGTCCACGGCTCTCTGGTAAAGGCGCGTTCCATCGAAAACTGCTTCACCGCCATAGGGAAGAGCAACCGTCTGGAATGGTTCCATTTCCAGGTCATACACGGAACAGCCTGTTCCATAAGCAGTGGACGTGGAAACCATAACCCGCGAACCATTGACTGCGGAAATGGAAGAGAAATGATAGTCTTCCGGCCCTCCATTTCCACTGATGTGGTTTATTTCAATAATGTCTTCGGGGTTTCTCACATCGTAAAGGTACGCATCGTAGGAATAGACCAATCCGCTCCAGGTGGTCTTATCCTTGAGCAGGAAACCATCCACCACCATGCCACCCCCGATATCATGGAAAGCGTTTCCACTGAACGCTGGTTCGGGAGTGACGAACCCGGGATACCGGATATCGAGGATGTCGTAACCACCGGAAGCGAGTTGCAAAAGGGCGGTAGAAGACCCGGCCACCACCGGATTTGCCGAGGAACCGGTTTCCAACCAGGCAACCTTGTTTGGGAAATCGGAAAGAGGAATGACACGGAACTCCTGGTTGCAGGAAACAAATAGCCAATCATTATGGAGATCGTATCGCGGCCAGTCGTAACCGGGAAAATTCATATCGTCCAGATGGATCAGATTTCCCCCCGCATCCACATCCATGAGGTCGAGCCCCCTGGTGGGACCTCCGAACTGCTCCCCTTGCCAGCGCACGGACGCCACCACGAGCTGGTCCTCTGAAGACTTGACCTGGTGGACATCCAAATCCTCGGCTCCGACATAATAACTTGAATAGGAACCGATAATTATTGGATCGGACGGATCGGAAATCAGTACCGTCAGAAGAGCTTCTCCGTCAGCAACCACCAGCCACCCTTCGTGCAGACAGGCGTCGTTCACCGAGCCGGGAGTATCAATATTGCCCAGCAGAGTCAATCCTCCGGCGGCGGTACATTCGAAAATATCCACGCCCAGGGTTCCCCGGCTGACAAAAAGGTAGTCACCATCCCGGGTGATGTTTTCGGTGCCCGATGGCATGGCGAGGGTTTGCAACAGCAGCGGGGATGAAGGATTACTCCAATCCAGCAGATTAAGGGTGGAATTGGACCCCACCACTGCGAGGCGATCCTGGCTTGCCACATGTGAAGCGTAAATCCCCAGCTCGAAGGTCCCCACTTCGGCAACGGCACCAGGGTCGGAAAGATCCAGGATGTGGATCTGATTGTCGTACATGGTCAGGGCATGATCACCATCACTGTCCATGCCGCCCACCAGTCCGGTCGAAGGCCAGGTGCCAGCTTCCCGGAATGTGTTTCGGTAGTCAAAACAACCCTGCCCATCAGCGGACAGGGGGACCATGACGGAAACAACCAGAACGAGGATAATAGGGATAATCTTCCCATTTTTCACAGGAATACACATATCAAACTCCCTTCAAAAAGTAGGGGACCATTATATCATCTTTACCACATAGTCTCAACGAATTCCGTCCCGGGTTTTAAAAATAAAAAGAGCCCATGCAGGATCAGATGCCTAATTCTTCCGAAAAAAGTAGGACTTATTTGACCAGCATCATCTTCGGCGAAGGGCCTTGAAGCTTCACCTGGGGTGATTTTTTTCATAGATTTTTGACAAAAAGACGCTGTGTCCACCATTTATTCCATCCAGTGAAATTGCAACATACAGACAGCCCTCTCCCTGTAAAAAAAACGTGAAAATTTAGGAGGGAGAGAGAGTTTCGATGATTGGTCCGAATACAATCCAGCCGATTAATACATAACAACGTTTGTCGATCAAACCAATCCACCCAAGAGGCTCAAGTCTGTATTTGAACTACAAAGCGGCTTGGCGATCATTGGTATCAGTGCCATCGTTGCTGGAACAGCGGGGTAATAAATTAAGTGGCCAGCAGGAGGATTTAAAAGATCATGGAAATTCGGTGATGATTTTTCTTGTCATTTTTGTTTCCTCAAAAGAATTATCCGTCACCTATGGATGTTTAAAACGATTCCGCAGTTGTTAAAAAGGCAGACGCCTGGACGATTGAGGTGTAATAATCAAGGTTAGGGTTGGAAAGAGAAGGTGACCGTTAGATTTGAACTGATGTTTTCGGAAAAGCTGGAAACGTACCAGGATTCCGTCATGCCGCCTTTGCCCGTGACTACCTTCGGAGGCCATCATCAATCAATACCATATCAGTAACGCCACGCACCATCCGGTTAGCAGAAACCTCCTGCCCACCCCAACTAAACGAAGGCCGAATAAACCCCATAACCTGCCCACCCCATCGGTAACCCGACGGAGATCGGAACCATCTGGCTTGATAAGAAAAAGATCCGTCAACCGACGCTGAGGCTCGCCTCTGTTCGAAGCAAATACAATAAAATCACCGGCAGAAGACCAGTGCGGATTAAATCAACTGCCGAACTATTGGACAAATTTATTTCGTCCCCGGTTTTTTAATCCTTGGCGAAAACTTCAAAATTCCTTTTACCATTCTTATCAGTCAAAGTGCGTCGCCAGCCAAGTTTTTGCCCGTCGGGGGACCAGGCTGCGGAGCTGTCATCGTATTGCCAATGCGTAAGCATTTTGACGTCTTTCGTATCCTGGCTCATCGGGTAGATATTTAACGAGCCTTCGTTTTCTGATGAATACAGCAGGTGGTGGTTGTCAGGCGAAAGTCTCGGGTAAGTATTGGAGACTGGTTGAAGGGCCTCGATCTCGCCCAAATCGGTTGCCTTCGAAATTTGAGGTGCCCAGATGGCGAGGATAATTGATAATAGGATTGTTTTTTAAAAAGGTGCGGACTGCTCATCTTAAGGTCCTTGCTTGGAAATGCTGATTGTTTCTCATTTGAGTTTTTCAATCATAGCATACTCTGTTTGCCGGAAAAGAAGAACCCCACTTGTTAATTCAAGCGGGGCTCTTTAACAATTGATCTGAAACTAAAAACTGTAACTTTTAGTTGGTGAACAATGCTTCACGATAACGTGCTTTGATACCATCCCAAGTGTCTTTCTCAGTGGCAACGACATTGTGGCAAGTTGCGCAATTAAATCCATTCATATCGTTGGGTGCAAACTGCAGGTGGAAATTCCACAGGAGATTGGCTTCGTGGCAAACGGCGCAGGTTTCAACCAAGGGGTTGTCACCACTGGAGGCGTGGCAGGAACCGCAGGAAAAGCTTGAAATGTGTTCCTGGTGTGTTGATGAACCATAACCGTCAAAGCCGTCGTGGCATTGATCGCAGTTGTTAGAGCCGCTGAAGGTTGTGTAGCCCATGGCTGCGCCCGCAGTCATGAGTCCAACTCCAACGAAGAATAAAATGATCGCATTAGTTTTGTTTGACATTCTGTCCCCCTGCTGTTTTGGGAAAACTTTCCCGCCAATGTTATTTTTTAAATGACATCATTATCTGAATGAATGTTCATTCCCGCAGTGTACCATATTGCAGAAGAAACACCCAGTACAATGGTAGGATAATTATCCCATATCGGAGATTAATGATGTCATTTTAAAAAAAAGGACCTAATTGGCTGTTTAGAGCAGTTTTTTGTTGATATTGAAAATGATAAATGAACTCAAAAAGACCGGAAAAATGACCTGACACAGCGCCGGGGGAAAAGAAACTCTCGCCTACTGGATCACTTCTTCTCTCCCAAAACCCATTCTGCCAAGGTGACCGGGCAGATATTACTTTGTCATGCATGTTCAGGATTTGATAGTTTCCAATACCCTCTCACCATAAATCCCGTCCTAGTCTAGAATAAGATATTCAGGTGTATTTTCAAACGGTAATGCCTGAACGAATAAAGCAGGAAATTCAGGACAAGTTTTTCAAAATGGTGCGTATCATCAGAGTGGGGCAAGTCGTTAGGAATCAGTGGGGACGGAATAAACAAGACACACTGTTAGATCCATCGGGTTGGAAAATAAGGAGGGCTGAATCAAAGCAGCCCTCCTTTAATTCTTATGAATACCGTCCTGCCTACAAACCAGAATCGACAACCACCACATTATCGCTGCCGTTACAGGTAATCATTGCCTGGGCACCTTGCAGATCGAGCCAGATGGCATGGCCCGGAGCCAGCGCGCCGTTCGGCAAGGCGGTTGTAGTATTGGAAACCAGAGCTCCAGCGCCAGTGACAACACTCAGGGTCCAGGTATTGTCGTTAAATCCCGTACTGAGGATGCCCACCTGTCCACTAGGCAGGGCCAGTACGTCGATGCCAACTGGCCCATCGCCGACGGCGATGGTTTCGGTCAGAGTAACGTTGTCCGAACCATCCCACGTGAAGACCGAAAGGTTGTCCGATCCGAAGTTGCTAACTACAGCAATATCGCCCGCAACCCGCAACCGGCGCGGACTATCGCCCACGGTAGCCACCAGCGTCGCTTCAGCACCCGTACTGGACCGATCATGTACAAACAACTGGCCAGGCGTGCCGTCGGTGGCGACCAACATTGATCCGTTCTGTCGGACAAAGGCCGTAACGGCAGCCCCGGTGGCGGCCGGAAAATTCGCGTAAGGACCCTCGTTTAAGTAAGTCCCTCCTTCCACATCGTAGGTTAAGATTTGAACTTGATTGTAGCTGTTGGAAACGTATACGAATCCTTCGCTGAAAAGGTCGTTGTCCAGTGGCTGGGCGTCAGTGACGTTTTGCTGAAAAGCTATGAGTTGAGACCAGCCGAACTCGTCGTCGTCGGGAAACCATTCGGTGATTGCACCACCTGTGGCGCCGTAACTGATCAAGGCGATTCGCTCATCGCCGGGCGTTTTGAGGAAGTTGTGGCCAAGCGTGATCATGAACGAACCGTATTGGTTAGCTCCCTCGAACTGAAGACCCGAAAAGGTCGACTGGAGTGGAGGGTCGCTATGCAGATCATAGAAGGCGGTCCCATTGGTGCCTGAAAGTGTCGCCTCACCCGAGTGCGCCCACTGCACACCGCGCAAAAGGCAACCTCCTTCAAGACCGAAGGTGCCCGTGCCCCAGACGCCGGTACTCACCGGTCCGTCGGTATTTCCATTTTCGTTGATTTCAACATTCACTGATGGAAAGTTAATCTTTAGATCCAGGTCTTCCACTGGTCCTGTGAGGTGTTCAAACCTGTCCCAGTAATCGGTACCGAAACCATACTTAAAGGAGATTCCGCAGTTCAGCTCTGAATTTCCAAGCGAAAGCCCCGTGAAGGAACACTCCGTGTCAACATAGGAACTGCCATTCTCATAAGTACCTTCATCGATCGGATCCAGAGCGTCGCCGTTTTCCAAATGCTGCAAAAAGTCCGACATATCCTCGCCGGTAACATAGCGGAACGGCTCAACAGGTACCAGACTTGGTGAAAACCCAACCCTGCCTACGAGCGTAAAAGGTGTGTTAACCGTCGCGGTGCCCTCACCGGACAACCCTCCTGAGACCTGGATTCGGCCGACGAAGGGATTCACTTCCGGCAAAGTGACAATAGCCACATTCGTGGCCTGTATTCCACGTATTTTGATATTTGCTATATTGGTCTGCGGGGCGGGCATCAAGGTCAGGATGGCGAGTTGTTCGGTTACGGTGCGCATCGGGTTGACCTGCATATCTCCCAAGCTGATAACACTTACCGGCAATTCGGCCATGACTTCGTCCGCCTTAGTGGTCGAAGCCGGCCAATCCATTTCCAACTCCCATTCCGCGTCCGACCCCAAGTCTAAATCGGGCGGAGAAAAGGAAAATGCCTTAACCACTTCAAAGCCATCAAACACGGTGGCGACGGAAGCTGGATCGACCTCGGTCATGGTTATTTCCACGTCGGCAGCCAAGGCACCCGGCGGCACCGTCAAGGACATCTCACCGTCGGCGGAAGTCAGAATACCACCGGCAGCGCCGACAGTACCGCTGAGGGTCAGAGTTGTTGAGTCAGGCGGAGTCGTGGGGTCATCGTCCGACGAGCAACCAACGGTCAGGGCCGCAACCAAGCTCAGAAGAACAGCATTTGTGACCAAGCGGCAAGTTTTCAAGGTATTCCCTCCATGAGATAAAAACACAGGTTCGCAGAGGAGAGATGAGCCCCATATCACTCTGGCTACCCGACGAATATTGTCTGCATTGTAACCTGTGAACAATATCTGGTCAACCTATCTAGATCTCCAGTATTTATTGTTCCGCAAAGAATGTAACCCTTTCATTTTCCAATTTATTACTTCCATCAAGCAGCATACTTCAAGGTGTGTCCCTTGTTGTTGGGCAGAACCCGTGTTTCAACCTCTCTGAAGTAATACTGTCGCCATTGTT
>JAAEOA010000371.1 GCA_024223715.1 bacterium | reverse complement strand
TGATTTTGGAAAGATGAAATCACTTCGTTCTGTCTTTTTAATGTATTTGTATTAACATGAGTCGGCGGCGAATCAGTCGTCAGTCTTCCTTCCAAAGGATTCCACCATCCATTATTCGGCATTCTTCACTCGTCATTCGCTCCCTCATTTTCCCACAACTTCCGCCGCATCATCCGCCTGACAAATCCCAAAATCGTCAAAAGCGCAGCCAGGAAAAATAGGATGCCATAAAGATTGTCGGCAAGATAAACCAGCCAGCGGGGGGTGCTTTCAAGATGGGCGAGCCAATCATTTTCCAGTTCTTCCACGGAAATGCCAAGGCTTTTAATGGCGGCGGCTTCCATGGACTCACCATTTCTCAGATGGCCCAACAAATCCAGAATTGCGGTTTTTCCGCGCTGTCTGTCAATGTAATTGACCACACTCTTACTTTGTTCATAGGCGAGCATCAGGGATGCTTTGTCCCGGGGAAATTTCACTGTCAGTTGTCTGAGATGCAGCAAACGATCGGCCAAAATGGCAGCATTAAGTCCGGACCCGCTTCTGTCTATGAATATTTCCCCAATTCCATCACTGGCCCACTGACAAATGCCCTCTTCAAACCATCTCGCAAGGCGGTGGTTGCTGATGTGGCGATGCAGCAAAAGGTGACACAATTCGTGCTTAAAGGTGATACGCAGGGAAAAGGGGTGCCGATTCATCCTGGAATAATCAATGACGATCAAATCTTTTTCAGGAACCGCAAACGCGACAAAGAATTCGTTGCGGGAAAATTTCCGGAAGGTCCGTGTATCCTTAACCAGTAACACCTGGGGTCTGATATCCAAACGCCAGATAAAAATTTTTTCCAACTCTTGCTTAAGTTCCGGATAAAGGCGAAGAACTTCG
>JAAEOA010000370.1 GCA_024223715.1 bacterium | reverse complement strand
GTGAGTTGGGCGCAGACGTTCCATTTCATGTCGAGACCACCTGTTGCCAGTACTTGAAGTGCGGCACCTCCGCACAAAAACGGAAGTGATCAGCGGCCTATTCGGTGTGTTTCAGGTTAGTGGGGTTTCCTTTAAAAACCCCTAAGCAAACCTGTTCCTGGTACGATAAACAATATTCAACAAGAGGTGTTCTATTCCGAAGCCAAGGTAGAAATTAAGCCCGGGTATGGAGTGTTGCGACTGTTTGAATTTATACACGAGAAAGCGGAGTTGGTGACCGCGATGTTGTTACTGGGATGGACTCCTCTGCTTGGTAGCTCCCTGTGTTTGGGAAACATTCTGAAGATAGATCACACAATCGTCCATGCCATGGGGACGCCCGTGGAGGCTAAACCATGACCCACCCTCAGGGAACCTTTAATATCCGCCGTAAGGTCCTGATTCCGCTAACCCTTTCCTCGATAATTATCCTGGCCGGGGCTCAATGGGGAGCCAGCTATTTGACGAAAAACCATCTGAAAAGGTCCAAAGTGGCCAAGGAAGCTGAATTCCAGAATATTTTTTCCAAGGGAGTGGTGTACCAACAGGAAGTTCTGGCCTTGGGATTGGAACAGGTTTCTGCTGACGGCGGATGCATGATGGCCTGGCAGATGAAGGATAGAAAACGCCTTATAAAATATGCCAAGCCCCTGTTCAATAAGTTGCGTGAAGAAAACAACATCACCCACTTCTATTTCATAGGACTGGACGGCGTTTGTTTTTTGCGAATGCATAACCCGCTCAAGTACGGGGACATTAGTGGTCGAAGTACCATGGCCCTCGCAGCAGGAAATAATGGGCTGACGTCAGGTCTGGAACTTGGGAGCCTCGGGGCATTTACCCTCAGGTCGGTACGCCCTTGGTACATCAACGCTGAACTGGTGGGATACTTGGAACTGGGCAAGGAGATTGATGAAGTCATCAGTGGTATTGAAGATGAGTCCGGTATCTCCGTTATTCCGCTGGTGGAAAAGAAGTTTTTGACCAAGGAAAACTGGTTGGTGGATAAAGAAGTATTTGGATACGGAGGCTTCTGGGATGATATGTCCGAATACGCCCAGGTTGGGAAGGTGACGGAAGGCCGTTCCAGGGATTACATTTTTGACCCCGAATCACTTAAGGCGCTCAAAACCAGTGATGGAGATTTTCGTCTGAAGCAAAACAACGAGACTTTCAGCGTGAGCTCCCTGCCCATGAAGGACCTCTCCGGCAAGGAGGTTGGCCGCTACCTTTTGCATTGGGATATCACTCAGGTGATATCAGACCAGGATCAATCCATGACGGCCATTGGGGCTGCTCTGATCGGGCTAAGTCTGATATTGGGTATCTTCCTCTGGGGGTTCCTCGGGCGTTATCAGAACTTGCT
>JAAEOA010000369.1 GCA_024223715.1 bacterium | reverse complement strand
CTCTTAACGTTGGCATTCATCACCTTGTCCCAATTTTCTTCACTAATCTCGATCGGCCCACCGACTTCAACAATACCGACATTGTTGTGCTGGATATCGATCCGGCCATATTGTTCAATGCACTGCTCAACCATGGCTTGCACCTGGCTGGATCGGGAAACATCCACCTGGCAAACGGTACAATCGCCGCCTTCCTGATCGATGATGGTTTTGGTCTCTTCTGCCGCAGCAAGGTTGATGTCAACGGCAAGGACCTCGGCTCCTTCCCGGGCAAACAGCACCGCAGTTGCCTTGCCATTTCCCCATCCCGGTCCCACCGACCCGGCGCCGGTTACAATAGCTACTTTATCTTTTAATCGGTCCCCCATCCGGAATCCTTTTAGACCTTTAGTCCATTTTTTCTGACAACATGTTGTAAGAAATTGAAGGTGTCAGTGTTCAGGTTTCAGGATCTAGCACCTCAACTCCCTGACACCCGAAACCTGACACCTTTAAACTGCGCCATTGCTGCCCCGCAGGGGCCACTTTTTCCG
>JAAEOA010000368.1 GCA_024223715.1 bacterium | reverse complement strand
TTTTTGTTCCCGGCAGTGAACGTATGAAACTGGTGGGCGTAAACAAGGGCCGCCCATTCACCGAGGGCAATGAGACCCATGCGTTGGCGACGAGGCACTTGCGGGATCAGTTGCGGAATCAGTTGCGGGATCAGTTGCGGGATCAGGGAATAATGGGTGGTGGGCCGCCACTATTTTCGAAGAAGGATCGGTCTTTGTCATAAAAGCAGTTGAATCAGATGATTCAAGCTTAAAAGCAATGATAAACCGGGATGTACTGAAGTCCAAATCGACAGAAGTAACATCCCGGTTTTTTTGCATTCCCCCGCGTTTATCGCCTCTTTTTTTGCTTGGGCCGGACTGGGGGCGCCTTTTTTTGTTTCTCTTTAGGAGCGGGCTTAGCTCTTGGTGTGGGCTTGGCTTTTGGTGTCTGCTTCGTTTTAGGTACCGGCTTTACCTGGGAATTACCATTTTTAGGGGCGTCTCTTTTCCCTTTGGGCCCTTCTTTTGATCTATTTCCTTTTTCGCCCCGCTCCGATGAAGGCTTCCAGTCATCCTGAACTTTTCTGGTCGACTCTTTCTTAGGCAAGTCTTTTCGAGACGAATCTTTTGGGGAAAGCTTGTTTCGATTTTCAACACCTGGGTTGCGTTTTTTGAAAGACTGATCGGGGTGCTTCTTTCCAAAATCGTTACGACGGTTTTTATTTTGCAATTGCACCGATGTTTTGCTCCGCCTGACAGATGTGTAATTATAAGAATTATTCACATTAATATGGACATTAACATTGGTCCGGTATCTGTGGGTTGGATAAGGGCGCCAGGGTCGGTAATAGGGTGGACGATGTCCCCAGTACCATGGTGAGTACCAAGGGCTGTAATAAGGTGTCCAGAAGATTGCGAATACAACCGGTGGACGTACATATACCGGCTCAACAATGTAATTGGGACCGTACATGTAAACATCGCCAACGACCTGGACCTGGGTTTCTCCAGAACTGTCTTTTTCAACTTCAATAGTTGCAACGTCCTGAAATTGGTCATCACCCAGAACAGCCTGGATTGAAATGAAATGTGTCTCGTCTTTCACTGTTTCCAGCACCCGGAGATAGTCCACATTGCCATCATTATTCATGTCAAGATTAGTGATCTGAGCTTCAGGGTCATTGAGCCTTTTTTCAAAGTCCTCTAAATCTTCAGCCTCGCCAAATACTGAAGCCACAGCTTGGAGATCAAGGTTTTCACTGATGTCTTCGCTTTTTGCCTTAACAGTGGTTGTGTCCTGAGCCAGAGTTGAAACAGGTATTATTAAAAAAATGAAACCGATGAGCACCGATCTGATCATGAACTGTCTCCTTGAAGAGCCATGCAAAACACTTGGAAATTTTGGATAACAATAATATAACCCAAAACAACATTTTCCTGCCACATGGTCATTTTGGGTTGTGCCCAAGAGAATGTCGCTGGGTGCTTTTTAACAAAAGTACCCGGCAATCTTCAACCTAAAACACATAAATTTCCAGTGTTTGATCAAATCTATGGCCACAAATTGACTCAGCGACATTCTTTTGGGCACAACCCAGGATTTGAGGGCCGCAAAGCTTTGGGAGAAGACAATTTTAATAAAATCCGTGAGGCTCATAACAATTAAAATTGAGTGCTAAGTAAATGTCCCTCGGGGAAACCGAGGGACATTTAACTCCGTGGATTTGGTCCCATGGAAAAAAAGTCAGTACTCGGCAGCCTGTATCACAAATACTATCGCCAAGCCACTTAGGCATTCAATTACAACGTCATTGGAAAAAAATATTATGACCCGTGAAATGATTTATTAATTCTTCTTCCTCTTTTTCTGCCGATCCGCCGAAGGCAACCTCAAGTCCATGGGCACCCCCTGAGTAGACAAAATAACAACCCTTGGTTCATCACCCAACCGCAGGGGCCGAGGCAAAATCCGCTGCTGCAAAAGCAACTGAACCTGCTGCCCGTTCAACTCCTGCTCCTTAACCTTCGGCTCCAGAACATAAGGGCATCCATCCTTCCAGGCGGAACACCCAAAAGCCTTCTTCCCTTGAATAACATCTTCCCCGCATAGCGGACACTTGCCCCAAATCTGCCGATCAATCCTGCCGGTGGAGCCACCCTTAATCATTCCAAAAATATAATCTCTAATTCCACCCATAAAATCATCTGCAGGCAATTCGCCCCGCTCAATTTTTTTCAGTTTCTCTTCCCATTCACCCGTCATTTCCGGCGATTTAAGCAGTGGGTCCTGAATAAGTGCAATCAGACACCGCCCCATATCTGTACACCTGAGCTGCTTTTTCTCCCTGCGGATATAATTTCGCCGCAACAGAGTTTCAATAATAGCCGCCCGAGTTGCCGGTGTACCAATGCCCCGTTCCTTCATGGCCTCGCGAAGGTTATCGTCATCCACCAATTTGCCCGCAGCTTCCATGGCACCGAGCAAAGAGTTTTCCGTAAAATGCTTGGGTGGTTTGGTTTTTCCTTCTCGCAAATAAGGCTGGTGAGGGCCCAATTCACCCTTTTCAAATTCCGGCAAAACCTGGTTATCAGCCGAGGCCGCTTTCTTTTGTTTTTTGGGAAACAACGCGGTCCACCCCGGGTCTGCAACCTGAGTGCCTTTGGCCTTAAATTTCACCTTGTTGCTAACACCATCAACGGTAGTAATATTCTTCAAACAAAGTGGATAAAAAGCTGCAATAAACTGACGCACAATTGCATCGTAAACCAACTGATCGTTACCACGAAGATTACCCGCCCTCATTCCCGTTGGAATAATTGCGTGGTGATCGGTCACCTTTTTATCGTCGATGATGCGCTTGGTAAACGGAAGTTTGTTCAAATCCAGCGGGGCAATTTGTTCTGCCCATCCCGCCTTCAGGGAATCCAGAATTTTCGGAATGCGCGGTTTCATGTCCTTGCTCAAATAGCGGGAATCGGTACGCGGATAAGTGACCAATTTTGATTCATAAAGATTCTGGGTTGAGGTCAGAGTATCGGCTGCCGACAAGCCAACCTGTTTATTCAACTCACGCTGCAAAGTAGTCAGATCAAACAACTGCGGAGGTTGTTCCTTTTTCTTCTTGGCGGTAATTCCGGTAATTTCCAGATCCTGTCCCTGCACTTTTTCCAGCAGGGTTTCGGCCCGTTTTTTATTCTTGCTGCGCTGGCCGCTGTATTTAAAAATTGCTTCCCGGTACGTTGTCTGCAATTCCCAGAACGGTTCAGCCCTGAATTGGTCAATGACATCATCACGCTCCACAATCATGGCCAAAACCGGAGTTTGCACCCGGCCAATAGTCCACAAAACCCGGTCACCACCTCCGCCAATGTTGCCATGACGAACCGTATAATACCGAGTGCAATTCAAACCAACAATCCAGTCAGATTCACTTCGGCAACGGGCCGCAGCATAGAGTGGGTCGAAGTCGTGGCCGTCTTTTAAATCTTTAAATGCAGCGAGAATGGCTTCTGGTGTGAGTGAGTTCAGCCAGAGTCGGCGAATGGGCTTGTCTTCGCAGCCGCTCAAGGCCAGAATGTATCGGAAAATGAGTTCACCCTCACGCCCGGCATCTGTGGCGCAAATGATTTCGTCGGCTTGTTCGCAAAGTGTTTTTATAGTATTAAATTGCTCTTTCACTCCCTGGTTGGCAATGAGTTTGAGCTTAAACTCTTCCGGAACAAAAGGCAGTGTTTCCAATGCCCAACGTTTCAGCGCCGGATTGTATTCACCCGGATCCTGCAAAGCAACAAGGTGCCCGAAGGCCCAGGTAACAGCCGCGCCGCGGCCTTCAATGTATCCTTTTTTTGAAGATTGAATTTTGAGAACTTTGGCAATGTCGCGGGCCACCGAAGGTTTCTCGGCAATAATGACTTTCATCGAAAATCACCCTTCAGCGACCCATTTCTGGAAGCCAACTCCACGAAACCTACCGCCTCCACTTGGATCCTGAACCACGACCACGGCCAGCACGGGCCCGGCTTTTGGCCGCTCGGGTGGCGTTGACCTTACAACCGGCCACCATTTCGGAATGGAAGGGTTGATCGTCAATGGTGTTCATTTCCATTTTGGTCAGCAGCTCCACACTGCGCAGGTAAGAAATATCCGGGACCGAACACAAGGCAATGGCAACACCTTTGGCGCCGGCACGGGCTGTGCGCCCGATGCGGTGCACATAGTTTTCAGCATCTTCAGGCATTTCATAATTAATGACATGAGTGATACCTTCAACATCGATACCCCGAGCCACAATATCGGTTGCCACCAAAACTCTGGCCTTGTTATTGGTGAAAGCTTCAAGAGCCTTCTGCCGCTGCTTCTGGGTTTTGTTGGAGTGAATGGCCACGGCGCTAACTTTATTTCGCTCCAGATAAGTAGCCACCATGGTTGCGGTGGTTTTCTTTCCGGTAAACACCAGAGCCTTGCCTTCGACCTCACCTTGAAGCAGGTGAAGCAACAGGTCGTTCTTTTTTTCTTTCTCCACATACATGACTTGCTGGTCAATGTTGTCAGCCACAGTGGCAGGTGGAGCCACAGAGATAACCTCGGCGTCGGTCTGCATGGTTGAAGCCAGGCTTTTAACAGCAGCAGACATGGTGGCGGAAAAGAGCAGCGTTTGGCGAGGTCGGGGTACCTGATCGGCAATCCAGCGCACATCGTGGACAAAACCCATGTCCAGCATTCGGTCGGCTTCGTCAAGAATCAGAAATTCCACTTCTTCGAGAATGACTTCACCCTGTTCGATGAGATCAATAAGGCGGCCGGGTGTAGCCACCAAAAAGTCGACACCCCGTTGCAGAGCTTTTATTTGAGGAGCCGAAGAAACACCACCCAGAACCACACAGGTACGGCTACCCACATACTTGCCGTATTCCTTAATATTCTCATCGATTTGCAAAGCCAATTCGCGTGTGGGCGTGAGAATGAGTACCAGGGGCGGGTCGCCCTGGCCAGATTCACGCGAGCCAATGTCATCGATGAGCGGCAACGTAAAAGCGGCTGTTTTTCCCGTTCCGGTTTGGGCCGTGGCAATCAGGTCTTTACCCGACATGACAATTGGAATTGCCATTTCCTGAATGGGTGTGGGAATTGAGTATCCACAATCGTCGAGGGCGCGCAAAACAGGTTTGCTTAACCCAAGTTCTTTGAAATTTTTGGAGGACATTTTTTTCCTGTCTCATTAATCCGGGATCTGGGGCAGCTTAATCTCGGAAAAGCTCAGGTGGGCCTGGAGCCGAGGGGCATGCAAAAAATCGCGGCGGCTTTTATTGCGGCCAACCAGTGGGCCGCGCGTTCTAGACTATATTAGTGAACCTAAGATACTTCCATGAAGGGCGTTTTGCAAAACCATACAGGGGTTTTCCTTTCCCGGAAAGTCAACGCCCCATATATGGCGTCAAAAACTCAAATAAACTTTCCCGTGACAAGACGATGACAAAGCGTGCAAGCAACGATTTCCCAGCAGGTTACCGACACAACAAATCCAAATGTTTTGATTATCAAAAATCATCTTTCACCCTGTTAATAAATATACGCACTCATGGCTTTTTGGTGACACTTCTGATCATTTCAAAGACTATTTTCCTCCCGTAATACAAAACCACTGATTCCACGTCGAAGGAAGACTCATGCGCTATCTCTTGCTGACTTTGATTTTTCTGGCCACAGCCACCCAGGCTCAGGATTTGACTGAGCACGAAGATGTTGTGGTCACTGCTTCCCGTACTGAAAAAAAGCTGGCCGACAGCCCGGTAGCCACAGAACTGATCAGCAGAGAAGACCTCGCCAACAGCGGCGCCGAAAGTGTGGCCACTTACCTGCAAAAACACCCCGGCATTCATATTGTGCCTTCCACCTTTGGCACTCGTATTCAAATGCAGGGTCTGGACTCTAAATACATCATCATTCTGGTGGATGGTGAAAAAATTATTGGGCGCAAATACGGCATTATGGACCTTTCCCGCTTCACAACCGATAATGTCGAACGTATTGAAATTGTAAAAGGCAATATGTCGGCCCTGTATGGTTCTGAAGCCATCGGTGGTGTCATCAACATCATTACCCGCAAAGCCGACACGGGACACGAAATCACCCTTCACGGCCGGGGTGGCGAAGGTGGGCAATACGATGCAGCGGCTGCTGTTTCCCTGACCCATAATAAATGGACCGGACGCGTTAGCTCCGACTGGCACATCGCCGATGCCTTCGATCTCGACCCCGACGATCTATGGACCACCGGAAACTCCAACGAGCAGTATTCCGTGGCCGCCAACGTAGGATACCAGGCTTCCGAAACTCTGAAGATTTCCGCCCGTGGTGATTACCTGCACAAACGAGCCGAAGGTGTTGATGAATCCGGTTCTGCAATTTTAGACCGCCGCTCCACAACCGACACCCAAACTGTTGGTGCCACCGCCCAGTGGAAAATGCCGGACTATTCCCTGACCACAGCCCGCGTCAATTACACTGATTATCGCGATCAGTTTGTTTATGACCAGCGTGGTGGCACGGGTCTGGACGACTACCAGGACACACGCCAAAAAATGGGCCTTATGGGCCTGCAGCACGATCGTTATCTTCTTGACGATCATTATGTTTCCGTAGGCTGGGAAGGCTCTTACGAAAAGCTCGATTCCGAACGCCTTGACGGTGGCGAAGGTGACCGCACCCGTAACGCCTTGTACCTGCAGGACGAATGGGAAGTCAGCACCGATCAGCTGCTCATTCTTCTACCCGGCCTGCGAATGGACAACGACTCACAGTTTGGCACTCACATTTCACCCAAACTCTCCCTGCGGTACGACCCGTCGCAAAAATTTGTGGTTCGCGCCAGCTACGGACTGGGCTTTCGCGCTCCCGATTTTAAAGAGCTCTATCTTTTATTTGAACATCCGGGCGTCGGCTACCGAATTGTGGGGAACCCGGAACTGCAACCTGAAACCTCTCTCAGTGGAAGCCTCGGTTTGGAGTTCAACCCAAGTGACTCCTGGTGGCTATCGGTTTCCGCTTTCCGCCACGATGTGGAAGATCTCATTCAGGCGGAACTGGAACCCATTGAAGACGATCCTCTCTTCCACTGGCTCGGGAAATACCAGAATGTTTCTTCGGCCTTGTTGCAGGGCGTCGATTTTTCGGCCCGTTGGCAAGCCGCATCTTTCCTAAGCCTTGACACTGGTTATTCCTACCTCGATACCGAAGACAAAGATACTTCCGAACCCTTGGAAGGTCGTGCCGAACATACTCTCAGCGCATCGGCGACTGTGAATTCCGGCCCCTGGAATTTCACCCTGCGCGGTACCTGGACCGGCGAGCGTCCCTTCTCCATGGAAGGCACCGGTTATGGAACCGAAATGGCCGATGCCTACCTCCTGGCCGATACTCAACTGTCACGCCGCTTCGATAAATTCAAACTCTTTGTGGGGATGAACAACCTTCTCGATGAAGGTGATAACGATTACCTGCCGGTGCGGCCTCGCAGCGCCTACGCAGGTATGGACCTGACGTTCTAGAAAGGAACACAACAATGAAAATGACCAAACTCGCTCTGCTTGCACTCGTGGCTATTCTGTCTCTGCTGGTACTGACCGGCTGCAGTGAAGACGACTCCATCGCTGCCCCCGATGACGAGACTGAAGACTCTTTAGTGGTGACCACCGACAATGGTGATGGCACAAGTTCCACAGTGGTTAACGCAGGCATGTTCGATGCCACCGAATGGGTGTACATGTCCTTTGCCGACGGCGAAGTGGAAGTTACTGATCCAGCCACCGAAACCAACTGGGACCTCCGTTTCAAATTTTATACCATCCAATTGAATGGTGGATTCAACGGGTCTGCCGGTGTGGAAATTGCCTATGTCGATGGGGTGGAATTCGCTGACGCCACCACCGTTCCCACCGAAGGTTATGTGACTGACGCCGATGGTGACGACGCCTTCAAAACCGATGGCGGCTGGTACACCTACAATCCACAGACTCACGAAACCGTCTTGAACGGCCGCATCTGGTTTGTGCATCTTCCCGATGACTCATACCTCAAAATGGAGCTGGATAATTTGTCCGACGACGCCGGCACCCCTGGTTTCCCCGGATTTACCTGGATGACCATGTAAGTCATCTCTCAGACTCCCTCTGGAATCCTCATTCCGGAGGGAGTTTTATTTTTTCTGTTCCAAATCCAACAAATATTTCTTCCGCCACAACCCACCGCCATATCCAGCCAGGGTGCCATCGGCAGCAATCACCCGATGACAGGGAATGATGATTCCTATGCGGTTGTCTCCGTTAGCCCGGGCCACCGCTCTAACAGCTTTTTCATTGCCTACTGCCTTGGCCTGCTCAGAATATGTGCGCGTTTCCCCATAAGGAATTTCCTGCAACGACGACCAGGCCTTCTTTTGAAATTCAGTTCCCGGTATTACCAACGGCAAGTCAAAGTCTTGCCGTTTGCCGTCAAAATATTCGTTTAGTTGAAGATCAAGATCCTTAAAATATTTGTTCTTTCCGGGCACAAACTCTGCACTCAGATAAGTCCTTAGTCTTTTGATCTGGGTTTCCAGCATGCGTCGATCGGAAAATTCCAACAGGCAAATTCCTTCGTCAGTGGCTCCAGCAAAAAGAGGCCCCAGAGGTGAGAGAATTCTGGTTACGGTGATCAGATTTTTTTGGCCACTTTGAGAAGGCACAAACCCTGTAGTCTTTTTGAAGGCTTCGTTAAAACCACTGAGCGAATCGAACCCGCTGTCGAAGGCCGGTTCGGTCACCCGCTTGCCATGCCTAATGCGACCAAAAGCTTCATTCATGCGGCGAGCCCTTAAATAGGCCTGGAAAGTCATCCCATGGTGCTTATTAAACCAACGCCGAATGCGAGCCGGGTCCACCCCACGATTTCGGATTTCATAGTCTTTCAACCGCAACGATGGATCTTGGTCAATTTCATCCAGAATGGGCCGTAGCCAAGCCGGTGGCTCACCTGATCGCTCCATGGGATGACAGACTTTGCAAGGCCGATACCCATAAGCGAGGGCTTCTTTTGTATCGGAAAAGTACTCGGTATTTTCAATTTTTGGCAACCGGGCCGTGCATCCGGGGCGACAGAAGATGCCAGTCGTTTTTACACCTACAATAAAAATGCCTTCAAAAGAGATGTCTTTTTCCGCTAAGGCCTGGTGCATGGTTTGGCGATCTGGCAATCGGCCTGGTTTTTTTGATTCCATTTGTTTTGATTCCAATTGTTCGGTTGAAGCAGGAAGATCCTTTGATGGTGTTGGGCACATCATACACTGCCATCACAGCCTAAACTTCCGAAAAATGAACAAACATGGAATATTGCCCCATGGGACAGCCTATGGGGCAAACGTATTGGCTACATTACCGCCCGGTCATTTGACCAAAGTCATACGCCTGATTTGAGCCTTTCCCCCGGCCTGCATCCGATACAAATAAACCCCGCTGGACAACTGCCGGTTTCCCGAATCCCGTCCGTTCCAAACCACGGACCGGTGTCCGGCAGCTTGCCTTTCATCCACTAAAACCCGTACCAAATGCCCCGAAGCATCGAATATTTCCAACCTCACCGGGCCACTTTCAGCCAATTCATATCGAATAGTTGTTTGGGGATTAAAAGGATTAGGATGGTTTCCTCTCAGCAAGGTAACGCCCGGCAAATTTGATGATTCTCCACCAGAAAGTTGATTGGATTCCAGAACGGCAAACGGGCCATCATTGGCATGAATATCCACAGCAGCAACTTTATAAAACCAACCGCTATTGCTGTCCCAGGTGTTGTCCTGCAAAGATGTTTCATAAACCTGGGCCACCAGGTTCCCTGGACCTGGAACAAAGTCACTATTCAATCCCCGGTGAACAACGTAATGATGCAAGTCCGGTTCTCCATTGGCCAACCAGGACAGGTTGTAGGTATTGGGCCCTGCGGCCTCTCCCACCAATCCCGCCACCAGGGACGGTCCCAAATTATCTACCGACCAGCCTTGGCCGATATTTGAGATCCACAAGCCACCTCCCAAAGCGGCATGGCACATGACCTGAAAATGATGAAGACCTTCGTTGGTTTCAGTATGGTCACTATGTGTATCAACAGCGTTGGAATAACCGTCCAGACCGTAAGCATTTTGAGTGTTTACCATTTCCCAATAAAGAGTTTTGTCACCCGCGGTACCACTGCGAATTATTGGTTCAGGGGAATCGCCTTTTTGAATCAACTCCAACCAGTTTTCAGTAGCTTGGACAGCAACTTTCGACTCAGGGAGAGCACGCCACAAGCTATAATAAGCCACAACTCCATTACTGCCCGTATCCAGGCGGCTGGCGTCATACGAAACCAGGACTTTTCCACCTTGATCGCCCGGAATATCTTCAACTGTATTTAAGGACGGAGCCGGATAGCCCCAGTACCCACTTTTTTCCAGGCGTTGAATCATCAGGCCATTGTTTGAAGAAACCGTATCTTTCCAAACCGCGATAATGCCCCCATCGCCATCGCTGACTGCCGAGCCAAAATCCTGATTATTGCCAGCAGCTGTGAAAGCCACACCGTCGCTATCCCAGCCAATATATCCGTCACTTGTTATCCGCTGGGCATAAAACATTCCATTAGTTGAAATGAAGTCCGCCCAACAAATAATTGCTCCTCCACTGCCATCAGAAACGGCCGACCGAAATTCTTTTCCTGTACTGGTTCCGCAAACCTGGCGTCCATTGGTATTCCACTGGGGAGCCAGGCCAATGGATACTTTTTGGGCAAAAATATTGTCTTCCAAGTACCGATGATCTTCCCAGAAAACGACAGCACCATCGTCCACAACGGCCAGAAATGGTGTTTTCTGAGTGCCCGAATAACTACAAACGGTTATCACCGAAGGCGTATTTGGGCTGCCGGCATTAACATGTGCCAGTGTTATGTCCTGATCCACACCATTGGGTCCATACAGTTGCCAGGTGACATAAAAACCACCCAGTGGGTCGGCCTGGAATTGATGGCTGTATTGATCGTTTCCATCATTGTGAACTCGTGTGGGACTCACTGCAAGAACCCCCGTCGGGCCCATTGTGCTATAGAATACTTCCTGCAGGGAGAAAGTAAAATTATAGCGACCAAAGACCACGGTCACTCCCAAAGAAGTGCAGTCAATTAAAGGGAAATCAAAATATCCTGAGCTGACGGTGGCTGCACTGGAGGTTGAAGGCCACATTTTTCCAGATGCATTAAGGCGCATGATTTTCAGTTTACGGATTGATCCGGTTGTATTTTCCACCCAGCCTGCATATGCGGTTCCATCATCAGCAGAAGTGAGCATGGTATTGGAAACGGAAAGGGGAGAATCATTATCCAGCAATATTCCGTTAGTGGTCCAATTGGTTGATCCGTTGCTGGTAATATATTGTCCATAAATATGCTGGTTGCCGCTGTTGGTGACATCTTTCCAAATGAAATAGGCACCGCCCTGACCATCGCTGGCAACAGCCGGATAGGTTTGGGTGCCACCGGGATACGTGCAAACAGGAACACCACCATCCTGCCACATTTTATTGCCATCAGCATCTATGCGCTGAGCAAAAATATGGTAATTATCGTCCATTCGACCATCGTCCCAAGTAATGATCATACCACCCTGGCCGTCAGCAATGGGGGTGGGAGATGAACCAGCCTCCACATCGCTTTCGACCAGGTAGCCGTTCTGCTGCCAGGCCGCCCCTGCAGACTGGACCATTGTAAGCAGCAGCAGAACGGTGATTGTCATATTGATTCTATTGAATGGCTTAGTCATTTTTTACTCCTGACAAAAGAAGGATTTTGTTTGGAGCAAGAATAGAGGAATAGGCATGTCTTGGGTATCGCATGAATATGCGGTTTTCCACAAAAACAAGCGGAATCAGACCACAAAAACCAAAAGTTCACTATTTGTTTTTGGAAATTTTTACTGTCGGTTCCTCATTCTGAAAAGGACCCAACCACCTGCCACAAGCCCACTGGCCATTAGAAATCCAACAAAAAATATTGGCTTAGACCTAACCAAGACCGGCACAACAGCCGTCCCATCCCCAAC
>JAAEOA010000367.1 GCA_024223715.1 bacterium | reverse complement strand
TTCAGCTAATGGAACTAAATTGCTACAAAAAGGTGCCGTGGCATCGGATTTGGACTTCAACTCTTCGGCAATGGATTGAATTTTCATCACATCCCCCATTTCAACTGCCGTTTTGATGCTTTCAGTCGCCTTTTTGATCAGTTCGGGCGGGACTGATTCCCCCAAATTCCTATTGCTTTCGATGATCTTCTTTTCCACCTTGGGACCTAAGGTATGAACCGCATCCAGGGCCTGTTCGAGAGCATAGTCCAGTTCGGCAAATTTCTTCTTCAGATCTTTTTCAGAGACGGTCTTTGCCGACTGTCCTTTAACCAGTTTTTCCATTTCCACGGCTGCCGCCTGAAGATCTGTGGCCTCCAGATTTCCCGCCAACCCTTTTAGGTTGTGAACCAAACTGTGGGTCTGCTTAAAATCCATGATTGCCAATGCCTCACGGATTTCGTTAGCGACTCCGCCATAGCTGGCCCCAAAGTCAAGCAACAACTTGCGGTAAAGCCGTTTGTTGCCCATCAAGCGCGAAAGGCCAGCCGCAAGATCAAAACCCGGTAAAGATTCCGGCAGTTCATCTTCCTCCGGCACCGCTTGATCAGGTTCGGAAGGTGTGTCAATTACCGGCGGCCCTTCTGAAGCGGGTAAACTTTTTGGGACTGCAGCCCTCTCTGCAACCGGCTTGATCCACTTTTGCAAAGTCGCAAACAGCTGATCCGGATTAATGGGCTTGGTAACGTGATCGTTCATTCCTGCTTCAATGCTCTTTTGTTCATCACCGGCCATTGCATGTGCCGTCATCGCGATGATTCGAATTGGATCTTTACCTTCATTCCGCATTCCGCCTTCCCAATTCCGAATTGTTTTCGCAGCTTCGTATCCATCCATCACCGGCATCTGAATGTCCATGAGTATTGCATCATAATAGCTATCCTTCACAGCATTGACAGCCTCCTGCCCGTCATTGGCCACCGTAACATTCAGTCCTCCACCTGCGAGAATTTCTTTGGCCACCTGCTGGTTGATTTCATTGTCCTCTGCTAAAAGGACCTGAGCCCCTTGAATACACTTCATATCTTCAGCTTTTTCTTTTCTATCCGAACTCCGAGGGGTCTTGGGTATCCCTTCTCCAAACGCGTGCATGATAGTATCAAAAAGAACTGAGGGCTTACCGGTTTGATCAGAAAACCGTCCAGACCTATTTGTTCGGCTCGTTGCATGATTTCTTCCCGACCATAGGCAGTCACCAGGATGATGGCCGGGATCTTGCCCAGGGTTTGGTGGTTGTTGATGTGCTCGGAGGCTTCAAGACCATCCAGCCCCGGCATTTTCCAATCCATGAGCACCAACTCATAGGGCTGATCCGTATCGGCCCTCTGAATTTCTTCCAGTCCCTCCTCGGCCGAAGCCGCCAGAGTGACTTCAAAGGTAAACGACTCCAATATATC
>JAAEOA010000366.1 GCA_024223715.1 bacterium | reverse complement strand
ATAAGGATACCCTGGATCCTGAGGATTCCCGCAAGAAGATAAGTTCCGGTCCCCTCCTATTTCAGAGGCCTCGTTGTCCCATTTTTCCCTTGGGTTTGGGTCACTCGAGGGTGTGTTTCCGAAATGTTGAGTCAGGTCACTGTAGAGTTGGCTTTGCCAGTCCTGATTGTAGCGTGCCG
Organism: bacterium; assembly: GCA_024223715.1. Classification (GTDB taxonomy): domain Bacteria; phylum Krumholzibacteriota; class Krumholzibacteriia; order LZORAL124-64-63; family LZORAL124-64-63; genus LZORAL124-64-63. The sequence continues at coordinate 824 of JAAEOA010000366.1, read as the reverse complement.
TGGGATTTGGGATGGTCACACCACCCGTCACGTTCACTGGTTTCCAGTAGGAGTCTGTGACATCCTCACAGTCGTCCGGTTGCTTTGTCGTGTCCAGTTGTGGGGATATTTCTGGTTGCCGTGATATTTCTGGTTGCCGTGGCTTTTCTTCAGACAAGCCAAGCTCCGCTGTGATACGTTCTGATATCTCCCGTTCCCGGTCGGGGTCACCAGAGTTGGGTGGGGGATTCACACGAGATGAATCCATATTGTAAATTTATACAGTTATGAAAAGGCGTGATAAGAAAAATTACAAATGTTTACAACAATCACAAGTCGTTAGGATCCTGAGTACTTGTTTGAATTAGATCCACGGTTTGAGAGTGAGGACAATATAGAATCAGGAAGAACCTGTTCAGGATAATAAAACGTAAGCCCAGGCCATGGCCTCGGCTGAAGGGAATTTTCCGTCCAGTGACTTTTGCAGATTTTTGGTTTTTTGTGGTTTTCTTGGTTTTTGGCGTGCCAGGTTCGGAATTTTTGTCCATGCCCAGAGTCGTCTTGACTCAGTGACAGGTAAAATGTATACCCCTGCCCTGTCCAAGTCTATCCTTATTTAGGACTTCTTCACCCGACACATTTTGTGGAAGGTTGGATCCTTCCTTTTTTGTTTGAGTTTTTCGGCGAATTTGGGTTGCTTAGGTTTTTAACTTCGGAATACTCATCCTCTCTAAGGGGAGGAAAGCATCGCCGAGGCTGAACCACCTATCGGCATAATCAAGCTCGAAGGCTTACGGCCAAGGACTCCTGCCATTCCCCGCCTCGCAATTCAGAGTAAACCTGTT
>JAAEOA010000365.1 GCA_024223715.1 bacterium | reverse complement strand
GGAAAAATATACGTTTCAGGTTGAGGATTGTTGGGTATTTTTGTATAAAAGCACCCAGCGACATTCTCTTGGGCACAACCCAAATCTTGCCTCCTTCCACATTTACAGAGACAACTATAAAGGTTATTGTTTGACAAATGAAAACTCCAGTGAAGTGCAAGGAAACTACTAAAAAAACACAACCGTCTTTGCCGGTGGTTTTTTTTGTTTTGGCACTATTTTGGTCTTTTTCACCAATTCTGGCCACGGCTGAAAACTGGGATCATTACCGGGGATGGGAAGTGACTTCTTTTGAAGTGACGGGAATCCCTGAAGATATCCCCTCCGGGTTTCAGGTGAAATTGGCACTTCATGGCTATCGGTCTCTTTTTAAAATCAAAAGGCCGCCCTTTAAAACGATTCTTTTAGCCGAAGATTTGGCCCGGATTCGGTTGCATCTTGCTCAACAGGGTTACCCTCAGGCAAAAACCTTTCCTACTGCTGAGCTTGATTTCGAAGCCCGTCAAATGAGTCTTATTATCGAAATTCAGCCAGGAAAACCAGTTGTTATTGGCCAGCTGGCCCTTGATGGATGGCCCGAAAGAGTTGCCTATCCTGATACTGGTGAAAGTGGATTCCTTCACGAAGGGAGGCTCTTTCAGGATGAAGTGATTCAAACGGCAGCCAAATACCTGACTTCAGTTTTACAGGATTCAGGTTTTGAATCAGCCAGGGTGAGCCCTCGTTTGGGTTCATATTTTGATGGAGAAGTGTCTTTGTATTTTGATGTTGATGCGGGCACCTACAGCATTATTGATTCAGTTAAGGTTGTCGGTTGCAGTGATGATTTGGTTCCAGTGGCTTTGCGAGTTATGGATTTAGACCCCGGCAAGGAATATTCAGCTGAAAAAATGAGGCTCGCCGCCCTCGACCTGAGGGGAACCCAGCTTTTTGGACACGTTGAAATAGGTACCGAAAATATGGAGCCTGGTCATTTGATGGCTGTTGCCAAACTTGAAGATGCCCGCATGCGGGCTTGGCGTGCTGGAATTGGTACCTGGTCCGACAATCCCATTCTTGGAAGGCTTGAGTGGTCTCATAATAATTTATTTTCCCACGGTATTGGCTCCCGGGTGGGAGGAACCTTCGGTACTCATGAAGCCAGATTGGGAGCTGAGGTCTTTTGGCTTGGCTGGTTGACACCACGGTCACGCACCAGTTTTGGTCTACGGGTTGAAAATGAAAGGGAAGATTCCTATAAGTCTCTGGAAAAAAGAGCAGAATTACTTCAGGCTTTTCGTCCCAACCTGCGCGATATGTGGAAAATTGGTACGGCCATTTCTTTTGTAAATGTGGAAACATATACTCCGGACCCGGATGAAGCCCCCGACGCCCAGGGTCCTTTGTGGGAGCTTTGGAGTGATTGGAAATGGGACCGAACCGATGATCCCATTAATCCTACCCTTGGTTACAACATAAAAATCTCCCTGACGGTGGCCCCACCAATTGGCTTCACCGAATCTCCGTATGTTCAGGCTCAGTTTGACGGGGTTCGTTTCTATTCTCTACAAAAAAATATTGTTTTGGGAGGCCGAATCAGAGCTGGTGGCAGTCATTCGTTGGGCGACTCTGGGGACCTGCTGGCCAACCGGCGCTTTTATGCCGGTGGTTTTAATACCATGCGTGGTTACACCAGAAGGCAACTTGGACCCATGGATAATGCTGGAGAACCCCGCGGTGGAAAATTTGTCGCTTTAGCCGGTGTGGAACTTAGGTTCCCTCTCTTGTGGTTGTTTAACGGGGCGCTGTTTTTCGATTCGGGTCAGGTATGGAGAGAGGCCTCCGATATTTCCACCGATGATTATAGCGGTGCTGTGGGAATGGCATTGGACCTGAGCACCCCATTGGGTCCTTTGCGTCTCAATTATGCAGCCAACATTGTGAACCGTCAGGCCGATGAAAGTCGCGAGATGTGGACTTTCGGAATTGGTTACCCATGGTAAAAAATCAAAACAACTCCATGAGTGCGTGGCAGAAATTCCGCAAAAAAATTCTCCTTCCCGGCGGGAAAATTTTGCGCGGTGTTCTGGTTTCCCTTGTTGTGGTTGTGCTTTTGTTGATTATCGTCCTTGGCCTTGCTCCTTTGCGCAGTGGACTTTTGAATGTGGCCGTAGGGCAGGTCCACCGCTTTCTCCCGGGCGAATTTTCAGTTCAGAAGGTATCCTGGACCAATCCCGGTTATCTTGAAATCCACGATTTACTGTGGGTTGTGTCACCTGAAAAGTCCCTTCCTGGTCTGACTCAAGGCGATACTCTGGCCATGATTTCCCATTTGCGAATCGAAGTCGACCTAGGGGCCTTGCGTCAACACGACTTAGTGGTTCGTGAGATTCTACTGGATGCCGGCCCGGTTGATGTACCCTCCATTGTTCAGCTCTTTCCCCCATCAGAAACTGTTGAAACAGACCCTGACACTCTGCAGGGGAAAAGTTTTTTAAATCCCGGTTCAATTCCCGGCATTCCTTCCATTGCAGTTTCCCAATTGGATGTTTCATTCAGTGATCTTCAAGTGGATTCCACAATGTCGGTTGTGCATGGCCATTTGCTTGGCCAGATCGAAATGCGCCCTGCTTTTGTACCGGAGGTTTCACTGTCCGAGAGTTCTGCCCGGGTTGAAATATTTGCAGCTGAACCTCTGGTTATGGATGCAAAAAATCTGAAATTGAATTTGAGTGCCGACGTTGAGCAATCCAGGATTTTATTGAGTGATTTCTCAGTTGAAGTTAATGAAGCCGGCACCCCTGAAATGGCCGAAGCCTGGCGGAATTCTGAAACCGTTAGTTTGAGTATTGAAGGAAAAGGGCATTGGACTTCTTCAGGGGCCAGTTTAGCTGTGCAAGGCAAAGGTACTTTTCCAGGCCCTGAACATGTGCGACCTCTATTACCACCAGAGTTTCCCGCGGATCTGACTGGACCACTGATCGGGCATTTCACCGTGGAAGGTGGCGTGGAAGATTTCAAATCTTTAAAGCCCATTGGAAACGTTCGTTTGGATTTCTCAGATACAAAGTGGTTGGAGAAATTCTTTTTGACCGCAGGGCTGGAGAATGATCGCCTCACAGTCGAGACCCTTGATGTGGCCCTATTGGGAACAAGCATTTTGATGGCCGGCCGCGTGGATTCAACTGAAGTTGATGTCCAACTGGAAGCCCAATTGGTCGAGCCAACCTTATTGCGACTTTTTGGAGGCCAGGGTCTGCAGCAGGCCGAAGCCAGGGGAACCTTGCAAGTTTCGATGAAAGGATTGTGGCCCTATCCTGATGTTGATTTAAATTTGAATGGTTTTGCGGATACGGCAGAATTTGAAGCAGAGGCCCTGAATGCAGAGGTGCGAAGTCGCAATCATGAGATTTCAGCTCGAATAAAGATGACCAGGGCCGTTGTTAGTGGGGCCACCGAGATTGATTCTCTGTTGGTGAATCTGGCTGGAAATTTTGGTAACGTTGATTCTTTGACTCATGAATTTTCCCTGGGGTTATGGGCACCCCACGGGCGGATTTCTCTCGGAGGGCATGGGCTGATCGATTCCGTTAGAACCGTTCATTTGGATTCTTTTGTGGTAGTTGGATTAGACAGCACGATGCAAATAATAAAACCGGCAACCATCATTCACGGGCCGGGTCCCAAAGACCTGATTGTGGAAGATTTTAAATTGGAAGGTGGCCTGGGAAAGGTGGATCTTCAGTGTCAATGGAATGATTCCGGCCTCAATTTAAATCTCTTGTGCGATTTGTTATTCCGGGAAGATTTTCTTATGACCGTGGCGCCATCTGAATTCTGGCAACGCAGTGGTGGTTCAGATGTTTCCCTGAACGCTCGTCTTGACCTTGAAGGCGGCCCGGACGGCCCGGTTTTTGAAGGAAAAGCAGGAGCTCGCCTGGTCCCACACCGAGACGATCCACCTTTTGGCTTGGATCTTGATTTTCATCTTTTGAGTGGAGATTCCAGTGGCCTTGGTGCTGACCTAAATATTTTTGCGGGTGATTTGTCACTGGTGAAGGGGATATTCCGGTGGCCTGGCCGACCGGATATTGAAACCGGAAAATGGGTGCCCGATCCTGATCGGGGGTTGGTGGTGCGTTTCCCGGAACAGGAATTGGATTTGCAGGAATTGAATCCAGTCATGCCCCCGGATGTTTCTTTGAAAGGAATGCTTAGATTTGGTGCTGAATTGGTTGCTGAAGAAAAGGCAATCTCTTCGGCAACAGTTGTAACTGAAGCGGGTTTTTTAGCCGGTTCTGCAATAAGGGGGAGTCTTGGAATTGAACGACTGAGCATTGAATTGCCCAATCGCTCTCGAGCCCAAATTGCCCTGACGACTGAATTTTCCGGGAAAATCTCCGACCCGGTCATAAAAGGTGATCTTAGGGTTCTGTCTGGATTTTTCCGAATCCCTGAAATGCCGCCTTCCCTTTTGCCCGTGGAAGGTGAATCTCTACTTTGGCAGGCGATGGCAGAAAATGCCCTGGCCACTGGTGATTCAGTAGCTTATGCGGCCAACTTGGCAAATCTTGGCAGTGGCCCCTCCCTGGAAAAGAAAGAGCCGGTCACATTACCGGAAATGGAAATTCGAGTGACCATTCCCGGGACCGTTGTCGTCAACGGCTATGGGTTGAATATTGAACTGGAAAGCGATTTACTCGCTACCCGGTCAGTAGATTCTGAAGGCACACCCATGGTGGTTCTTAAAGGTTCTGCCGGAGTTCCCCAGGGGACTTTGAAATTCATGAACAACATCTTTGATGTGGAAACTGCCAATATAAAATTCAACAACTCAGCGCCGCCCAACCCACATTTGAACATTAAGCTGACCAGCGATGTTTCCGGTTACTTGATCAATCTGGAGGTTTCCGGGTTTGCCAATGAGCCTGTGGTGGAATTGTCTTCAGAACCGGATATGAACCAGGCAGATATTATTGCGGTATTGCTTTTTGGCCAGCCTGCAAACGATCTGGATAATGACCAGCGGGGGCGCGCCAATGAAGAGAATGATCCGGGTGCCCAATTAAGAGACAACCTGGCCGCTCTGGCTGTGGTCTTTGGTGGGGCGGGAATTCAAAATAAAGTCTCCAATACTCTGGGGGTGGATATGGTGGAATTGGGGTCCGGATCCGATGGGGACAGTACTCTCAGTGTTGGGAAATTTTTGACGCCGAAAATATTGTTGAAATACAATCAGTCGCTGGAAAAAAGCGGAACATATTTTATGACCATGGAATACTCTTTAAGCAAATACTTTAAGCTTCTTTCCACTTATGGTGAGGGAGAAGAAACATCGGGTCTGGAATTAAAATGGACAAAACGATATTAAAAAAAACCGCCCCGGGCGAAAGGGGCGGTTTGAAAAAGGAGAGGCTGGACGAATCTGGCGAGTTAGAGCTGAAGCTCCCTTTCAAGTCCAAGTTGTCTTTCGGTGATGCAGTAGTTGCCCAGGTGAAAAAACTGAGTTGTTAAGCCAGTGTTGATCTTCAATTGCACCTCATGATGATCTGCTGGAGTCAACTGAACAAACAGAAATCCACCAGCAGAGACAATGATTCGGGTCTGCCTCTCCAAACTAGATCCAATATATTATCAGAAAAACCAAATTTTGGCGATGGATTTTATCAAGTTGTTATCTTTATTGAGTATAAGGATACCTTTACTGTTTTCTATGTCCCTGATTTTTCAAACGATTGGTAGTTGAATTTGCAACACCATTGTGCTTTTGGGACTCAACAAAATTTCCTGCAAAAGGGGTTCCGTACCTTTCTCGCAGGAATCCGGTCCTTGCAACCCTGGCTTGGAGGTCGTTAATACAACATCCCAGGCTAAATTTTTGGGTAATTCTGGAAGTTCAAAAATCTGGCTTTGGTCGGATGCATTAAATAGGACCAAAATCCTTCGCCCATCGGCACCTGGGGATATTTCGAAAGCAAGACAATGTGATGTTGGTGTCCAATCCGGAAGCCCCGGTTTCAGACCGTGCCAAGTGATGTCGCCGCGAAAATCGTCACTTGAGGCTGACCAGAATCGATCGTCTGATAGTTTGCCAATGTTTTTTGCTTCAAAAATCAAACTTTGCACAAATTTCAATAGAGGTTTTTGTTCCTTTACCAGATTCCAATCAAACCAATTCAATTCATTGTCCTGGCACCAGGGATTGTTATTTCCGTCTTTGGATTGTCCGACTTCGTCACCCATATAAAACATGGGGGTGCCATGGGAGAGCATCAAAAGGCAGAAAAAATTTCGGATTTGCCGGTGGCGCAATTCGTTAATGTTTTTATCGGAAGAAGGGCCTTCCTGACCATGATTGCAACTGATGTTATGGTTGCTGCCGTCCCGGTTCTCTTCTTTGTTTTTCAGGTTGTGTTTTTTTTCATAAGAGACAAGGTCCCAAAGGCTGAAGCCATCATGGCATGTTAGGAAGTTGATGCTTTGACTCGGGACTGCTTTGCCGTCGTTCATCAGGTCGGGACTTCCCACCAAACGGGCCATTAAATTTTCAATGGTATGGTCATCGCCTCTCCAGAAGCTGCGGCCGATATCGCGGAAAGGTCCATTCCATTCACTGAAACGGTCCCCGGGAAAAGAGCCCACCTGATAAAGTCCGGCCGCGTCCCAGGCTTCGGCAATCAGGGTGCAGCCAGCCAATTCCGGGTCGCTATTGATGGCTGCTATCAGGGGTGGATTGCTCATGGGGGTGCCCGTGACATCACGGGTCATGGCCGAGGCAAGGTCGAACCGGAAACCATCGACATGCATTTCTCTTACCCAATAGCGAAGGCTATCCAAAACCAATTTCATTGCGGTGGGGCTGTTGCAATTAAAGGTATTGCCACAACCAGTGAAATCAGAGAATACGGACGGTTCGTTATTTAAAATGTAATAACCAGCGGCATCAAGGCCTCGCCAGCCGAGAGTAGGTCCGTCGATACCAGCTTCTGAAGTATGATTAAAAACCACATCCAGAATGACTCTGATTCCGGCTTTATGCAGTTCCCGAACCAGGTCTCGGAATTCATTGACCGGGCCAACAGGACTTTGATCGCTGCTATACTGTCGGTGTGGAGCAAAAAAGCCAAGGGTGCTGTAGCCCCAGAAGTTTGCCAGGTCTTTCGGGGCATCCTGTGAATCGTATTCATGGACAGGCAGGAATTCCACGGCTGTGATTCCCAACTCCTGAAGGTAGGAGATTTTTTCTATGAGCCCCTTGTAGGTGCCGCTAAGGGATTCATCGAGTCCACTTGATGGTGATTTTGTAAAGCCGGAAACGTGCATCTCATAGATGATTTCCCTGCCGTTGGGTGCGGGCAACGGCTGGTCACCTTGCCAATCGTATTGGGAAGGATCCACCACTACGGAGCGCAGGGCCCGGGCGCAGTTATCGCCTACAGCCTTGGCGGCGCTCCTGCTGTACTTTTCCTGTCCACAGATCGCTTTGGCGTAGGGGTCCAGCAAAACCTTGTCGCCATCGAAAAAGAGTTTCTTTTCTGGATCCCGGGGACCACGGGCCCGCCAGGCATAAATTTGTCCCTGATGACATTTCTCGAGAAACACATGCCAATATGTTGCTGTGCGGTGTTCAGTGGCCTGCAGGGTTATGGTTTGGAACGGTTGGCTGGAATGGACATTTTCGAACAAAAGCAGGTCCAGGCTTGAAGCCTTTGGACAGTGAATGGAAAAGTTCGTGCCCTGGCTATTACAGGTCGCTCCCAAAGGGTAAGGCAAACCAGAACTTGTTGTGAATTTTTCCAATTTTACCGTCATTTTACATCCTGATTGGATTAAGATTTTTTTAGTTAATTGAGCCTGGAAAATGCCGATGCACTGGGTATCGAATCGTTCCTCAGGTAAGAGGATGTTAATACCGCGTGGGCAAATGTCAACAGGAAGACTGCATGCTGATCAATACTCTCAAAATGCTGGTAATGGCCGGGAAAAATGCCTTGGGCACAACTTTTGGTCTTCAAGTAATCGATGAGGAAATAACCCAGATCAGACATGGTCACATTTCTTTCCCATCTTTGGGGGAAATCTCTTTCAGCGGTTCAACGCTACAAAAAATTCAATTGGGCTGTGATACACAATTGTGTGGGGAACTGGCTGAAAGCCTTGATAATTCCAGCGGGATTTCTGGTATGGAAGTTCTGGCCCAAAGATTTTTAGACAACGTGCTGGAAGATATGGAAGGTCGCTTGCCACAAGGCTGGGTCGACAGTATGGATTTGGGACCGGTTAGTCTGCACAGCCGGGGCGTCAGGAGCTTTGGGGTCCGACTGCAGACCGAAAATGGTCAGTTCTACTTAATGACCGAGGTCCCCTCCAAAGCGGAGTTAGAATTGTCCCATAATGAAAACTATCTTAACTCTATGGTGCGAAACTACTTACCAAGGGAGTGGTTCAATCTGCCTTCCATTGATTTGGCCTCAGATATCGAAAAATTCCTGGTCTTTTTGCGCAAAACAGAAGTTGATGTTCAGATAGATGTTCCAGTTGACGATGATTATTACACATTGCACACGGGAATATTAATCGAAAATACTACCCGGAACGATAGACGAGTCATGCGCCTCAGTATGGATGTCTCCGGTCCGGAGGGAAAAGCTCTTGCAGTAAATGAAAAGGTAAATGTTCGCGTCGGTTTGTACGGCGGAGCACTAACTTTTGAATCAACTTTTTTGGGAACATCACAATATATGGTAACCGAATCAGCCAGCATCAACTGCATAGATATTGCTTTGCCTGCCAAATTGAACATTGAACAGCGCCGTCGGGCTTTCCGGATTGATCCGGCCGAGAGAATTCCTGTGGTTATTCAGAGTCAGGATTCTCAGGAGGAAAGCAACCCTTGGTCTTTAGATACCGAATCAGAGACCAAAGTGAGGGGCCGACTCGCGGATTTGAGTTTCTCCGGGGCTCGAATAATTGCCAGCCGGAACTCACTATTGGGGACCTTTGACGAAGGCAGCCGTATTTCCTGTCGCATCTTTTTCCCCGATGAAGAGGAAGACTATAAAGTGGTGGGAATTATCAGGCGTGCGACCATCAGCCTGGCTGACCAGGACACTCAACAGGATGAAGTGGGCATTGAATTTCTGGTTGATGAGAACAGCGATCGAGGTTCGCTGGAGTACATTCGCCAATATGTTTTGTCCAAGCAACGGGCTTGGTTGGCCCAACGGGTTCACGTTTCTGGCGTGGAGCAATGGTAATCCTTTTTCGAGCTAAATAAGTAATTATATTAAACCCAAAGAAATCCAGAGAAACAACAAGAAACAGCAGGGAATGGCACATGCCTTGCGTTTTTGGACTATTGAAGGTCCAAAACGGTACTCGGAGGCCCTACGAGGCACCCTGAGTCCGCTGAGGATGGCATTTTGCAACGGCAAATTCTTTGGCCATGGCAAAAACCCCTAGCAAGGCAGCTGTTTCTGATGAATGGAATTACTCAAAAACGTTTTGTTTTCATAGTTTTGGGGCTCATCCTGGTGGCAGGATCGGCATCCCAGGCTTTCGCATTTGACCATCTGGAAATTTCCGTGGTCAATCCTCATGTTGTTGGCGGCTACCCCTCAGTTACGGTGGAAACTGGCTTCAGCGTGAATGTACGTGCGGTAAACAGCGATGGCAGTACAGATACCAATGCTAACTTCATTCATGCCCAATTGAGTTCACCCGATGTTGCTGCTGTTACGCCGGGGGCCACTTATTTGGTCAATGGTGAATACCAGTTCGATAACATTCGTTTTTTGGCAGATGGACAACCTGTCCGTTTGCGAGTGGGCGATGCCGACGATGGTTCCGTTCCCACGGCCGATGTTTTTATCAACTGTTTCAACTTCGTTCATCATTTTGATTTGTCAGTTCCCGCTGGAGACAAATTTGTCAATCAAGCGGTCAGTATCACTCTTACAGCCCGCGATAGTGACGGCCTGGCTGTACTCAACTTCCGTGATGATGTAATTCTTGACGCTTTGGTGGGAAATTTTCCCACCGGCTCCACCATGACTGTCAATGGGGTTGGATTTTCTGATGGTCAAAACACTGTCGCGGTTACTTTTTGGGGTACAGATCCTGTAACCCGGGAAAATGAACTGACAGTCACCAACTCGGTCGTGTATTCAGGTCAGGTCAGTGCAGCATCCGGCTCAGCCACCATTACACCTTTGCGTCCTGGTTCCCTTGATGGAATCGTTCTTCTTCTGCCTGGCGAAACCTTAACCCCGGGTGTCAGTCCTGGTAAAACAGGAACTCCAAACAACCAAACCAGTGGTCAGAACTTTGGTGGCATTAGTGTTTATGCCACAGATCAACATTGGAATCCCATTGAACCGGCAGCTTTGCCAACTTTGACTTATAGCAGTGACGATCCCAATGGTGGCGTAGTTCTGCCAGCTGGTGGATTAATGGGCGGAAACCCAGAGTCCAGCCTTACTTCGACACTCATTCGATCTGGCACAACTCGTCTCACAGCAACAGCTTCTGGTGCTGTAAATGGTACCAGCCGTAGCGATGTGGTCATCAATCCCCAGGGTTTACACCATTTTGAATTTGATACAGGTGTGTGGAATCCTGCGGACGCTCAAGTGACGACCATTCCCTTCAATATCCGAATTTATGCCCGAGACTCCAATGACAATGTTTTTCCTCTCAATGGTGTGGTTAGTTTGCGTGGTCGCATCGGTGCAGCCGATGAAAGTGCCGACTATATAATTACCAGCAATTCCACTTTTGTGAACGGACAGCTGGATGCGCAAGTACAAATCACCAAACGTGGTTTCAGTGCTTACATTATTGTCGACAGTGGGGTTGTTAATGAATCTCCCTCGTTCCAGGTCAATGCCGGACCGTGTGAAAAAATTCTGATGTCTTTCCCCGGTGAAACCTGGGTTAACGGTTTAAATGACGAAAACTTCAGTGGCAATCAGGGAACACCAAATTCATCCACCGCCGGGCAGACAATTAACCCGGTAACTATTCGTCCGGTGGATCGCTACAACAACCTTGCTCCTGGAAACCGCAACGTAACTTTGAGCTGTCCATCGGGATATTTTGAACTCCCCGATTATCCTGGTAATGTGATTACCATTAGCAACCCCACGGACATCCGTCTGGTCCTGCGTTCAGCAGATCAGCTTCAGCATTTGCGAGCTGAATCCAGTGGTATTAATGCCAACGATTCCAGCCCGGTTATTGTCTCGCCGGCCCCTTTTTCCCGAATGGTAGTCCAGGCACCGGGTGAAACCCTGGACCCTGGAATTTTTGACAGCATTGAAGATGACGGCAAGGTGGGAGACCCCGCAATTCAGGATGCCGGAGTAGCCTTTGATGTTCAGGTTTTTGCTACCGATGCTTTCTGGAATCCTGTAAGCGATGTTGATGGGGTTTTGCCACTGTCCATGGACTTTTCCAGTACCGATGGAGCGGCTGTTTTGCCCGCCAACCCGCAGGCAATTAACGATAACAACGGCGACTTTGAAGTCACTCTAATTACCCTTGCCGACCCCAACCACCAAACCGTTCGGGCCGATCATAATGGAAGCGGAACTTTTGCCCTGACAACCGTCCCGATGAAGGCCGGAGTCATTGACCACTTCGACATTGGTGTCAACAGCCGAAGCAATCCGACACCAAATGATGTTCTGGATGATTTGCCCGATCACCGGGCTGGATCACTGTTGCCAAACGTGACCATCATTGCCCGCGATGTGTTTGGAAATCATGTTGCCGACTTTGCCGAAAATGTGACTTTGTATGTCAATCATGGCACCGGAATTCTGACTCCTGAAGTAGCAGATATGAGCCTTGGTCTCGGCAGTGGAACTTACCAAGGTGCCTGGCGGGGAAACATCCAAATTACCCGGGCGGGAAGCGATGTTCGCCTCTTCGTTCGGGAAGATACTTACGCCCATACCGATAGTTCGAATACTTTCAATGTTTTTGCCCAGGCTCAGGATTATGCTGATTTGGTTATCCTGCTTCCGGGAGAAACTCATACTCCGGGTATTGCTCCGGGAAAAGCCGGTTCACCTCTGCCCACGGTCGCTGGTGACCCTATCGTTGCTTCGGTAATTGCCACGGATTCCTATTGGAATCAGGTGCCGGTTCAGCCTCGGGTTCATTTCGAGAGTGACGATTATTTCCAGATGATTTCAGCCAATGATGCTCAGCTCGACCCTTCGGGTGATGCTGCGTTTGATTTGTTTTTCAAAACGGCCACGGCTCAGAATTTGACCGTGCGAGATTTGATTTCTCCCGCCTATACCGATACAAGCAGTATTGATGTTGAAGCCGCCGAATTTAACCGGCTTATGTTGCTGTTGCCCGGCGAAGTTGCCGAGCCCGGTGGCCCTGAAGCTGACGGTAAAACCGGTTCGCCCATTCCTCAAACCGCCAGTCTTGAATTCAACGCTCGCATTCGTGCTGTTGATCAATTCTGGAATCAGGTAAACAACAGCAGCGAACATGTATGGCTGGCCAGCGATGATGGATCCATTACGCCGACCAACCCTTTGAACAATGGCCAATCTCTGGTTTCAGGAGAACTTTCTTTGCCGGTTTTCCTGACCAGCACAGGATTCATTACCTTAACTGCTACCGCCATGGACAACCTGGATATTACTGGCCAGGTGAATACCGTTCAGGTGCAACAGGGTGCCAATTATCAAATTATCGTTCCTGATTCAACCCATGTGGGACCGCCACAGACTTTTGAGGTAACCGTCTCTTTAGTGGATGAATTTGGTGTTCCCATGCCTGCGGCCAACAACTGGTTCAACGTTCAGGCCTTGCGAAGCAACCTGGAACCGGCCAGCAGTACTCTGCAAATTACCAGCAGTCAACTGGCCAACGGTACGGTGACTATTACCGGCCAGGCTTACGATACGGTTGAAGATATTGTTCTCTGGATTACCGATTCAGCAGGACGCAGCAGTTATAGTTCGACCATTCGCATGTTGCCCAATGGTCTTGAGTATGTTGTAACCCTTGACCAGGGTCTTATGGCTGTTGTGGGACCCCCGGCAACCTTCCCTGTTGATGTGGTTTTGCGTGATGTTGATACGCATACAGTCGTAAATCAGGACCGTCCATTGACTGTCTCTGTCATGGCTGCTCTCGGTGGCGTAGGGTTGGGTACTGTCGGTACTACAAGTCAGCGTCTGGACCACGGGGTGATTCACTTCCAGGAAAGTTACACTCGAGCTGAAAATATTTTTATTACAGTGACCGACAGCACTGGTTTGTCGGGATCCAGTCCCGTTTTTGCCATTCGGGCCGACGGATATAAACGACTGCAAATGGTTAGTCCTGGTGAAACTGTTGAACCGGGAATTCCAGCCTTCGACACTTCGGGTAAAAGCGGAAGTCCGTTGTCTCAGCGCTCCGGTGAGCTGTTCCCAATGACCGTTCGCGCGGTTGATCAGTACTGGAACCTGGCCGATACAACCAACGTGGGGACACTGCGCCTGGTGGCCAGTGACAACTCTTTCGCCAACCCGGGAAATCCCCAGGAAAACTACGTACCGTTTGTTAATGGCCGTCGGTCTTTCACAGGATTTTTGACCGACGCTGGTACGGTTTCGGTGACGGTTTACGATGAAGCGGATTTGAGCAAACCCTCACAGTCCAGTCACATTCCGGTAGACCCGCCGTATGAATACGAAATCTCAGTACCGGAAACAGCCTCAACCGGTCCGGTTCCAGGATTCCTGGTAACAGTAAAACTGATTGATCCGGTGACAGGTAATGTGGTTCCCACAGCTATGAATCGATTCACCATGACCCCGTTGTTGCCCAATCAGGGTGCTGCCAATGGTGTTCTTGGTACCGTTGAATCCCAGCTCATTGGTGGCGTGGCCGTCATCAACGACCAGAACTACAGCACGGTTGAAGATATTGTCATTCGTGTGACCGATGATTTTGGCCGCGAGGCTTTCAGTTCGGTTATCGCCATGGATAGTGGTGGATTGTATTATTCGGTTTCTTTACCGGATTCTGCGGTGGTTGGGCCACCGGAAACCTTCCCGCTGGTTGTGGAGCTGCTGGACAGCAATACCGGCCAACGGGTGACCACTCAGGACCGTCTGTTTGATATTCAAATCATCAGTGCCCAGACCGGTTTGCCCGGTGCCGGAGCCACTGAAGTGGGACAGGGAATCCTCAGTGCGGGCATTCAAAACATTTCCCAGGCATACAGCCGTTCCGAAGATATTTTTGTGCAGGTTTCCGATACCACCGGCATTACCGGCATTAGCAATACCTGCCGTATGCTGGCCGATGGCTTTAAGCGAATCCAGATTGTTGCCCCAGGTGAAACTCCGGTTCCGGGTGCATTAAGTGGCGACGGTAAAAGTGGTGAACCTCTGACACAACAGGGTGAATCACCTTTCACCGTTTCGATTCGTGCGGTAGATCAGTACTGGAACCTGGTCAGCAGCATTACCGACGGAACTATTCATTTAAGCAGCAGTGGCGGTCAGTTGGATCTGGTCGACGGCGACGATGACATGGCTCCGTTTGTAAATGGTAACCGCGATGTGGAAATCATTCTGGGCAATCCCGGAGTGGTTTCCGTATTTGCAACCGATGCGGCACACCCATCAGTAAATAGCGGGCGGGTGGACATTCCCGTCAACGAAGCTGAATACCGGGTTGTTCTTCCTGATCCAGCAACGGTTACTGCCGGACCGCCAGCCACCTTCAGTCTGACCGTTCGTTTGGTCAATCCTGAAACCGGTGAACGCATCGATGCGGGCGGCGATTTTGAAATGACAGCCTTGCTTCCCGACCGAACCGGTGCCCACGACACCCTGGGTATTGGCAGTGCCACCCTGGTGGCTGGAGAAGCAGTTGTCAGTGGACAGCATTATGCAACCAGCGAGCAAATTGTGGTTCGAATTCGTGACGCCCGCGGACGTGAATCCTTCAGTGATGTGCTGACCGTGGTTCCTGAAGGTGTGCGTTATGCTGTAGATCTGCCCGATACTGTTGTGGCTGGGGAAGGCTTTGAAATGAGTGTTCGCCGGGTGGATATTGTTACAGGTCAGTTAGTTACCAGTGACGATCGCAACTTTGTCCTGCACGCATTCAGTGGTAATTCACCTCGTCCTGATTTTAACTACGACCCCGCCGGTATTCTGGCCGACACAGTGGGCACAACCCACGATGGCGAGCATATTTTTACCTTCCAGTCCTACGACAGGGCCGAGAGCATTTATTTACGGGTCAGTGATAGCACCGGCGAGCAGTTCTTCAGCGATGTAATCACCGTTGTTCCCGCACCTGCTGCGGTCATTGAACTGTGGGCCGAAGATTTGCCTGGCCATCGTCTGGACCGACCTCTGCGTCCAGGTGAAGTGGTCATTCTGCAGGCTCGGGCAACCGATGCTTCCGGCAACGCAGTTTCAGGGACAAGTATGGATTTGAGTGTTATTGAGGGTTCAGGAACCCTCGGAAATGCCCGGGCCAATACTTACCGAATGAGTGCTGATGTTGACGGCCGTTCCGATGTGGATCTGGCAGTAAATGACTATGGAACTGAAGACATCACTATTCAAATTGATGCCGATGGATTGTTGAGTGATCCGGTACTTCTGGAAGTAACCGGCCCGCCGGTTACCAGTGTTGGTTTTGAACCATCGGTCACTCCCTTCCGTGATGGTTTTTACATAACACCGAGCACTGAAATTCACCTCAGTGCCATTACTGAAGACGAAGCCGGTATTCAGACCATTTTTGTGGATGTAGATCTTCAGGATCCACCTCGACCGGTCAATGTTTACGACGGCGTTTTCACATTGGAGAACCTGGGACCCGAATTTGCGGCTCCCGGCGAACACATCCTGCGCTTCTATGCTGAAGAAAGCAGTGGCGTATTGGAAGAGGTCAAATCCGTGACTTTGTACACGGCTCGTGACATGGCTCTGGATAAGGAAATTACCAACCGACCGAACCCCTTCAACCCCAATGAAGGTGAAACCACCATCATGTTCCGCCCCACAGCCAGCGGCATTGTCACTGTGACTATGTACGATCTGTATGGCGCCATGGTGTACAGCGAACAGCGCAACGTGATTAGTGGATCTGTTGAGCAGTTCACCTGGGACGGTCGCAATGGCAAAGGGCGGGTGGTGGCCAACGGTGGCTACATCTGCCGCGTGCATGGCAATGGTATGGACCTCCGTCGCAAGATTGCGGTGGTGAAGTGATGAAAGCTGAAACCATGATAACCAAATTTATGAAAGCTGGCATTCTGCTGGCTCTGGTATCGCTGATTTTTACCGTTTCGCCGGTTCTGGCCTCGGACGATGCAGGTGTCCCAGGTGGCTTCCTGCGGTTTGGTACCAGCGCGCGAAGTCTGTCTCTGGGAAATGCCGTAGTGGGCTTAAGTGATGATGTGGCTACATCATACTGGAACCCTGCCGGTTTGGCCCAATTGCGGACCATGGAAATTACGGGCATGGGTGCGACCATGTTCAACGATACCAAATACACCTTCTTGGCATTGGGTATGCCTACCGAAAGTTGGGGAACGTTCTCCCTGAATGGGACCTTCACTTCCAGTGGTGAGTTTGAACGCTCCACCTGGGATGAAGACCTGGGAGAAACCTTCAGCGAAAAAGAAGGGGTCTTCTCATTGGGTTACGCCAATGGTTTTGGTCGCCTGACTTATGGTGTGAATCTTAAGTCGGTAAGCCAGAATATCGGCGGAGCATCGGGTAACAGCATGGGCATGGATGTCGGTTTGTATTACCGCCCTCACCGTTTGCTCAGTTTTGGTGCTGCGGTGCAAAACTTGATCGAACCGGCCATCACCCTGGTTGATGAAGAAGAAAAATTGGCCCGCAGCATGCGCGCTGGTTTGGCCCTTCGTTTTTTCAGAGGCCGTCTCATGATGACCACCGATGTTGTAAAAACTGAATTTATGGATACCAGCTTTCGAAGCGGTCTTGAAGTATGGCCAGTGCGCTTTCTGAGCCTGCGTGGCGGATACGATGCCGAACGGGAACACATGAGCGCCGGCGCCGGTTTCCGTCTTGAAAACTGGCAGTTTGATTACGCCTACGTCAGTACCGATCTCGGTGCACAGAATGTTTTGAGTGCAACTCTGCGTTTTGGGGTTCCTTTCGGAGTGAAAATGAACAGCAACCGCGCCCTGTTCAGTCCTTCGGGCAGCGACCGCGATGTTCGCTTTGATATCGAAACAGCAGTTCGTGGCCAGGTTGAATCCTGGAGCGTGGAAATTTCCGACGAAGACGGAAACCTTGTAAAAACCATGACTGGCAACGGCGCCCCTCCTGAAGGCGTCAGCTGGGGTGGCGAAGACCAGAATGGTCGTTTGGTCAATGATGGCCAATACGATGCCCGTGTCACCATCGTCGATCATATGGGACAGGAATGGGACTACCGCTCCACAGTGGAAGTCATGGGATTCCAGGACCGAACCCGTACACCCATTCGAGTTGAAATCAGCGGCAACGGAAACAGTGCCGAGGGGGATCAGAAATGAACAGGACCCAAGCAATGAAAAAAGAATCGTCCAGCAGGCTGAAGGTTTTTCTGATGATGCCTGCGGTTGCTCTCCTGGTGTGGGTTCTTGTTCTGGCTGTACCTGCCTTGGCCGGCAACAGTTCAAACGAACGTGAAATCCCCACCGAGGCCGCTTTGTGGGATGCTGCCGGCACGGCTTTCACTAATGGCGTCGATAAAAGTGCTGCCATGCAGCAGTATCGGTTGTATGTGCAGTCTTATGGCAAAAGTCCCCGCTCTTCCGGTGCTCAATACATGCTTGGCGAATGTTATTTTGCCGCTGGTGATTATTTGGGTGCCCTTCGCGAATATGAAAAAGTGGAAGACTACAAAGGCGAAGATGATTATCTGAGAGCCAGTGTATTGTTACGCCAAGGGGAGTGTTTTTATAACCTGGAACAATTCACTGAAGCGGTTGAGAAATACGACGAACTCATCGACAAATATGACGATACTTTTTTGCTCGCCGAAGGCCTGTATGAAATTGGTCTAACCTATATTGTGCAGGGAAACTGGCTCAAATTACGCACAGCTTATCGCGAGCTTCTGGAGCGCCGACCCGGCTATGCGGAAAAACCACAGGTAAAATTTGCCCTGGGTTTGTTTGCGTATGAAGAGAAGCGTTACGAAGAAGCCATCGCATATTTTTCTGAAGTCCCCAGCGATCGGGGCTTGTATTATCTCGGACGTTGTCTCGAAGATACCGGACAGTATATTCTGGCTATCCAGAGATATCGCCAGGTACTCAGGCGTCATGCTGACAGTCCACTTGCTGATGATGTGGCTTTTTCCATTGCCGAAGCTTTTTATCGGTCCGGACAGAATTCCGTCGCAGTGCGCAGTTATCGTTCGTTCATTGAAAAATATCCTCAAAGTCAGTTTGTGCCCAACGCCCGTTACAAAATGGCCTGCGTAACTTTCAGTGAAGGCCGGTACGATGAATCGGTGCGTCAGTTGGAAGAAATTGTACGCCTTTTTCCTGGGGAAATGATCAGTGCTTACGCACAATACCTCATTGGTGATTGTTACATGCAGCTGGACCGAACAGCCGAAGCCATCTTTGCCTGGACCGATGTTGTGCGAAGTTTTGAAGACTCCAAAGTGGCAAGTTCGGCCTTGCATAAAGTGATTTTTGCCTACACGACTGAAGACAATTATGGCCAGGCTATTGTTTTGTCCAATGAGTTTTTGGATCGCTTCCCCGGGGATGATCTTTCCCCACGGGTTCGTGTCCTGCAAGGCTTCAGTCACTACCAGTTGGAAGAATATTCCCAGGCCATTCGTTCTTTCCAAAACGTGATCGACAAACATGTCAATACCGATGTGGCTGAAAGAGCTCTCTTTCTTTCCACAATGGCCTACTTCAAAACCGGTGAGTTGGACCGGCTGGTAACCAACTACAATTACATTGCGAGCAAGTTGCTGCCCACGCCAAGTGAGTGGCGAGCCCGTACCTATTATTATCTTGGGGAAGCCTATTATCAGCAGGCGTTGTACCGTCATGCCACTGGTATGTATCGCCTGGTATTAACCGGATATCCCCACAGTAATGTTGCTGCCGCTTCATTGCAGGGTTTGGTTGCCAGCCGCAGCCAGACCGGCCAATACGAACTGGCTCTTGAAGAACAGGAAAAATATTTGCTGGCTCTGGCAAATGCCGAGTCCGAAAAAGGCACCAACAGTTTAGCTGTGGGCAGCATTTATTTTAACCAGCACAACTACGAAGATGCTCTGAAGCAATTCAGTGAATACCTGGCCAAACACCCTGATGATCCGGGTGCAGCCTCCGCTTTGTCCAATCAGGGTGACTGTTTCTATCGTTTACAGTACTATGATCAGGCAGTGGAAAGCTGGAAAAGCCTGATGGCCAGATTTCCAGAAGCACCTGAAGTTGAAGATGCGCTTTATCGTATTGCCGATACACAATTTGGCTTAGGCGATTTTGCTTCTGCAGCAGCAACTTATAGCCGGTTACAAACTCAGTTCCCGCACGGCAAACACACTGCCGATGCTTCTTTTGGTCTTGCCAACTGTGCCTATAATCAGGGGTTGGATGATTTGGCCATCGAAGCTTTTGCATTATTCATTGAATCCAATCCCGATGATATTCGCAGCCAGGATGCTCAGTTGGGTATTCAAAGTTGCTACTATCGAAGCGGACGAGATATGGAAGAATATCTTGAAAGTAATCCAGACAGTCCCATGGCTGCTGATATTTATTGGAACAAGGGACAGGATGCTTTTGCCGAAGCCGATTATGTTGCGGCAGCCCGCGCCTTTGAAAAAGTAACCCTCGATTACCCAGACAGTGAATCCGGTCCTGGCGCTCTGTTCTATCTGGCGGAGAGTTACTACCGAGCTGAAACCATGGACCAGGCTTTGGCTGGGTTCAATAATTTCACGACCACACATCCAGATCATGACTTGGCTGAATTGGCCCAGTTGCGTGCAGCGACTGTGCAGTTTAAACAGGAAAAATTCCTCGATGCAGCCTTCAGTTATGAAACCCTGACCGATGTTTTTCCCGAAGGACAGTACGCTGCTTTGGCTTCATACAATGCAGCGATCTGCTATCAGGAAATTGAAGACTGGCACGCGGCCATTGGCGGTTATGTGCGGTTCCTGGCGAATCATCCCTCCGATGACAATGCCCAGGGTTTGTGGTTGCAGATTGCCACTTTGTATCAGGAAGAACTGGGCGATTATCGTCAGGCTGTAGAAGCTTACGACCATGCCTTTGAAAACAGCGAAGCCCCCGTGGCGGAGATTCGTTACCGCCAGGGTGAATGCCACGAAAAAGACAAGTCCATTGATAAGGCCTTGGCCAGTTATGCTGGTGCTGCAGAACAGGGCGAACTGGTTGACCCTTTCCGTATTGCCAGTTTGGCCCGCATGGCTGAAATTGCCGAAGAAAGAGGCGACTGGGGGGCAGCCCTATCCGCCTGGCAGGAAATTCATGACGCCGGTGGCAAGCCTGAATGGACAGCTATGGCAATAGAAAGGCTTCAGGCCATCCGCAATTCCGGTGTTGTTGGCGGATAACCTTCAGCCTGAACAAATAAAAGCCACTTCCTTCGGGAGGTGGTTTTTTTATTATTAAAACATGTTTCAGAAAAACATTGCCAAAAGACAAGAGTTTGGTATATGCTTAAAGCAAAAGAAACCAAGGGGGTTAGAAGTGTTGCGTTAAGGTTTTACTTACTCCGTGCCCCCTTAAGTTGCAGACAATGCTGCCTGCCCTTTTTGACTTGTTTCGCCCCAAGCCATGTGTGGTTTTTATGCGTGATGAATTGGACATTCTGCCCTTCTGGGGACAGTACGAACAGGTGAAGGTTCGTTTTGAAGCTCCCCACCGAGCGGTGTGGTATACTTTGGACCCTAGTGAACGACCGTGCTTCAACAGAGATATGCTCGATGAGCTGGCTCATTTTCACCAATGCCTGATTCGGGTCAATAAAGAAGCCATGGCCTGGGGGCAATGTCTTCCAGTGCGGTATACAGTTATAGACAGCGCAGTACCCGGGGTTTTTAATCTCGGCGGGGATTTGGAACTCTTTTACGGTTTGATTTCTAACAAAGATGGCGAGGGCCTTTTTTCCTACGCCAAAGCCTGCATCGATGTGCTATTTCCCAATGCGGTAAATTTTAATTTGCCTTTGACGACTTTGAGCTTGGTCCAAGGTGATGCTCTCGGTGGCGGATTCGAAGCTGCCATTTCCAGCAACATTGTTGTGGCAGAAGAAAGCGCCCGTTTTGGTTTGCCCGAAATTCTGTTCAATCTGATCCCCGGTATGGGGGCGTACAGTTTTCTTATTCGCCGAACCACACCCGATGTTGTGGAGCGACTGATCACCGGTGGGGAAATTCTGACAGCCCGGGAAATGTTAGATTTGAAACTGGTGGACGAGGTTGTAAAAGATGGGGAAGGGGCTTCTGCAGTTAGGAACCTTTTGGCCCGTCATCAACGCAAAGGTAACGCCTTTTCAGCTTTTGGAAGAATTCGGCAGTGCATCAACCCGGTAACTTATGATGAGCTTATCAAAATAACCCGAATTTGGGTCGACACTGCTCTTCAGCTGGGACCCCGCGATTTGCGCATGATTGAAAATCTGATCCGTGCTCAGGACCGCCGCCGTTCTCAAATCAAGTTAAAAAAACTTGAGGGCCAGGGCTAATTCAGTTCTTGGTTATCCGGAGGCAATTGGTGTTTTTATGGATAAAGACTTAATCGATTCAACCAGCATTGCCAGCCGCACTGGCTTGCTCAAGTGAGTGTTCATTCCAGCATTCAGACATTTGGCCACATCTTGTTTAGTCGCCTCACCGGTTATCGCCAAAATGGGAATGTCGGCCAGGCCATCTTTTCGGGCACGAATGGTTTGAGTGGCTTCATACCCATTCATAACCGGCATGCGCACATCCATGAATACCAAATCAAATTCACTCTGATCGATCATGTCCACAGCTTGCTGACCATTTTCTGCAACTTCACAGGAAATACCAATTTTTTTCAGCATATTGATGACCACAACCTGGTTAAATTTATTGTCTTCAACCACCAGGGCTTTATAGCCAAAATCTGTATTTTCGAGGATCACGGTACTGGAAGGCTTTTGAGGCAAAATTTTTGGAGGAGCACAACTTTCGAGACACATTTGAACTGAAAATTTTGACCCTTGGCCTTCTTTCGATTTGACCAAAATGTCGCCATCCATCATGCGAGCCAATTGCCGACTAATAGCCAGGCCCAGACCCGCGCCATCGTACTGCCGGGTGGTTGAGGTGTCTACTTGTTCGAAATGTCCGAATATGGCTGCCTGATGAGTTTCAGGAATGCCAATTCCCGTGTCTTTAACTGACATGGTAACCATGGTTCCTGCTTCTTTTTCCTCCATGGAACAGGACATTTTTACATAACCGCGTTTGGTGAATTTAATGGCGTTTCCCATGAGGTTAAAAGCAATTTGCCGCACCCTTACAGCGTCCCCCTTAAAATGACGCCTCAGATCATCCGGATAGTCGAATTCCAAACTCAAACCCTTTTCTCCGGCCGCTGTTTCCATCAGAATCATCACATCGGTAAGGGTCTGTTTCAAATCAAAGGTCTCGTTTTCAAGAGTCAGATTTTTAGCGGCAATTTTTGAGTAATCAAGAATGTCATTAATGATTTTTAAAAGGGAATCGACTGACCGGGTAATAATATGCAGTTGCTCTTTTTGGTTTTTATCCAGTTTGGAATCCCTCAAAGCCTCGGCCATTCCCAAAACCCCATTCATTGGAGTTCGCAATTCGTGGCTCATGGTGGCCAGAAAATCATCTTTAGCTTTGTCAGCAAGTCGCGAACGATCCAATTCAATTTCCAGACGGGTTACGGTCTTCAGCCTTTTTAAAACACTGAAAAAGAATAACGGAAGTACAATGACTCCGACCATTAAACCGCCACTGAGTTGCAGGTTGGACTTCCAGAATGGTGCCCAAATTAAAATTGTGGAAAATCCGACTGTACCTAAAGCAATCGCAGTTATCAGGAAACGTTCGCCAAAACGAATTCCATTGCCAATGATGATCCACAGGAAAATTGGAAAAACAACCGCTGAGCTTTTTCCTCCGATGTGGAAAAAGAAAGTCATGATTGCCAAATCTGCAACCATGCTTAAATATCGACGGGCGGGCCACCGGTTGGGCAATTTTTTTACAATGAAGAACCAACCAACCGAGAATGCCAGGTACGAAACAATAGTCATCAGACTGTCGTTGATGGTCTCACTATAGTTGTGGTTGGTCAGTTTTCCAATGGCCAGAAACACAAACAGTGAAACCTGGGACATGGCAACCCGAGCTTTGCTCTGGGACAGTTCTTCATCGAGAACGGGCTTTTTGAGAGTAGTCATTTTCTTCCACCTGTTTTGGGGCGAGAATCTTCGAGTATGCCTAATCGACAGGTTTTAAGAGAAGTTTATTAGGGGTTTTCTTTAAATTTTAAAATTTGGGTTCCGCCCTGAAAATGGCCTTTATTCAAATTTTTTGGCTGTCAAAGGTGCAAGCTCGTTAAAATGCAGCCTTCCCAAGGGACCTTTTCGACCCTATTTTGAAGGTCGTCGGGCACTTTTCAACTTTCGATTGGGAATTCATGAACTACCTCATGTTGATTTTGGCTGCAGCCTCACTGGCTTCACTTTTGGCCCTGCACATAACCTGCAGGCAGGAAAATGAAAAAACAGCCATGCGACGGTCGGCCTGGGCCGCCATAATTGTACCAACCATTTTTATTGTGCTGATTGTTTTGCCCCTGCCAGCTGTTGTTCTCTCCGTGTTTGTCTCCTTTATTGGCGCCGTGGGCCTGATACTCATTATTCCTACCGGAAAATCTCAGGGTTTCCCCAAACACCAACCTCAGGGACGCATTGATGAGCGCACCATCATGTTTTCGCGCGCGGCACTCAAACCCGAGTCCGAAAACTTTGAGAAGTATTATGAATTGCACCCGGAACACCGCCAGTTTGATGATCGTTTTCGCCGCCTTCCCGGACTCATGTCTCCCAAGTCAGGAAAGTTTGAACCTCTAAGTTTTGCTGCTGCCGCGGCCTCTTTTGAAACTGTTGAACAATTGGCCTCTCTCATTGATGGGCCAGTTGAATCTGAACCTCGAAATATTCCTCCTGAGCAGGCGACGCGGTTTGTTAAAGGTTGGTTAAAAAAGCTCGGAGCTGTAAGCAGTGGGGTGACTCTGCTAAAAGACGAGCACCTTTATACAGTAAAAGGTCGTGGTGAAAAATGGGGTCAGCCCATTAACCTGAAACATCGCTTCGCTATTGCTTTTTCCGTTGAAATGGATCATCGGCAACTTGGTACAGCACCCAACGGACCGACCCTGATGGAATCTGCCGAACAGTATTTGAATGCCGGTGCCATGGCTGTTCAGGTGGCCGTATTTATCCGAAAAATGGGCTGGGCTGCCGAAGCCCACATTGACGCGAACTATAAAGTTATTTGTCCGCTTGTTGGACGAGACGCCGGGCTTGGAGAAATTGGCCGTATGGGTTTGTTAATGACCCCGGAGTTGGGCCCCCGGGTTCGGCTCGGAGTCATTACAACCGACCTTTCATTAATACCCGACAAGCCAGGGTATGACCCATCGGTTCTTCATTTTTGTTCTCTTTGCCGCAAGTGTGCTGACATTTGTCCTCCCGGTGCCATTTCTCACCAGCCGCGAGAAATGCACGAAGGAAGCTTGCGGT
The DNA here is from genome assembly GCA_024223715.1 of bacterium. GTDB lineage: Bacteria > Krumholzibacteriota > Krumholzibacteriia > LZORAL124-64-63 > LZORAL124-64-63 > LZORAL124-64-63. The sequence continues at coordinate 19,191 of JAAEOA010000365.1, read as the reverse complement.
GGAAAATCGATTCCGAAGCCTGCTTCACCTATTGGTGCGCCACCGGAACAGATTGTGGTCAATGCATGAAAGTATGCCCCTATTCTCACCCCGACACCATGATCCATTCCTGGGTGCGATGGGGAATTAGAAATTCATTTATTTTCCGTCATTTCGCCCTGAGAATGGACGATTGGCTTTATGGCCGAAAACCAGAACCCATGGCTCCGGCCTCATGGATTCCCTCCCGCCGTTAAGGCACAAAATTCCCTGACTTCTCTTTGTCATTTCCATGGCACAAGCTTTGCCTGTTTTGGTGAAAGGCTTCCAAACTCTTGTAAAATCGTGCGATGAAGCCGAAATAAGTTTGGGGGGACTCGCACTTTGCAATCAGCGAGCCCATGCACAACGCAATTGGAAATGCCGCGGTCTTTGCCGCGAACAGAGAGGGACAACATGTTCGGCGAAATGTCCATTATTGAATTTATGATCGCATCTCCAACGATGCTGGTCCTGGCAATCTGCTCCATTGTCACCGTAGGTTTCGCAGTTGAGCGAATTCATTACTTCAGTTCCACACGCAGCGATACTCGTCGTTTTATGAACGAATTGGGTAATGCTTTTAAGAGTGGCAACCCCCGCACCGCGCTTGATGTTTGCAATCGCAGCAACAGCCCTGTGGGCCGCATCATGGCTCAGGGCGTCCTGCACCTTGGACGCAGTCGCGATGAATTACAGCAACGGCTGGATACTGCCATTGACCTGGAAACAGTGGAAATGGAACGCAACCTCAGCATCCTTGGGACCATGAGCAATATTGCTCCTCTGCTTGGTCTCTTTGGTACTGTTGTGGGTATCATTCGGGCTTTTGCTGACATGGCTCGAACCGGAAGCGGTGGCGGGGCTGTGGTGGCCATGGGTGTTTCGGAAGCACTGTTGACCACGGCTGCGGGCATTGTCGTGGCAGTTATTGCCACGGTGGCGTTCAACTTTTTTGTTCGCCAAATACGCACCCGGACGGCTCAACTTGAAGATGCCCGTGAAGCATATTTCACTCTCTGGCATCAAAACAACAAACGGGCCCGCCAGAACACTGGTGTTGCAGCTTCAACCAAAGTTTCGACAGGTATTCCCAATTCCATGCCTGCGGCAAAAAGCACCCAGAAAGAAGAACCTCTTTCCACAATTTTGAGCTGAAAGTAAAGGATCTTAAATGGCAGTGCGTAAAAAACGAGGCAGTAGTTTGCAAGGCCAGAGTGAAGCCAATATCACTCCTCTGGCCGATGTGACCACCACCCTGATTGTTGTGTTCCTGGTCACCATGCCAGCTCTAATGTGGAGTGGCTTTCAGGTCAACCAAAGCGAAGCCGGCAGCGAGACGGCTGTGGTGACACCAACGGAAACAACCGAAAAAGGATTGCTGACAGTGGCAGTCACACCTGCGGGTTTAACTCTTAACGGAACGATGGTCAATGTGGCGGAGCTTGAAGAACAGTTGATTCAGGGTTTGTCTGAACGTAAAGACAAAACTGTTGTGATTGTCCCCGATGACGCTGTCATTCTCGGATCGGTTGTTGAAGTACTGGATATTGCCAAGGCCAGCGGAGCCGAAAATCTGGCCATGCTGAATGAAGTCGGGAGATAACAGTGAAGAAGAGCACATTCCAAACCGAAAGCCGAACCACGGTGGTACCCATTATCAACGTGTCTCTCGTAGTGGTTCTGACCTTGATGATGATTTCGCCAATGCTGTCCACCGAAGATGTGGAAGTGAATCTGCCCGAAGCCAGGGCCAGTGAGGCTGACGATACTGACAACATTGAAGTAATTTTCACTCTGGAGCGGGACATCATTATTGGTGAAGACCGCATAAAACTGGAAGAAGTTGCTCAGTACATGGGGAGCATGTTCGAAGGCGCTCCTCATACTGTGGCCGTGGTCAAAGCTGATCAAAATTTGCCTTATGGCGAAGTTGAAGCCCTGATTGCAGAAGTTGAAGCGGCTCAGGCCCCGCGCATTGCGTTGGCCACAAAGGAAAAGAAAGAAGCGGAGGCCGGCCAATGATCACCAGGCACATCGACCGATCACGCAGCACCGGTGGAGGCATGGCTATCAGCTTTGTCGTTCACGCTGGTTTGTTGCTGATGCTCGGGCTGATGATGGGCCACCAGGCGGCCATCATTGAAGACGGTGGGGAAATTACCGAGATTGCCTACATTGAAGCCACATACGGTGAAGATGTTGCGGCGAAAGTAAAACTGAAACAAAAGTCGGCGCCAGTGGCCAAACCCGAGCCTGCAGGCCGTGGTGTAAACACAGATAGCGTCATGAAAAAAGAAGCAGATTCCAAGCCAGAAAACTTTGCCAAAGACCTGGTAAAAGAACAGAAACAAATGGTTGGTACTCTGGCTAAACCGGCGAAAACACCGGAACCGGTACCTATGGCCAAACCCGAGCCAAAATTAAAACAAGCCGAACCAAAAAAATCCATGGCCGCCCCAAAACCTAAAGCTTCACGAGCCAAACCGGTTGTCGCAAAAACTGAAATGGCATCGCCCATTGTTCAGTCAGAAACAAAACCCAAGGCCCTGGCCAAAGCTGCGACGTTGGATTCGAAAGCTCCGCGTCCCAAATCCCGTCAGGTTATTGACGCCAGTAAATTGGGACAACCCGTAAAAACTCTGCAAACGGCTGAGGCAAACGCACCAGCAGCCCGCAGCAAAAGTACAACTGAAGCATTCAAACCCAGTTCCGGCGGATTAAAGTCTCGCAATGGCACAGTGGCTGCGGGTGCTGACGTTCTGGCCGATGCAGGCACTTCCCAACGCAAAAACAATAATGTTGCTGAAGCAGGAAGCACTGTCAGTTCCGGTGGTTCTTTAAAATCTGCAGGGCGCAACAGTTCTTATGCAGCTCCGCAATCGGCTTTGGCTCCATCCAGCGGACGCCGGTCCGGAAGTTCCAAAGCCATCGTTGATGTTTCCGGACCTTCCGGGGGCAATGGTGGAGCCAAAAAGGGACGAAAAACTCTTTTGAGCTATGGAAGTGGTTCCGGCGGTGGCGGTGGGGGACTGAGCAGTCGTCAACGAATTGCAGAACCTGCCATCGGTGAAGTGGTTACCAGTCCTGCTGGAAACAACAAGCCACAAAAAGCCCTGGCTGAAGCCAAGCTCGATGTAAAAGGCGTGAACATGTCCATTACCGGACAAATTCAGGGCAGGAAAGTTCTGCAGAGTTCACCGGCCGAATACTCGGCGATGGCAAAGAAAAAAGGCTGGGAAGGTGTTGTCGCCGTACATTTCACGGTTTTAGCCAATGGACGGGTTAAAGACAACATGTATTTCGAGCAGACTTCAGTTCATCGCGATTTGAATCAGGCGGCTATGAATGCCATTAAGAAATTTCGTTTTGCTGCTCTTGGGCCAGATCAGGCCGCTGTGGAGCAATGGGGCGTCATTACAATCGTCTTTAAGTTGAAATAAAGGACCTAGATCATGAAAACTACCCCAGGACTGTTTATAACCGGATTTAGTTGTCTGAGGGGATTCCTCCTGGTCTGGGTGGTTTCGTCCGCCACCCTAGCCTGGAGTGAAACCAACCAGGAAGAAGGCCAGGAATGGACGGTTACTGGTGAAGAAGGGGCGGCATTGCCTGAAATGGTGGTTGAGGCAACAAACGAAGTGCGGCAAAAAATCGAAAAAAGTTCTTTTGATTTAGAATTGGATGCTGCCTCCATAGATTCTTTTTTCACTAAAATGGACGAAATAGCCCTCGGTGTTAGTCCGGTCAGTGGATTACAGCCTCACTTGAACAATTTGGAAGAATTGATCAGCGATCAACCGCCCCATTTGTGGATTCCTGAAATGGCCAGCACACCGGTGGCGCGCTTTTATCCATCAGACCCAGAGGGTCATAAGGTAAAAAACTGGAACCTTGCTGTAACCGATTTTCGCGGCAGTCCGTTCAAGACATATCAGGGCAAAGGCAACCCACCAAAAGACCTGGTTTGGGATGGCCAGGGCGACAACGGGGAAATGTTGCGGGTGGGATACCCGTATTCATACGTATTCAGTCTAACTGATAAAGGAACCAACTCCTACAATCATGCGGGCGTGAGTTTTCGTATTCCGGCTTTGGATTATCATCGGGACGGGGACCGTTATCTGGAAATGGCCGGCGGAGAACTCTTTACCCGTGAAGAAAGTGTGTTGAGCGAGGCCGGCCAAAAATGGCTGACCCGCAGTGCCGATGAGATCCGAAGGCATCCATATTCTCCAGTTCGAGTTGTTGTTACTGCAGAAACCATGGCTCTGGCGGAAAAACGGGCTGCGGAAGTTGCCGCCTATTTGGCCGAAAGCATGATCTTGCCTCTTGAGCAGGTAGCCACAGAAGCAGTTGACCGACCCGACTTGAGAGCAGAAATGGATGGTTCGGTCGCCGTGGTCATTGAGCATGTGGAGAAATAACTACAACAAAGGCCCCGGCTAATACATTCAAAAACATAAATATGAAGATTCTCTGCCGGCTTTGAACGCGGGCTGGTGGGGAATCTTCTTTTTTTTAATTCTCCTTGCCTGGGTTTATTTTGTATTATTACAATTGAGGGAGTAGGGCCACGGAACTTATGAAAAACTGGGCCGTACAAGGCAGCTGCGTCTATTAATTGACGAAAAGCCAAGGACTGTTTAATCTTGTGATCGTGATGCTGAGACAATGTCCGGCCAACCGATCCCGGAGGATGGAAATGATCGACCTTCAGCAATTAAATGCTCATTCGAAGCTATTTGCCGAACTGTTGTTTCGGCAATGGCCTGAATGGGGTAAATACGCCAAATTCGATCCTTATGAAGACTTCGAAAAAGAAGCTTTATTGGTCGAGGTTCCTCGCCCTGTGGATGGTTCCAGTCACGGGCTTTTTATCACCACAAGTGAGTGGGAAATTTCTGTTGGTTTCGGTGAATCTTTTCATACTCGATTTGGTTCAGACGGCGATTCCAAAAATTCTAATTTTAATGAAAAAGCTATCGAATTTATTCGTGACTTTATTGATGAAAAAGTGGTCCTGGCCAATGCAAGGGAAAACGGCGAATGGCTGGGGGGCTGGAAAATTGATTTACGGGAAACATCATTGCATTCTGTAGAAGTTGAATCAGGTGTTGAAGTGTTTGTAACATCCTGGTTAGGCACACACGACCAAAAACTGGTGTGATTGTAAATATTACTCTTTCTTTTACAGAGTAATATTTAAATTGAAAAAACTGCCGAAATAAAGGGTTAATCATCGATTTCAAGCGGGTAATACTAATTGTGAATCCTGTTTCCGGCCAGGCTCGGGGCTTGCGGTTGGGCAAACAATTCCGGCAGGAATTTGAAAAACAAAACATTGTTTGTTCTGTGCGCGTCACCAATGGCGTGGGAGATGCCGAACGTTGGTCTTTGGCTGCAGCACCGTCCGGGTTCGATGCTATTGTTGTAATTGGCGGCGATGGTACAGTGGGTGAAGTTGTGGCTGGCCAAGCCCGTTCTGACAAAAAAATTCCGATCTCAGTTGTCCCGGTGGGAACTGCTAATGTTGTGGCCATTGCCCTTGCTTTGCCTTTGTTCCCAACTATGGTTAAAAGTAATATTCTACAGGGTCGAATTTTGGAATTTGATGTGGGTTATGCCCCAGACTATGACCGCCATTTTTTACTTATGGCCGCTCTCGGTTACCCGGCAAAAGTTATCAAAGATTCGCCTCGTAAATTGAAGAATCTTTTTGGTGTTTTTTCCTATGCCTGGGCTGGGATTCGTAATGCTTTGAACCTCGATGAAGTCGACTTTTTTATTGAAGATGAAACGGGAATGGTAAGGCAGATCTCTGGAAATACAGTGCTGCTGGCCAATATTGGGAAAATTAGTGACATCAATTTAAAGGTTAACCCTAATACCAGCGCGCATGATGGTAAATTCGATGTTACAGTGATCAGCAGTCGGTCTTTTTGGCAATTGGCTATGGTTATTGTCCGGATGCTGACCTGGCGAGGGCGGGGCTTTTCTCCCATGCAGAATTTTCAGGCATCAAGGGTTATTGTAAGATCTGATCCACCGGTTGATGTGCAAATTGATGGTGAAAATATGGGGAGAACACCATTTGAAACCCAAATGAGGCCCAAAGGTGTCAAACTTATTGTGGGACAACGATATAATGAAAATATTTAAGTTAGTATTCTTTCTTTTCCGGTTGCAGACCTACCAATCGTAAACTGGTTAAAGATGATATAACTTCTTCTTTGGTAATTACTTCTGGATTTTTTGCCCACCAACCCAAAACCTGAGTCAAACTACCGACCATGGCTCTTGCGGCTAAGCCAGAATGCAGATCTCCTCGATAGTATCCTTTGGCCACACCTTCAAGTAACCCTCTTTCCTGGCTGGAGGTAAGGAAGTCCATGGCTTCTTTACCCGGTGTTGTTGATAGATTACTACCATCAAACAAAACAATAGCCAAATTTGGGAAATGTTGGGTGAATGCTGCTAAGGCCGCCATTTTATTGGTAACTACGTCTTCGCTCTGGGGTGAGTACTTGGCTATTTCCTGCTTTAAACGAGCCAGAGCCAGGTGTAGAATCTCTTTCAGGAGGGCATCTTTATCTTTGAAGTGAAGATAGACGGTTCCCACCGCAACTCCAGCTCCTTTGGCAATGTCTGTTGTTCTTGTTTTTTTACTACCATTAAGTGCAAAGAGCTCTGCGGCAGTGGTCAGCAACCGTTCACGAGTGGCCTGTTGGCTCCGACTCCTGGCATTGCCTGGAGGTGGGGCTAAATTTTCTTCTTGCATCTTCATATTGCTCCTGAATTGAGGAAAGTTCACTGAATCAACATACATTCAAAAATTTGGATTGTCAATGTTTCAATGGAGATTGGTTCAGTCGTGGTCAAAACACTACTTTTTTTACTAAATTTGAGTGGGAGGTCCTGGTCAAGTGCAGCTTCATGACGGTAAATTTAGACGAATTCCTTTGAAAGTCGTTTAAGAAATTGAGTCCTGGCCCGAGGGACCACTCAAAGTTTTTTTCGGCCAGGCTCTTGCCAAAAAGATGGTAATTTAGTAACATAATAGAGCTGGCTGAGTCTCCAGTTGTGCAACATATTGTAACTGGATTACCATTTTAAAATCGCGCAAACTTTCGACCGGTTAGCTCTTGGGGGGCGCAAATAGCTCCCCTTTTTTCTGGCAAATAGCCTCCTAATTCCCTTAAAAATGAAAACTTTATGCCATCCTTACTTGGTGAAAAAGGCATTATTTCAAAGTTTTGTTAGTCATCATTTTCATGTTTCATAATGAATTGAAGCCCATCTTCTTCATCGTCTGGTGTAACATCTTTTGAAAGTTTTTCTGGCTCTTCTTTTGCGATTACTGCCGGGGCAGGGGATTCAGGAGTTTCTGGAGCTTTGATTTCAGGTTCCGGTTCTTCAGGAACACTGGCCTCCTGGGGGATGGAATCAGGAATGGCTGTTTCGGCTTCGACAACATCCACAATGAAAGGTTGGGGTTCCTGTATTGTATTGTCCATGGCCGCTTCCAGACTGGCGGCCATGATCATGGCCAGGGATGGGTCTTCACTCCACCACCCACAGGGAGATATTCCCGCACCAGCATTAGCGAAACTGGCGGTTAACCACGATTCACGATCAACAATGATTTGAATCCAGGGCGGTGGTTCCGGGTCGGCAAAACTGGTCGGCGGAGCCATAATTGTTTCTGATATTCCCTGCATGTGGAATGGTTCCAGAGTTAATAGTTTCACCGTGACATCAGCACTGGCGGCTACAACCTCAAGATTTGTCCCCAATTTTTTAAGGCTTTGCAAGTCAGCAAATAAAAGAACTTCCCGACGGCAGCGGGAGAGCAAAGTAATGGCTCTGGAAATGGCCTGATCTTGATTGTTTAAAGCCATGGGAACCGATTGGCGCCGGTTAAAATCAAACTCTTCCATTTGTTTGAGAACCAGTTGACGTTTTCTTTGAATATCGGCGATCAATTTGTCGGCAAATTCATCGGGCGAAACCGGAACATAGAGTCGGGGTTTTTCCTGAATGGTTCTGACAGCACCTAAAATTTCCAGACTGGCCAGAGTCTTGGAAAGATTGGCCGGATCTTTACCTACGGACTGGGCCACACGGTACCCACTGACCGGCCCACCGCCCGATTCCTGCAATGTTGCGAGGTAAACTTCCGCTTCCGAGCGAGTTATTCCCAAATCTTGTAGGGTTTGAACTACAACTTTAGGGTCATTCATGGATGTTTCCTCCAAAACCGAAAGTTAACTTTGGGGACTCAATCCCCTTGTTTAAAGTGTTGTGTAATTACAACATTTTTATACTCGACCAATCGGGTGAGTGGGTCAAGGCTTTTCATGGCATTAAATGCAGAAAAAAGTATCTTCCACTTTGGCTCTTGGCTCGGCTTTGACTATTCTTCCGCACGGTAAACGTTCATAACTTTTTTAGAAAGCGGTTCGGTAATGCAGATTAGAAATGTGGCAATCATCGCTCATGTGGATCATGGCAAGACCACTTTGGTGGATCAGATCCTTCGTCAGTGCGATGTCTTTCGCGAGGGCCAGGAAGTGGAAGAACGGGTAATGGACTCCAACGACCTCGAAAGAGAACGTGGAATTACCATCACCTCGAAGAATTTTGCCATTATGTTTAACGATACCAGAATCAACCTGATCGATACCCCAGGTCATGCCGATTTTGGCGGCGAGGTGGAACGGGTCTTGAAAATGGCCGATGGTGTTCTGCTTTTGGTGGATGCTTTTGAAGGCCCCATGCCCCAAACCAGATTTGTTCTCCAAAAAGCCATGCAGCTAAACCTGAAGCCGGTCGTTGTTATCAATAAAGTTGACCGCAAAGGCGCTCGCCCCGATGAAGTGCTCGACGAAATTTTTAATCTCTTTGTGGAACTTGAAGCCTCCGATGAACAGCTGGATTTCCGGGGAGTCTATGCCGCTGGTCGCGATGGTTGGGCTGTAGGAGAATTGGAAGATGAGCGGAAAGACCTTTTTCCTTTGCTCAACATGATTATTGACCACGTACCGGCTCCCAAAATTGAAGAGGGTCCCACCCAAATGTTGGTCGCTGCCATGGATCACAGCGATTATGTGGGCCGAATTGGAGTGGGCCGAATTGTACGGGGTAGTTTGAAAGCCAAGCAACAGGTTGTCCTTCTTAAAAGAGACGGCTCCGAATTGGCTTCTCAGGTCCGCCAGCTTTTCGTTTTTGATAATCTTGGTAAAAAGGAAGTTAACGAAGTCACCTGTGGTGATATCTGTGCCGTAGTTGGTTTGGATGGCGTGGATATTGGCGATACTTTAGCTGACGCTCTTGAGCCTGAACCGCTGGACATCATCGATGTGGACGATCCCACTTTGAACATGAGCTTCATGCCCAACAACAGTCCCGGTTACGGCCAGGAAGGCAAATACGTCACCAGCCGTCAGGTTCGGGATCGCCTTTACAAAGCCTCCGAACGCGATGTGGCCCTGCGGGTGGAAGAAACATCCAGTTCCGATACTTATAAAGTCTCTGGTCGGGGCATTCTTCACTTGTCCATTCTCATGGAAAACATGCGCCGTGAAGGTTTCGAATTTATGGTTGGCCAGCCTCAGGTTATTTATAAAGAAATTGGTGGCAAGAAAGCCGAGCCGGTGGAAATTCTCTCGGTAGATGTTCCTTCCGATCTTTCCGGGACTATCATCGAATTTGCGGCCACTCGCAAAGGGGAAATGATTTCCATGGAGCAGCGTGAAGGCCGCACATTCCTGGAGTTCCACATTCCCAGTCGTGGACTTATTGGTTTCCGTAGTCGCATGTTGCGAGCCACCGCCGGTGAAATCGTGATGCACCATCGTTTCCATCAATATGAGTACTTTAAAGGCTCAATTCCCGAGCGTACCAACGGAAGCATCATCAGTATGGGCAATGGTAAAGCCATTGCTTTTGCTCTCGACGGTTTGCAGGACCGCGGAGTCTTCTTCATTGACCCGGGGGAGGACCTGTACACGGGTCAAATTATTGGTGAGTACTCCCGCGATGAAGATCTTATCGTCAATGCCCAGAAAGCCAAACAGTTGAGCAATATGCGTGCATCCGGATCTGATCGTAAAATGAAAATTGCTCCCGCTCTGCGCATGAGTTTGGAAGAGGCTATGGAGTATTTGAATCACGACGAGTATCTGGAAATAACTCCCGAGTCTCTGCGAATGCGTAAAAGCATTCTCGATGAAAACGATCGTAAAAGAGCCAATAAACGAGCCCGTCTTTCTGACGGTAAAACAGAATAGGGAGCCGAATGCTTCTTCTGGAATTTTCCATGTACCCCACCGATAAAGGGGCCAGTGTCAGCCAGTACGTGAAGAGCAATCTGGAAATTATTGATGACAGTGGCCTGCCTTATAAATTAGGCCCCATGGGTACCTGCCTTGAAGGTGAATACGATGAAGTCATGGCCGTTGTGAAGATGTGCTATGACCGCATGAGTCAGGACAGTGATCGTATCGCCTGTCAGATAAAAATGGATTGGCGGCAAGGTCACCAGGGACGCCTTGAAGGCAAAGTGGAAATACTGAAAACCAAAACCGGACGCGATTTGTCCACCTGATTATGCTGGTCAATTTAACACCCCCCTCGTGGGCTATTCATTTTCTAAGTGACCGGACTGATTGGAACAAAAACCCACTGCCGGTTGACAAAATGCAACCCTTTGAGTTGCCCGATGATGTGTATTTTGAATACGCCTACATGGATGCAGAAGGTAACAAAAGACCAGACCCAAATAATGACCGTCCAATTTTGAACCCCTGGTGGGAGTTTGCCAGCAATCTTTCAGGCCCTGAGTATCGCCCGGACCCTCTTTCGCAAATACCTACCCGCTCGCCTCAGGGCTCGGTTCAACGGTTGAACTTAAAATCCGGAATTCTGGGACAAACACGGAGGGTTCTGATTTATTCTCCAGCTGGTATGGCACAGAAAGCTCTGCCCCATATTTTGTTCCAGGACGGAAAAGCTTATTTTGGCTGGGGCAAAGTTTGTCAGGCTCTGGATCAAATGCTGGGTCAGAAAAAAGTGAGTCCCGCTCACTTGATATTTGTGCCCCCAAATAACCGGACTGAAGAATATGCATTCAACCTGGAATATGAACAATTCCTGCTGGATGAGCTGTTGCCGTTTGCCGAAAGTCGGGTTCCCAACAATGGAGTTCGCATTGCCTGGGGAGCCAGCCTAGGCGGATTGCTCAGCGCTCGGGTGGCCTGGTCCAAACCTGGGGTTTTCCAAAAAGTGGTCAGTCAGTCCGGGGCTTTTCTTTTCTCTGAAGACATGATCTTGAGCAATCCGTTTGCGGGCAATGAATCTTTTACCCACCAGGTAATGATTGATCAGCCCAGGCCTTTGTCCTGGCATTTGCAATGTGGCAATCTGGAGTGGTTGCTGGAAAGCAATCTTAACTTGTTGGCTGCTTTAAAAAAACAGGGAATGAGCGCCCGGCTGATTAGAAAAAACGCTGGGCACAACTGGATTAACTGGCGGAACGGGTTGACCGAAGGGCTCCTGTTTGCCCTTGGCGGGGCCCCTGCCGGGAACGGAAACAATTGATGGAAAAATTTCGCAAAATTTGCCGATGGTTGCATCGTGAATTGGGCTTTTTTGCCGTAGGGTTGACCCTCGTTTATGCCATCAGTGGCATCGTATTAAATCATTCCCATCATTGGGATCCAAATTATTCACCGACCGAAGATTCCTGGTTTATTGAAGCTCCGGGCACGGGTCGGACCGAAGACATTCGCGAAATGGTGATCAGCAGTTTGCAGATCAATGTTCCGGTGGAAAACACCTGGCGAGCCAGCAAAACAGAATTCCAGGTTTTTGTGGATCGGGGGCAATACGATATTAATTTGGAAACGGGTCAGGTTCTGAAGAGTGGATTCAAAAAACGGCCTTTTCTGTTTGATTTGAATTTTATGCATCTGAATGCAGGCAAATCCTTCTGGACGGTTGTTGCCGATGTTTTTGCAGGCATAATGATTGTCCTGGCCATTTCCGGGGTTTTTCTGATAAAGGGCCGCCGGGGCTTGTTGGGAAGGGGTGGAGTGCTCATGGTTGTGGGAATTATTTTACCAATTGTTTATGCCCTGCTGCAGAGAAATTAAAAAAAACCAGGCCCATGGAGGGCCCGGCTACAATAAAACTCCTGAAATTATTCAGGATAATATCTGATCAGTCCATGTAAGGCATAGGCGGGGCGTAACCCAACAATCGGGCATAAACAGCCAAAGATCCCCGGTGATGGGCTGTATGCTCAGCTATGGCAGCAATAACGGCGGCCCTGGGTTCTCCGCCCATGACAGGACCTTCGGCGATGGGCTGCAACATGTCTTCCGGGCTTTTTGAGTCCAAAATGGCTGCGGCAGAATCTACACTTTTCGCTAGCCATAACATTGCCTCTGACAGTGAGTTACACTGGCGAATGGCTGTTTGGTGCTGGGCGAAATCGAGATCAAAACCTTCAGGCCGAAACCCACCTTCCATAAACCAGTCGATGGTCTGGGCAACATGAGCCACGTGCTGGGCTACAGTGAATTGGCCACCTGAGGGGGCATATTCCGAATCATCTTCTGTAAAAACACTGCAAGTACGGCTCAGGAACTGTAGAGATTGTTTTACGGGTAAAGCGAAATGATTGCCCTGGTTTGGGTTGTTGGAATCGGCAGGCATATTCTCTCCTTCGTTATTTTTCATGTCTAAGGGGAATTCAAAGCAATAATCAAAACAGAAAGTGGCCTTGAACTCTGAAATCATTGTACTGCGCTGTTTCAGGTCTGTCACGCCAAAGATTGCAGTTTTTGGTCGATCTGAATTATGCGAATCAGGGTGCTTGACTCCCTTGCTCGAGGGGTCTAGCTTAGGCTCTAGCCGGAACTCTTGAGCGCCGGCCAATTTTTGGGTCCAAAATAAATAACGGCACAGATTTGGAGACATTATGGGCGCTGTCATCGGTATTCGTCGGGAAGATAAGAACAAGTGGGAGCGCAGGGTACCACTGGTCCCGGCTGACTTGTCTGACATCAGAAAAAATCACGACATTGATTTTGTCATCCAGCCATCGCCTATCAGGGTGTTCACCGATGATGACTACATCAATGCAGGTTTGACCGTGGACGAAGATATTTCCGGAGCCGATATTGTTTTTGCGGTGAAAGAAATACCCATGAAAATGCTCACCGGAAAAAGGGTTTTTGTTTACTTTTCCCACACTGTCAAAGGGCAGGATTATAACATGCCCATGCTCCAGCATTTGCTGGACGAAGGTGCCACCCTTATCGACTACGAAAAGATTGCTGATGAACAAAACCGTCGTCTGATTTTCTTTAGCATCCATGCTGGTTTTGCCGGCATGATTGAATCGCTGGTCGGTATGGCAGAACGGTTGAAACTAAAGGGTAAAAAAACGCCTCTGTTGAGCTTGAAACATGCTTATGAATATTCCAGTCTTGAAGAAGCAAAAGCCCACCTGCGGGAAATTGGAACTCAAATTGAAGAAGAAGGCCTGGGCGATTTTGACAAACCCATGATTATTGGTCTGGCCGGCTATGGAAATGTCTCCCGAGGCTGTCAGGAAATTCTTGAATGCCTGCCTGTGAAAAATATTAAAGTCGACGAACTTGAAGCAGCGGCCAGTGGAACCGTCGATGAATTTGGACCACTGGTTCAGGTGATATTCCGTGAAGAAGACATGGTGAAAACCAAATCTTCCGACGCCCAGTTTGTCTTACAGGATTATTACCAGCGTCCGGAAAACTACAAGGGTGTGTTTGAAAATTATCTTCCCCACCTCGATATGCTGATGAATACTATTTACTGGGAAGATCGTTATCCTCGTCTGGTAACTCACAAATGGGCCAAGGCCAACTACGGCAATGGAAAAAATCCTCGCTTGCAAGTTATTGGTGACATCAGTTGCGACATTGGTGGTAGCATTGAAATGACCCTGAAAGCCCCGCAACCCGATACTCCCTGTTACGTCTACGATCCGGCAACCCGCAGCATTGCCGATGGTGTTGCTGGGGACGGACCTGTGATAATGGCCGTAGACAATCTGCCTTGTGAGCTTCCAAAAGAATCTTCCGAACACTTTAGTAGTGTATTGCGGGACATGGTGCCAGCTCTGGCCCAAGCCGATTTCATGACTGATTTTGGCAGTTTGAATTTACCCTCATATTTGAAAAAAGCAGTGGTGACTCACCGGGGCGAACTGGCTCCCGGATATCGATATCTTCAGGAATTTCTGGACTGAAATCCAGCCTGATGATCAATGGCAACAACCGCCGCGGTGCCAATGAAGCGCGGCAAACCTGAACCCGGCAAGGGGATGGAATGAAAAAAGTCCTGGTACTGGGAGCTGGCATGGTCGCCGGTCCCCTCATTCGTTATCTGCTCAATCGAGATTTTCAACTGACGGTTACCAGTCTTGTAATCGAAGACGCGGTCAAGCTGGTCGGTGGCGACCCTAACGGTGTGGCCAAAACTCTTGACCTTTCCAATGAAACGGATCTTAACCAGCTTGTAACTGAACACGATCTGGTTATTAGCCTGGTGCCTTTTACGTTCCACCCGCAGGTGGCTCGTCACTGTCTGGATGCTGGAAAAAACCTGATCACTGCATCTTATGTCTCCGATGAAATGAAGGCGCTGGATCAGGAAGCTAAAGATAAAGACCTGATCTTCCTGAACGAAATTGGTCTGGACCCGGGAGTTGACCACATGTCGGCCATGCGCATTATTGATGATGTGCACGCTCGTGGAGGAAAAATCCGGCACTTCCGTTCCTATTGTGGTGGCTTGCCCGCTCCTGAAGCCGTGGACAATCCTTTTGGCTATAAGTTTTCCTGGGCTCCGCGAGGTGTGCTGCTGGCCAGCCGCAACGGTGCTCGTTACTGGCGTGACAACCATGTGGTTGATGTGGCCCCGGAAAATCTTTTCCGTGACATGCGCCTGCTAAATGTCCCCAATACAGGCGATTACGAAGCCTACCCCAACCGTGACTCCCTTAAATACAAAGACATTTACAACCTTGGTGGGGAAACTCGCTCCGTATTCCGCGGTACTTTGCGTTATATCGGGTGGTGTAATTCCATGTATCACTTTGGGAAAATCGGGTTGCTGGATATGGAGGCCCGAGACTGCAAAGACATGACCTATTCTGACTACATGAGAATCTTGCTGGAAGCAGAACCCGACCAGGATTTGAGAGTTGTGGCTGCCGAACGCATGGGCATTCCGGCCGATTGTCTGCCTCCCTGGAATTTGCACTGGTTGGGAATGTTCAGCCGTCGTCCTATTGGCAAGGACGAGATTTCGCCTCTTGATTTGCTGGGCGATATTATGCTTGAAAAACTGAGTTACAAATCCGGTGAAAGAGACATGGTTGTTCTTTTCCATGAATTTAAAGCCTGGTTTGAAGATGACGATCATTACGAACGCCTGACATCCACTCTGGTGGACTATGGTGTGCGTTATGGAGACAGCTCCATGAGCCGAACTGTTTCATTGCCGGCAGCCATTGCGGCAAAGTTGATTCTGGACGATAAAATTCCCCTCCGGGGAGTATTGCGTCCGGTACACCCGGAAATCTACAATCCGGTTCTCGATGAACTGGCTGAAATGAATATTGTTTGCAAGGAAGAACGGATGTCCTACTAGGACTCAACCATAACCTGATGGAGGCCAAAAAAAATGGCAGCTAAGAAAACCAAAAAAATAACCAAGAACATGATCTTTCGGTCCTTGGGTCTGAAATCAAAAATGAAGGGTGCCAATTGTGGCGGCGAGTGGTTTGCCGATAGCAAAGACTATCTCAAAAGCTACAGCCCGACTACCGGTGAACTGTTGGCCAAAGTTGAACAGGCCAGCGTAAAAGACTACGAAAAAGTCATGAAGCAAGCTCGTAAAGCCTTCCTGGAATTCCGCAGCATGCCCGCGCCTTTGCGTGGGGAGATTGTGCGTCAGGTTGGCCAAGCCCTGCGTGAGAAAAAAGAGATGCTCGGAGCTTTGGTCAGCCTGGAAATGGGTAAAATTTACACCGAAGGTCTGGGTGAAGTGCAGGAAATGATCGACATCTGCGACTTTGCTGTGGGCATGAGCCGCAACCTGAGCGGACCGACTCTGCAAAGTGAGCGTCCCAAGCACCGCATGATGGAACAATGGCACCCCTTGGGTGTTGTGGGCGTTATCAGTGCCTTCAATTTCCCTGTTGCCGTTTGGGCCTGGAATACAGCACTGGCCTGGATTTGTGGCGACAGTGCAATCTGGAAACCATCCAGCAAAACTCCTTTGTGTGCCATCGCCTGCCAGAACATTGTCAATGAAGTCTTCAAGGCCAATGGCCTGTCTGAAGGAATCAGTTGCGTTGCTGTGGGTCGTGGTTCCGTTGTGGGTGAAAAACTCATCAACGACAAAACCATTCCCATGGTCAGCTTCACCGGATCAACCAAAATGGGTAAACGCATTGGTGGGGTTGTAGGCGAACGCCTGGGCCGGACCATTCTTGAACTCGGTGGTAACAACGCTGTCATTGTCAGTGAAAAAGCCGACCTTAAAGGCGCGCTGGCCAGTGCTTTCTTCGGTGCCGTGGGTACTGCCGGACAACGTTGCACTTCCACTCGCCGTTTGATCATTCAGGAAACCGTATACGATGACTTCATCAAAAAATTGAAGTCGAACTATCGTAAAGTTGCCATTGGTGATCCTTTGGATTCAAAGACTCTGATGGGCCCACTCATTGATGAAGGTTCCGTGGCCGACTATGAGAACGCCATCAAATCCGCCAAAGAACAGGGCGGCAAAGTTCTCTATGGTGGAAAAGTTCTCAAACCTTTTGGGGCCGCTACTTTTGTCCAGCCAACCATCATTGAGATCGACAACAAAGCAGCCATCGTCCAGAGCGAAACTTTTGCTCCCATCGTTTATGTTATGAAGTACAAAAAACTGCCCCAGGCTTTCAGGTTGCACAACGGTGTACCTCAGGGCCTGAGCAGTGCCATTTATACTGACAGTGTAAACGAAGGTGAAGCATTCCTCAGTTTCCTGGGCAGCGATTGCGGTATTGCGAACATCAATATTGGAACCAGCGGCGCGGAAATTGGTGGAGCGTTTGGTGGCGAAAAAGATACCGGTGGCGGCCGCGAAAGCGGATCCGACAGCTGGAAACTTTACATGCGTCGGCAAACCAATACCATCAACTGGGGTGGAGAAGTTCACTTGGCTCAGGGTGTTGAGTTCAAAGCCTAGGTGAGTGTTGTTGGAATATAATCGACCCCGCTCATCTTTTGGTGGGCGGGGTTTTTCTTTGGGGGAGTTGGCGGTTTTGAAAGTGGTTGTTTTGAAGTATTTCCTCCTCTGTTTACTGATAATGGGGATTTTGACCGCAGGCACCGTTCAGGCGGAATCACCCTATGAAACGTCTGCTGGAACGGAAATGACAACCATTGGCTCGAGTGCCATCTTGTTTGCCCTGGGTTATTGGGCTGACCTGGACTCACCAAACAACCGTCCCTTAATTCCCGAAGAAATTGCTACTTTGGACCCTGTTCAAATCAATAAATTTGATAGACCAACCACCAGGAACTGGTCACCCGGTGCAGCACATCTGAGTGATATTTTCATGTATTCAGCAATGATTGCCCCTTTATCACTTTCCTTGACTGAAAACGGATCCAAAGAACCTCTAACTGTGACTCTAATGCATGCAGAAACTTTGCTGCTCAATGGTGGCGCTACGTATCTGTTCAAAAACCTCTTCCGCCGCACACGCCCTTTTGTTTACAATACCAACCCCCAAATTCCCGACAGCCTGCGCATGTCACGCACCGCCCGTCGCAGCTTTCCCTCGGGACATACTTCCACGGCTTTTGCTTCCATGGTTTTTATGGCCACGGTTTATGGACAAATGAATCCTGACTCTGACTCAACCAAGTGGGTTTGGGCCGGTTGTTTGACCACAGCTTCAGTGACTGGCTATTTGCGATATGCAGCGGGATACCATTATCCAACCGATATTCTGGCCGGAGCAGCCCTGGGCGCTTTTGCTGGTTGGCTGGTTCCTCAGATGCATGAAATAGATGAAGACCATCCGGCTTCCGGAAGTGACAAGCAGGAAATGATGTTTGGCTTTACGCTTAATTTCTAAATGGTCCCATTTTAGCTGGCTGAAAACCTCGAGATCCTTTAATCTGGTTTCATGAATAATATTCCACAATCTCCAGAACCGCTGAAACCCATCGGCGGTGAAGGCCACTTCAGTGGCTTCCGTCATCTTATGCCGCATAAGGTACAGGACGTTTTGCTGGTAGCCTCCATGTACGATGCCTTCACTCTTGAAGAAGGCGGTCGTTTGGCCGAGATGCTGCTGAGCGATTATCGCGAACTCAATCTCAGCTTTCCACCTCGTGTGACCCGGGCTTCAACCGGAACCGAAGCTCTGGATTTGCTGAAGGCAAAAGACTTCGACATGGTCATCACCATGACCCGCCTTGGCGATATGGTAGCCACTGAACTGGCTGCAAAAATTAAAGAGGAATTACCTGAACTTCCGATTTACAATTTGGCCTTTAATCCTCGAGAGTTGGCTCACATTCAGGCCACCGAAGGCTGCGATTTTATTGATCGATATTTCCTCTGGTCTGGCGACGCTCATCTGTTGCTGGCCATCATAAAATTCTGCGAAGACAGCATGAATCTTCAACACGATACTCGTTATGGAGATGTACGCTGCATTCTGCTTATTGAAGACTCTGTCCGCTTTTATTCTCTTTATTTACCTTTGCTGTATGTGGAAATTCTGGAGCAGACGCAGTCATTAATGGATGATGGCATAAACCTCAGCCATCGCCTTTTGCGGTTGCGGGCCCGGCCGAAAATCCTTCTGGCAAATACTTTTGAAGAAGCTTGGGATTTGTACGGTCAGTACAAAAACTCCCTGCTCGGTGTTATCAGTGATGGCCGATTCCCCTGGAAAGGTGTTAATCGGGGCGATGCTGGCGTCGAGTTTATTCGTCGGGTGAAATATGTTGACCCCAATACTCCTGCTGTTCTGCAATCAAGTGATGTTTCACTGAAAGCCAATGCCAACGAAGTGGGTGCTGGTTTCATTCCCAAAAACTCAAAAAATCT
>JAAEOA010000364.1 GCA_024223715.1 bacterium | reverse complement strand
CCGAAAGGTGGTGACACGATCTTTGCCTAAAAACAATTCGCATGATCTCGCCTACGCCCGCTAGGAAATAACAAAGGTCTACTGGTTTAATCCAAGCAAAGAAAGAGCGACAATTTCTTGGGCACAACTGGCAAAATCTACTGGTACGAGTAAACTCGGACATAGTCAATAAGCATGGTCTGGGGAAACTCAGTACTTTGATTGGGGTTTCCCACATAATTACCACCGACAGCCAGATTCATTATAATAAAAAACGGGTCATCGAAAACCCAGGAAGAGCCACCGGGCAAGTCACTGGTGCTTTTGGTCATGAAGGAATAGCCATCAACAAACCAGGTGATGGAACTTGTGTTCCATTCAACAGCAAAGACGTGGAAGTCCTCGTTGAACCCGTCTCCCGGTTTGGTATAGCTGCCAGTCAGAGGATTGCCGCCTGAATATCCGGGTCCATGAAGGGCCCCGTTGGCCACATTTGGTGCCTGACCGCGGTATTCCATGATGTCGATCTCACCACAGTCGGGCCAACCGACAGAGTTGATGTCCGCACCCAGAAGCCAGAAAGCCGGCCAGATGCCCTGACCGACAGGCAATTTTATTCGAGCCTCGAAACGACCGTAAGTCTGGGTAAACTTTCCTTGAGTCTTGATTCTGGCAGAGGTATAGGAACGGCTCCCATATGATTCTTCCCTGGCGGTGATAGCCAGGTTTCCATCGGCAACGACTGCGTTTTCGGACCGATAGTATTCCAGTTCCTCGTTGCCCCAGCCACAAAGATTGGGACAACCATCACCAACTTCGGCAGTCCATTTACTTGTGTCGAGACTGTCGCCATTAAACTCATCGCGCCAAACCAGGGTTAGCTCGCCGGTTTGTTCGGGAGGTTCAGCCGGGCTGTAGGGTTCAGAAGCACAGCCCGACAGTCCGAATGCCACCAGGATCATCAGTCCCGAAAAATACTTCAGTTTCATCAGCTGGTGCCTTCCATTCGTTTTTTGGGACCCTGGGAAACAGCGGGAAAGTACCGTGAGTCCGACAGGGCAGATTTCAGAACTAGAGTGCTTGCTCCCATAGCCACAGACTGGTGGCCCACTTCGCTGGCTATGATTTCGGCGGCGGCCATGGAACTGACCAGAGTCCTTTGCTGAACCATTTCACGCAATGGAAAAATCAGCAAATCACCCAATGTTGCCAAATCGCCGCCAATGACGACCAGAGATGGATTCATGATATTCAATAAACCCGCAACGGCAACTCCCAGATGATCGGCGGCATCGCGTACAACCTGTATGGCAAGAGAATCGCCAGCCAAGGCAGCCTTTTCAATATTCTCGATAGTCAGATCGCTTCCCATAAGAGCACTGCTGGTGTGCATGGGCAGCAATTCGGCAGTACGGTCAACCAGCGCGGATCCGCCGATGAACGTTGCCAGGCAGCCACGCAAACCACAGACGCAGAGTTTTCCGTAGGGGTCCAACGACATATGGCCAATCTCGCCGGCAACACCAGTGGCACCACGATAAATTTCGCCCCCGATCACATGGCCGCAGCCGATACCTGTGGCCACCTTGATGTAAGCGAAATCGTCGATATCACGGCCGGCACCCCACCAGCGTTCAGCCAATGCCCCCAGATTGGCATCATTGTCCACCATTATCGGAACACCGAAATAGTCGGACAGTTCTTGCAGGTCAAGAGATCCGTCCCAGGCAGGAAGCACTACTTTGGACAATTGTTTTGGATCAGCGGGATCCACCGGACAGGGTACGCCGACACCAATGCCCACCAGAGGTCTTCCGCCAACCACGGACGGAGCCATGCACTCTTTACACAGCGACATGATCCTGGCCCTGGTGCCTTCGGGATCTTCACGAACGGGGTAGTTGCAGCAGTTCCAGAACAGGATGTTGCCGCGCAAATCAGTCAGGGCGACGCAGATATGGGAAGCCCCCATTTCCACACCAATGATGACACAGGACTGGTCCTGGAATTCGAGCAGGATGGGACGGCGTCCCCCTCGGGACTGACCAGAGCCGACTTCGGCCACCAGTCCCAGGGGAAGAATCTCACTAATAATTTCAGATACCGTGGAAGGGGACAATCCTGCCAGGCGGGCAATTTCCGCCCGGCTGATCTGTTTTTCTTCCCAGATCAGCCGGAGCACAGCATCGGCCAGGGGCCTGGGACGGTCGGGATCAATTCGGCGTTCACCTTTACGTGTCCAATCCATACTGTGCAATTCCGATCTTTTCTCTGTTGCAATTATTCCTGTAGTCGACGGTTTCTATTTGTGGAAATAGATGTTGTCAACCCACACACTTCCAGTGTTGGTACCGGTAATAACAAACTGGGAAACGTTACCGAAGTTCATGCCCCCGAATTCTGTCAGGGGAATGTCCATGGCAACCCATTGCCCATTGGCAAACAGCGGATCCGAGCTGTCATTCAGGATGAATGTATGCTCCGAATCGTCTCCTCCACCGTAGGCACCGTTTGCACCGAAGTCGACAATTTTGATACCGAACTGCGTTCCGGCTGGAGCAAACACATCCATGTGGAAGTGAGTCATTCCAGGAGTGGTCGCATCGATCGGGTTGGCAGTAAAATCAATACCGCCGTAGAACGCGGGAGTATTAAACCCGGTATAAGCCTTGACGTTATCTCCAACAATTACCTGATCAAAAACCACCAGGGGCCCGAAGGACCAATCAGTAAGCCAGCTGGTGACTTCGATGTCGGTGTAGCTGTCGCTGTAGACCGAGATCACATCAGCCTGGTCGTGAGTCGGCTCGGGAGCCGCTTCGCTCGGAGGAGCAATTACCGTCACGGTGATTTCACCATCGACCTCGGTATCAATCAACTGACCGGTGATGGTGGCCGAACCGCCACCGACAGCCGTCACGACACCGTTTACGGCCGTGGCCACGTTTTCGTCAGAAGATGTGTACGTGAAGTAGATGTTCGTGTGCGTGACCAACATGTCCGTACCGTCAACATCGAACGTTGTTGCCGTGCCCTCGATGGGTACGATCTCATTCAAAAGCGCTTCAACCGAAGCTGAGGACATGACCGGCCGCGGATTGGTAATGACACCCTCTTCCACGTTGGTGAACTGGATGTTGTCGAACCAGAACTCACCAGCGTCAGCGGCTGAGAACCAGAACATTCCGTTTTCAGCTGTCAAATGGTCAGCATTGGGGATCGGAATGATGACCCGGGTCCACTCGGTGGTCAGCTGGACATCGTTAACCTCGACCATTGCCGGTGTGCCAAACTCCATGCCAACACCATAGCCAACTGCACTCAGAGTATAGTCTTCGGTGGCTTTGGCATCGAAAACCAAGGCATTGAAGCTACTGAGATCTCGGGACTCGCCCGTGAAAAAAGCACCGCCGGCCCACAGCCCGTTGGGTATGGTGTATTTAACGGCGGCCGAACCATCAACACCGTTTTCTTCATCAATGGTCATGGCATCGTAGTGGGAGGATTCGAAAGCGCCGTAGTCAAGACCTTCATCGATAGCGTCAATGAAGATTATCGGAGCGGTGAGTTCGGTTACAACCTGAGCGGTTACCGTTCCCTGGACATCGGTGCTGCCCAGTTTGGCGGTAATCATGGCCGCACCTAGACTGACAGCGGTTACTGTTCCGCCTTCGGCCTCGGCAATTCCGTCATCAGATGAGTAATAGGAGAAGTGGGCCCCGGTATGGTAAACCCGATAATCCTGACCGCTTATGTTGAAAACCGTTCGAGTGCCCGGAATCGAAAAATCATCGCCAACCAGAGCCTGTACCGAACGCGTAGTCATGACTGGACGAGGGTTTGTGATTCCTGATACAATTGCGTATTTCACCTCATCAAACCAGATATCGACAGCCTCATCGCTGGCCCCCATCGAGTACCAGAACATTCCCCGTTCGTTGATCATCCGGGCGGGGTTGGGTACGGGAATCACGATCTGGGTCCACTCTGTGGTCAGAGGCAGATTTTGTAATTGAGACTCCAATGGACCATCATCCAAAATGCCAATACCGAAGCCGGCCGAGCCCAGGGTAACGGGACGACTGGCCTTCGCGTAGAAGGTCAAAGCGTTGTAATTACTCAGATCCCTCGAGCCGTGGGTATAAAATGAACCACCGGCCCATTCCAGGGCTGGAATGGAAACCTTCATGGAGGCCGTTCCCGTATAGGCAACTGTTTCGTCAATGGTAAAAGCATCATAAAACGAGAATTCGAAAGCAGCATAGTCGAGACCACCCTGGAATTCGTCCTCAAAAACAATGGGGTTGTCGTCGGCAGAGGCCAGTTCCAACTCGGTTAAATCTCTTTCGCTGCACCCGATGAAAACCAGCATCACCAGAAGTGAGAAAGCCACAATAACCATCGAACTGATTCGATTCCGGGTATTCAGATTCACGTCGCGCCTCCGTTTTTAAACAAGAAATCGGTCTGCCACCTTGGGCTTCCCGGAACACCCCGGATTTCTCCGGAGGTAGGTTATGATACTTTGTACGGGCTCCGATCAAAGTATGCAAGATATTTCTTTTTCTGTCAAGGTATCAGGACCAACACCAGAAAAGAAATCAATCGTTTTTTGAACAACAGCCCGGTTATTCAGGAATAAGCCGGCCCATTAAAAGACTTATTCTATCTGTAGGAATAGCTACAGCTGAACTCTCACCGTTTGCACGGAATTGGCGGGAACCTTTAGCTCAACAAACCGCTCTGCAATCTGCAGATTCACCGTCAGGGCCTCTTTGCTTGTATTCAAGAGTTGTACGCTCAGCAACTGGTCACCGTTCAGTGTGGCGCACGTATGCAGAGTGTCGTCAGCCAATCCGCCCAGCTGTTTTCGAGTCTGGATCGCCCTGTCCCCTGGTCGGATGGTCCGACTCAACTGAGACAATACGTGGAAAATGGGTGTGTAATGCACCTGGCCCGTGGTCTTATCAATCATTATGGGGGCACCACAGTAATTTCCCACGTGATTGGGGCCACCCTGGGCATCCAGAACGATGTTCCAGTCCACCCAGCCTGTCATCCAGTGATCCAGGCTGACAATGATGTTGCGGGCATAGCGATGAACCGGCGTATATACGGGGTGGTCCGCTTCGTCAACAAAAGCCCACGGAGCCTGGAAGGCCCAGTCAGTGGCATTGGCATTCCACCAGAAGGCATCGTTGTTGAACCAGTCTGTTTCGGTGGACAGATCGGGATCCCTCACCCAATCAGGAGCTGGTTTGCCGAGATCATCAATACAGCCTTCGCTGTGAACGATGCTGAACTGGGGAAATTTGGCATGTACACGGTCGAGTGCATCTTCATGAACCTTGAACGTGCTGGAGTACCAATGAATCGCCACGCCATAGAGATATGGCGCCGTTTCCGGGTCGGCGAACATCACATCAGTCCAGTGTTCCAGTTGGTCCCGGTTCTGATCGAAAATAAGAACCCGGGTGTCGGCATGGGCCCCTGCTTTCAGGGCAGGCCCCAGGTATCGCTTGATGAACTCATTCTGGGTTTCCGGAGTGAAATGCATGCTTTCCCATTGACCGTTGTTGCCGTGGGGTTCGTTAACCGGTGTCATGCCCCAGACAGGCACGCCCTCAGCGGCATAGGCATCCAGATATTTGATTAAATAATTGGCATAGCTGCTTTCGTATTCCGGCTTCAGGGAACCACCGCCACCCTCCCAGTTGTTCTCAGGTGAACCGGGAATGTACCAGTCTTCGATATCCTTCATCCAGGCTGGAGCGGTCCAGGCCGAGCCGATAATCCGCAAATCGGAATCAGACTGAGAGGCCTTTATGGCCAAAGCTTCCTTGATCATGGGCAATAAATCGTAGGCCGGCTCCTTGATGCCGGTATGCACCCTGGTATCAAATCCATCTTTGTCCGGCTGAATCGAGAAATGATTTAGAGCAGCATCGCCCGGTACGTCGGCATAGGAATAGCGGCCTTCAACTGCAAAGTCGCAGGCACCAATATGTGTGCGGGCAATGCTTATATTAGCGCCGTCTTCACCATAGATCTTTTCCATTACCTCTTTTCGCTTTGCCGGCTCAAGATGAGCCAGAACATAGGCCGAAGACTCGGTGAACGAAGAACCGATGCCATCGATGGTCTGTTTAAGTTGCTGAGGAAAAACCTCGACCACCGTGCCGCCGACAGCCCTTCCGTCCTTAAACGTCACGTTCGGCTGTACAGCAATCTTGTCGCCAGCCTCGGAGGTGACCAGAATCTCCTGTGTGTTCCACGCATCGTGGGTCCCACATCCTGAGCAGAATGCCAGCAAGGCGACCACCGCCACCAGCATCAGAATTTCGTTACGCATTGGAATTCGCATTTTTTATTCCCGCCTCTGTTATTCGAAACGAATGTCATCCAAATAGAACGTGATCGTACGACCCTGTCCGCCAGCCACCCAGACTAAAGGTGTCTTGACCCGGGAAAGGTCTTTGCCCTTCAGTTTGATTGTGTATTGCTTCCATTCAGTCTTCAGCTTCACATTCTTCTTTTCCACTTTTACTGTATCGAAATAGGGCTTGTTCGAGCCCAGAATGCCGACGCTGAAATCGAGAATTTCCTTACCCTCTTCACCACGGGCCCAAAATGTAAGTTTTTTGGCACCGGTCAGATCAAAGCCGCCCGGTTTATCGCCCCAGTCATTAGCCGGGTGTTGCCAGGCAACGCCCGCCCACATGCCAGGATGGCTGTAGGTGAATTTGAGGCAGGTCTTGCCGCTGTAGGGCGAGTTGGTGCATTCGGTATCCATGACAATACTGTCGGTGGTTCCCATCCACCCCGAGGGTAACCAGGGAGCCGGTTTGCCATCTTCGTAGACCGCCAAAGGCATTTTGAGGCTCACCGGGCCGGCTGGCCCATCGACCTTAATTGGTACATTGGCCGCCGCCCCGCTGCCATTGCCATCGGTCGCGGTCATGTACAATCGGTACACTCCACCACCAGGCATTACCAGCTTAACGCCCCTGCTTGACGACTCGATAATGATATTGTCCAACTCAAAGGGCGTTGGCTGTGAGTCACCACCCGTAAAATACTCGGCTGCTTCACCACAAAAGGCCCATTTGACACTGACTTCGTCGCCCTCCGGGTCGACAATATCGAGATCCACCAAAACCGTGTCACCGGGCGCCACCACGTCGGCACCGCGCAGACCGAAGGAGCGGATTTCAGGGCAAAGATCAGCCTGTGGCTGGCCGCTCCAAATCTCGGTCATGGCATCGACGGCTCCCAGCTTATCACCATTGGGCAGGAACAATCCGTACCAGGTGGAGGTGGCTTCCATCTTGAAACCCCAGGTGAAGACGAAGGACCCCATGCAAAGACCGCCGGACTGCAAACAGCCTTTCTGGTAGGCATCACGATAAACACTGGCCTTTTGGGTACTGGTTAGTTCGGGTGGAGCACCAAAACTGGTCATGCCAATTTCCCAGGTGCCCGGAGGCCCGAACTCGGTGATAACGTAGGGTTTAGTACCGCCAGCTGCGGGATAGCGCTGGGGTATGGATGGTAAACCGCCGTAGGAATTGATGCCCATGATGTCGATGTCGGGGCAAAGATTGTGAACTGAAGGAACACGCTGGCCGCCGATGTCTGCTGTAATGGTCATCGTCGGATGATGAGGGTCCAACTCCTTGATCATAGCTGCTATTTCCTGCACGTGGGCCCAGATAGCGGGATTATCACCCTCGGCAAAGCCTTCCATCTCGTTGCCAACACCCCAGAGCAGCAGAGCCGGATGGTCTTTGTGCGCCAGCACATCCCGGCGAACCCGCTCAAGTTGTTCAGCCACCTGTTCCTGGTTGCTGTAGTCGAAGCCGTGTCTTTCGTGACCAAGCCAGTGACCAACGACCACCGTCAGGCCCAAGCTGTGCGCCAGATCCAGAAGATCGCCGGTTTCGTCCCCCACACCCCAGGTCCGAAATGAATTGCCACCGGCGTTAGCCAATGCGTCCTTCGGAGCGTTGCCCCCGGCACCTTTGATAAAGTAGGGCTGACCATCACGCAGCAACTGCCAGTTGCCGTCAGCGTCCTGAACAACCTCCACCGGGACGGGTTGAGCCCAGGCGGCCGGAGCTGCAATAAAAAGAACGGCAAGGGCATAGAAGGCTTGAAGCACAGAACCCAGGCTCAGGAAATTCCCTTTCATACTCTTTCTCCATTCGGAAGGTTGCAGTATTGAAACACGCTTTGTGCGGCCCGCGAACAAAGTGTACTGGGGCGACCTTTCATGCGCAAGTAGCAATCTGAGCCCATAGGCTGGCTTTCCCAATATTTTCTTACCACAACCACCGACTTTCTGTTAGGTTCGCACTCGTTTTTTACAATCAGATAATTCGTTCAGCATGGGAGAATTAGATGAGTATCCTGGATGTGGTAGTGTTCTTCGGGTTCATTATCGGTGTTATTACACTGGGCGTGTTCAAGAGTAAGAATGGAAACACACAGGGCGATGAAGGCGCTTCAGAGTACTTTCTTGCCGGACGCGGGTTGACCTGGTGGCTCATTGGAATCTCCCTTATTGCAGCGAACATCTCGGCTGAACAGTTTGTCGGTATGTCCGGCAGTGCGGCAGATTACCTGGGCCTTGCAATCGCCAGTTACGAATGGATGGCAGCCGTGACCCTCGTGGTGGTTGCCTTCGCCTTCCTGCCCTACTTCCTAAAGACGGGCATTTTTACAATCCCCCAGTTCCTCGAAAACCGCTACAACCATTGGGCACGCAGTATGATGGCGATCTTCATGCTCATCATCCTCATCTTCGTTTCGCTTTCCGGTGTGATCTACGCCGGGTCGTTAACCATGATGGATCTCCTGCACCAGTCCGGGATCATTATCAATCTTACTACCTGCTGCTGGATTATGGGCCTGATTGCAGCTGCTTATGTCGCTTTTGGTGGCCTTAAAGCCTGTGCCTGGGCCGATCTTATTCAGGGCTCAGCACTCGTTATAGCCGGTGGCATAATCTGTTACCTGGCCTTGAAACACCTCGGACTGACGCCTGGCTCCGAACTGGTTGACGCAACGGGAACCATAGCAGCCTCAATCGGTGATGATGTTGGTGCCGTTGAGAAGTTCCGGATTCTAAACGATTCCAAGCTGCACATGGTACTGCCGAAGTCAGACCTCAATATCCCCTGGACGGCTCTGGTTGTGGGCCTCTGGATTCCCAACTTCTACTACTGGGGCCTTAACCAGTACATAACTCAACGCGTGCTCGGATCAGCCTCTCTGAAGGATGGCCAGAAGGGCATCGTGTTCGCAGCTGCTCTGAAACTGGTTATTCCGTTCGTTATTGTATTTCCCGGCCTGATGGCCTTCAACATGTTCAGCACTGAGATGGCAGATATTGCAGCGAACGATCCCAGTATTGTGATGCAGAACGATAAGACCCTGGCCACCTTCGAAGTGGAAAAGGCGAACTCAGAATCGTTGACCTTCTTCAAATATGACCAAGGCTGGGCAGGACACAACGCCGGAAAAGTGCCTGAAGTGGATGCGCACAATGCAGCGGTCACCGCTAACGCCTCGAATACGGACAGCCCTCTCCTGGAGCAGAAACTGGTTGGCTACAAGACCGACTCGGCCCTTGGTTTGCTAATCGGCAACCTGGTGCCCAAAGGTGGTCTTTTCGGTTTCATCATTGCCGCACTTATTGGTGCCATTATCAGTTCTCTGGCGGCGATTCTCAATGCAGCCTCCACGATCTTCACCATGGATATCTACGGACGCTATATTAGTCGTGATGCGGCCCAGAAGACCCTGGTGACAGTTGGCCGAATCTGCGTAGGTGTCTTTGTGGTAATTGGCTGCGTGGTTTCACCTCAACTTGCCAATCCGAAGTTCGGTGGCATCTTCAAATACATTCAGGAGTTCCAGGGTTACATTTCTCCAGGTATCCTGGCAGTATTCATTTTTGGGCTCCTAAACCGTCGTGCCCATGGCATGACCGGTGTAATCGGCCTGATTATCAACCCGGTGATCTATGGATTCCTGGCCAGATTCCGCCCCGACATCGCTTTCCTTGATCGCATGGCGATTTGCCTCTTCTCAGTTCTGATCATCATGGGAATCATTGGAGCATTTTGGAAGCTACCGAAAAAAGTGGAATTCAAAAGCAATACTGACCTTAACCTTGAGAGCTCCCGGCCTGCCCTGATTTCCGGAATTGGCGTTGTAATTCTTACCCTCGTTCTGTACGGAATCTTTTGGTAGGAGTGTAAAATTTCCCGTGAAGACCAATGGCTGGAGATTGGTGAGATCGAGAGTGGACCTTAATTGTTGGACGGTTTTGCCTGGAATATCAGAAGCCTTGTTTCACCTTACCCTTTGATTCCCGCAGGTAATAAGAACAAAAAAGACAGGCACAACCGCCCCGATCCCGGTGGTCCCAATTTTCACTGAGGAAAAACATAGCGCAGGGTTTTCACGGCAGGGTTTACGCCGGAGGTAATATTTGATAGGAACAGACCATTGTAATACCGTATATGGCCGGACAAAGTCAGGTGTTTACATCAATTGGGCAGAAAGTTAGAGAGCAAGGCACAAAAGGCGCCATCACTCTTAATTCTCCAATCCGTCTAATACATTCCTTAAAGTGTGGCTTAATAATTTAAGTGAAACCGGTTTATGGATATACTCCTTGATTCCCTGGGCTTTGGCTTTTTCTTCATTAATAAGGTCGCTGAAACCGGAACACAGAATCACCGGCATGTCGGGACGAATTTTCATGATATTCTGGGCCAGCTTGTCACCAGTCATTTTGGGCATCGTCATATCAGTAATAATGAGGTCAAATAACTCGGGATGGGTTGAGAAATAGTCCAGGGCTTCAAGGGGACAGGTAAAAAATTCAACTTCATATCCTTGCCTAATAAGCTGCGACTTTTCAAGCCTCCCTACCCTTTCCTCGTCATCGACAATCATAATTCTTTCTGTCCCAGTTGGGATTGTCTCTTCTGACAGTTTCCCTCCCGAGTATAAAATATCATCTTCGACCGGGAAGAATACATGGAAAGTCGTACCCTCTCCAAGCTCACTGGAAACGCTAATGTACCCCTCCAGTTCCTTGACAATGCCATGCACTACAGTGAGCCCCAGGCCAGTGCTTTCAGCAGGCCCTTTTGATGAAAAATATGGTTCAAAAATTCTTTCTCGGGTTGCCTGATTCATCCCACACCCGTTGTCACTGACTTTAAGGCACAAATATTTACCCGGTTTTAAATTCACACCTTGAATAATTTCTTCCATTGGAACGTCCAACGGCAGGAGAGAAACCTCGAGAATACCGCCGGATTCCTTCATCGCCTGATAAGCATTGGTGCAAAGATTCATGACTATCTGATGAATCTTAGTAGGATTTGAAATGACAAAATTTCGTTGTTCATCAATATTTTGCACAAATTCAATAGTTGAAGGAATTGACCCCCTGAGAAGTTTCAAAACCTCCTTGACTATGGGATATATTTCGATTGAAGACGCTTCACTTGAATCATGCCTGCTAAATTCCAGAATCTGTCGTACCATATCAATGGCTCGAGCGGTCGCATTTTGTACTTCCATCAAGTCTGAAGTAAGTTGAGGATTGTTCTGTCCTTGTAATAATGCCAGTTCAACGTATCCGCTAATGGGGGTTAGAATATTGTTAAAATCATGAGCGATTCCACCGGCTAAGGTTCCGAGGGAGTCCATTTTTTGTGATTGCTGGAGTCTCTTTTCAAGTAGTATATTCTCTGCCTGAGCCAATTTCTGTTTGGTGATGTCAAGCATGTAACCCCGTAGAGTCGCTGGCCGGCCATCAGCATTTGAAATGACTGAAACTATATCGCGGACCCAAACAATTTCGTTATCAACACCTAAAAAACGATACTCAAATTCATGGTCATCACCCTTTTCTCTCTCTGTTTGGCAAAATGATATTGCGTCATCTTTATCTTCAGGATGGATGTGACTTGCCCAAAAATTGAAATCTTTCCATTTTTCTATTGGATAGCCGAATAATTGTTCAGCCCTAGGGCTGATATATGTAAACTTTAAAGAGGGAAGGTCAATTTCCCATGCTATTGTAGCAGTTGTTTCAACTAAGTCACGGTAAAGGGATTCACTCTTTTTGAGCTCAACCTCAACCTCTAATCGTTTCCGGTTTTCTTTCTCAAGTTGAATATTTTTCCCAATAAGTTGCTTGCGATTCCTGGTCATAAGAATACCGGAAATATATATACCCAGAAGACCTAAAAAAGCTGCTATCAGATGACTTATCCAAAGAGTCAAGTTCTGGTTAGAATTGTGGAAGGGAAGTGTAATACTGATTCCACCTCTAATATCTCCAACCTTATATCCCTGTTTGGAATGACATTTAAGACAACCCTCTTTCGTGTACAGTGGGGCCATATATTTCAACTGAAAATTATTTGCGTCTTTGGAAACAACAAATTTTTCTTTGGCCCCTTTTGAGAAACTATCTAACGATTCTGCTTCCCATTCTGTTGCCTTGTTAGCTGGTCGTATTGGATTGAGGCTTGTGATATGAAATTTTACTCCCTCCCGAAGTTGGGCTAACTCAGCTATTTGCCGAGTCATAAATGCAGGATTAATCTTGGTGAGCTTTAAACCATCGGTTGTTGTTACATCTCGTAAAGGATCATCAAGATAAGGATTTGGCTGAACCTTTTTGGTTATTGGGACATAAACACCTCCATGGCCAGCATTCCAGGATCTATCAAGAACTATCTGTTTGAAAAATGCACGTGCAGATTGAAGCCCCAACTCAACTTGAGCGCTGTTGTCCTCTTTTATGTTCCAGTATAGAGACGAACCCACAACAAACAGCCAAATAGAAATCCAAAATATTATGAGTTTATTCATCCCGTTTTAATCCCAAACCTCATTGAAAAAATTAAGTGGGACAAAATGCCCTTACTCTGTTCTTCTGGACACTCCTTGATTATATTATACCACATAGGATTGATTACAAATTACTTATTTCATGCAATTGAATATAAAATATCCGCCATATATTTTGCATTATGCTCGCTTTTCTCACAGGTATTACGGATTCTCGTATCTCACCTAATAATACACAAGCACTGTTATTCCACTCTGGCAGTTTAACCAATTTCAAAGGTAGTCACCCCAAAAACACGATTCGGTGACAATTCGGGCATGGAGCCTAAATACATGCGGGCACAGCCGAAGACCTCTTGCATCTTGTAACGTTTTGCAAGATCGATGGCTTCCGGGTTGTTCTCCGGCACATCGAGAAACACCGATTCTCCATCGGCAAATGCCAATAAAGATCTAAAGAGCTTATCGGCAATAGTTGAGTCATCTGCAAACAACGGACCGACCTTGAAGCCGTCACCACAACGCCGAATCAAACCATAACCCGCCAGGTGAGAATCCTGCAACGAACCCAGCGCCAGGCTGTCTGCCTGAGAAATCCAGGCCTGGAGAAATCGGCCCCGGGGTGAGGGAAAACATTTGCTGTCATACGCCAATAAATCATCAAAGGAAACTTGAGCCAGGGGCACGACCGATTCATCATCAGTAGGAGTTATTCCTCTGGATTGGAAACGGATGTCTCGATGAGAGAAGGAGAATCCACTTTTGGCATAATAAGGCTGCATCTCAAAAACCCCGTCCAAACCAATAGCGGCTCCTGGATCTATCCTTTGCAATAATCGCTTATTAAGCGCATGCCAAATGATATTGCCAAACCCTCGTCCCCTGAATTCCGGTTTTACAATAAAGAAACCTATGAACCCAAATTGCCCATTATAAGAGGTAATTGACCCACCGCCTATCAACTCGTTTTCCAGCTCAGCGGCGATGAAAGCTTCCGGATCGGTTTGCCAAAAAAGTGCTGCGTCATGTAGACCTGGGTTCCACCCTTCTTGAGCTGCCCAATCCACAAGCTCATCAACTTCAGCACGGCTCATATTTCGAATTGTAAGGTTGTCACCCATATTTATTTCTCCTGTCTCTTCAATTTAATACGTCCGCATTAAAAACTAACGGCATAGCCAATCTGGCGGATAATCCGAATTTTGTAAATAAGGCCCCGACCACTGTAAATCAGAAACTCATTTTAGCACAGAATCCAAAGCTAAGATCGAGATTTAAACGCCATTTTCTGAACTCACAGATCTCTTCCAAAAACAAAACAAATGTGGTATAATATTGGACTATTTCCCCAGTGTTGTCCCAAGTGAATTGGAGAACGGTTTGAATTTTCCCCAAACCAATATTATTATTGCCTCAATAGTTTACCTCCTGTTGTCATCCGCCGCTTCGGCTCAAATGGAAGCCGCTGACGACCTTTTCAGCTTACAACTTGGCGAACCTCTGGTTGTTGATTCCCCGGGAATTCTAGATAACGATTTGCTGCATGAAGAGTCTGCACCTGAATCAGGGGCCATCGCCGTTCTGGTTACCGATGTGCTTCATGGAAATTTGAGCTTGTCCTCCGACGGTTCTTTTACATACTACCCCGACGAATCATTTGATGGCATGGACAGCTTTACCTACGCTGCTGTTTTGGAACCCTATTCCGATGAAGCAACGGTTTTTTTCTCGGCCTGTTCCAGTGGCCCGGATGTTTTCTATTGCTGGAAAGAAACCGCTTGGCTGGCCAAGGCAGCTGAATACGGTTATTTCGCCCGAACTGAAAGCTTTGAAGACGAAGCAGCCTTCGAGGACGCTCACTACCCAAACACGGTTCCCGTTGTAACCAACATGGGCATTGGCTGGTCCGCCAACCATCCTGACATACCTGAGGGAAATGGTGTCAGAGTAGCGGAGAGTGGATCGGCAAGGACTGGCCAGTGGATAATCTTTGATCCCTTGCATGGTTATGCTGAAGGAACACCGAGTTTGTGCGATGTGGACAATCCTCCTGATTTATGTCGCCACCACGATGGGTTTACCGGTGAGGTTTCTCCGGGCCTGCCACCGCTGGTCGGTGTTGGCGGATACCTTGAGGGAACCTATGGAGCAAGTGTGGACATCATTATTGACGACACTGATATTTATTCAGGTGGCTGGGTTTACCAATACCAATTCCTGGGAGTTATTGATCGACGAACTTCGGGGTTCAGAAAATTTTCTTTCGAAGAACAAAATGGAAAAATTGGTCAGGAATTTTTCGTGTTTGGCGACGATTTTACTTTCCTTACTGTCGATGAGCCTGTTTCTGCCGCTCCTGCCCAACCAACTCGCTTTTATTTTGCTGGTGCAGGCCCTAACCCAGCCTCTGGAAGCACCACCTGGCGCTTTTCTCTTCCAGCAGCCGGCAACACTGATCTGGGGATTTACGATGCCCGCGGATTATTAGTCCGCCAGTTGAACAATGGTCCCATGGATGCCGGCGAACATGCTATTTTTTGGAACAGTCGTGATGGTCGGGGCCGTACCGTAGCTGCTGGCACGTACTTTGGAAAACTGAAAGTTGAGATGGGTGGCCAAAGCAGTATGCAAGTGCGGAAAATTGTAATCCTGCATTGATATTCAGAATTACCGGCTTCGGGTTCTGTATGGTTTTGCCGGGATCCGAAAAGTGTTGCTGATACCATTCATTTCACTGACAAGAAATGGAGTCCATCCAGGAGATAATGATCAATGAGGGCCAGCCATTTCCACCTCGGCCTTTGATGCTGCTCGACAGTATTGATGTCCACCTCATTGCGATAATTTATAATCATCTGAAATGCTGTGGTGATGGTTTCATCAATGGAAATAATTCCTGGAACGAAGAGACGCGCCGACGCGATGCATTCCTGTTTCTTGAGGACTTCGCCGTGGTTCCCGGCATGACTTTGAGCATATTCGCTTCAGCTGGTTTATCTTTTAAAGACCGAGAACCGTTACCTTTTCCCCTTCATCACATTGACTTTTGACAAGATGGCGAAAAGCTAACTAGCCTTGTCGGCACCGAGCTTCGCGCTGGCCATGTTATGCTCTTGAATATTCCAATCTGGCTCATCCCAATGGTATGAGAAAATTTGGCAATTGTTTCAAACTCCTACCAATTCATGCTCCCGACTGGCCGAACGCAAAGCCTTGGGATTATACTGCATATCTTCCACCATGATATGATTAACCAGCCAATCGCGCAGGAAAATCATCAGGTCGATACCGATGCTGACCTGCCCGCTTTCGTAATTCTTTTTAAAGTCCAAAACCTGAGCCACGAGGGTGCGATGGATGGCTTTGTGAGCTTCCAGACCATGAAATCCTTGCCTGGCCAGGTATTTCTCTTCGGTTTCAAAATGGTTGGCCGTGTATTCGACCAATGCATTGAGTCCGGAACCCAGAACCTGATCAGAATGTCCGGCACGCAATGATTCAAAGAGATTGTTAACCAGGCCAACCAGTTGCATATGCTGTTTGTCCATGGCAGGAACACCCGTACTGAGGCTTTGTTGCCAACTCATGAATTCACCGGATTCATCCAGGAGTTTTGACAGCACCGTCGATACGTTGACCAAATCATTGGAGTTAGTGGTCAAATCTTTACAGGATTGGCTGTTAGCCACTGTTTTTGTTTGATGGATTTCGAAATCGGCGACCAGTCCAACCAAGCCTTTGCCAATTTCTTCCATGTGATTTGCCGATTGAGTTATTTCCTGGCTGATCCCGGTGAATACCTTGTCGGCATTTTGGGTTCCCTGAAGTCCTTCTTGAATTTGACGGGAGCAGTTGGTCAACTGATTGCTGATTTCCGAGGCTGCCTTATTCGATCGATGAGCCAGATCTTTTACTTCTTCAGCAACAACAGCAAACCCCTTACCGGCATCGCCTGCCCTGGCAGCTTCGACCGAGGCATTCAAAGCCAGTAAATTGGTTTGAGCGGCAATTTCAGAAATGATTCCCAGAGATTTGGTGATTTCACTAAAACCTTCCGAAATCGATATCATACCATCAATGCTGAGGGACATGGCTTCCTGGCCTTCCCTGGCATGCTGGTTGGCACTTTGAGTTAGTTCATTTGCAGACTGGGCAGTGTCTTTTATGTTGCCTACTACGGAGGCAATTTTGTTGAATTCCTGTGTCTGAAAATCGGAATTGCCAGCAATGTGATTTGCATTGTTGGATAATTTACCTGAGGCGGAATCAAACCTTTGACAGGCAATTTTAACCTGTGAAATGATGATTTGATTACGGCGAGTTAAATTGCGATCACTTTGATTTTCTTGGCTTCTTGACCAGAATTTCTTGAACATGGACTTCTCCTTTTATCTTTAATCCACACAGCACTTTTCGGTTGAAAGGGAGTAAACTAAAGTAAAAACGTATAGATTTATTGGACTTTGTATTCAATACGAGGAAATATTAATTACATAAGCAAAGCAGCCAGCCTTAAGTCCCTGTTTACGCCACTCCAGAAATTGTCACCATCCCAAATAGTGCAAGTGTCTGAAATTTCAACTAGTTCGGCAGGAACTCCACATCCGGTTAACTGTTCCACATTGGCGGTCCACAGGTCGAAATATTGGCTGTAATTCCATTGATAAAAAATGTGGGAGATTTTTCTCCCAGTTCCTTCAAGTACAACCTGGATTCAAAACACCTTCGAAATTTTGGAAGGTACTTGGTAGTGACGAGAAAACAACAATTGCTGTACCGAATAAACCTGTGCCGTTCAACTGAAATATTTTTTGTGGTGAAGGAAACCACCCTCTGAAGGAAAGCCGACAAAAACACTATGAATTATGCTATAATCGCATCAACTCTTTTCCGGGGGAAATTGAAAAAATGACAAGAAAAATCTCAACCATGGGTCCGGTAATCGCTCTGCTTGCCCTTTTATTCTCCATCCAACCTGCCCTGGCCGTTAACTGGATCGATAATTGCCGCGAACAAAGTCCATCTGCCGCCGGAAAATGGTTTGGCACCTGTCCACCGTATTATAATGACGAAAATAATTGGGAAAACAATCAGCTTCCAGGCCCCACTGATAATGCTTTAATCGGCGCCGAATACGGCCTGGTTGAGGTCAACGGATACCCCTCCGAAGCAACCATTCTGAGCGTAGATGCCCAAGGCGGCCTTGAAATCAGCCATTCCAGTTATGGTTTGGTGCTCACATCAGGCGGGTCTTCCATCAACGGGCTCCAGCTATTTGGTGCCGGTATCAATGCCTCGGCCGGTGTGACCCTGAATTTGCTGGGAAACTCATATCTCAATGGCAGCTTTTACGGGCCGGGCTCTCTTGTAAATTCCGAAAGCCTAAATGTAAATTATGGCCGAATCTGGAATGGTGCTTCGCTTTTCAACCCTGGTGTCATGAACCTCACCCACAGTTATTTTATGCTTGGTGACGGCAATACCGTGGTGATGAACACTGGAATTTTCAATATCAGCGAAACCAGTACGGATGTCCGCGGAGGCAGTTCGCTTTTTGTCAATAATGGTACCATTTTCCACGATCGCCCCAATTTCACTTTCTATTTTTCTCCCAATTACGAGCAGAGTGGCAACCTTTCAATAGTCGACGGAACTTTTCTTCTGAATTCCCTAACTACCTCCTTTAATTCCGGCGAAGTATCTGTCGGGGCAGACGCAATCCTGGAGTTAAGCAGTAATCAAGGTGGGGATCAGAGTCATTCTTTCGGCGACGGTTTTTCCCTATCCGGACAAGGGCAAGTGATCAACCATCAAAATTATTTTGTTGATGGTCAATTAAACGTCAATCTTGGTTCCGGTGACCCGGCTTCCGGTAGTGGTGGTTTTTTTCACTATGGAGCATTTAACGCATTAATCGGACAAATTAAAAATTCAGGGAGATTTTGTTTTAGAGGAGGTTCCATCCACTCCGAAGTTAGTGGTGAAAATTTCATCAATGAGCCTTCAGGCTGGGTTTATACTTCAAATCCCCAAAGCGGAGCAATTGGCTGCTCGTTTGAGAACTTTGGCCAGTTCCAGCTTGGCGGAGGCTCTATTTCCATCATGGAAAACTCAGGCCAGATTGTAAACCATAATACTTTCCGAATTCTGGAGGGGCATATCAATGGCTTGGGGTATTTTTCAAATTTGGGATATTTTTCCCTCGAACACATTAATCCCACCGGATACTCAAACGTCTATGCAGAATTTTATCCAGATATCAACGGGTTGGTTCATTCTGTAAGCGGGTACCTCTACTTTATCAACCAAATCGTTGGTTTGGATGAAAATGGTAAACTTTCCAGGGGATACTGGAAGGCTAATCTCGGAGCCAAGATAGTATTCCCCAGAATTGTCACCGAAATATCCGGTAATACCAGACTTGACGGACAGAGTAGCTCCTTTCCCAATGTTGATCTGGTTTCGGTGGTGGAAAATGCTATGCTGAAATCAAAAAATTGGGAGAACCTCACAAATCTGATCAATGACGGCGGTAAGATTCGGGCACAGGCCGGAGGATCCGGAATCAGGGTCAACGGTACTTTAACCAACTCCGAAGGTGGGTCTATTGAAGTGGAATCCGGCGCGCAACTGAATGCGGATCAGCTGGACAATGGCAATGACAGTGAATCGGTAGTTTCGGAGTTGGCCAGTTATGGTGTGGGTTTAAAAAGCAATAACCAAAAGGCAATTGGCGAACCTGCGACCGTGATAACTCCCCTGCTGAATAACCACGCCATCATCGCCCCCGGTGGACAGGGTGAAAAAGGCGCTTTGCACCTCGTGGGAAATCTGGTGCAACATTCAACTGGTATCCTTGATGTAGATGTTTACGGCGCAGAACCTGATTCAATGCACGACCGGTTCACTATTGAAGGTAATGCCTCCCTTAACGGAATTGTTAAAGTACGGTTGCAAACCCAAGATTGGCCAACACCCGGCCAGGAATTCATCATTTTGTCCACAACCGGAACCATCGCCGGTGCTTTTTCGGGAATAGATCAACCCCTAGGTTCCACTTTCAGCCTTCGCCACGAGGCCAATCAAGTAGTTCTGGTAACCGAAGACGTTAACGGCCCCACCCCAGTTCCGGAATTAAATCACGGATTCAAACTGGCCGCCGCTTATCCCAACCCTTTCAACCCTTCAACCACAATTGCCTTTAACCTGCCTCAGGAATTGCCGGTGACTTTGCGGATTTACGATATCTCGGGACGCCTGGTCCGTGAGCTGATCCAAGAAGGAATTCATACTCAGGGCCTTGGCCAGGTGAGCTGGAACGGAAGAAACGATAGTGGCGGTTTGGCCCCAGCTGGCGTTTACTTTTACAAGCTGGATGCTGGCCAGTACACTGCCACCAAAAGAATGACGTTGATTAAATGAAAGCTAACAAACCGTGCTTGCGAAAAAACTGTTCCAAAAATTTGTTCTGATTCTGTTTTTGGTCGCGGTATTTTCTTTTCTGCAAACCAGCCACGAAGGCCGAAAGATCCTCACCAACAACATGGCCCAACACTGGGCTGCCGCCTGACGAACCCATGTCCCAACCGTTTAATCCATCCGAGCGAAACATCGGCAACCGCCTGCTCGAAACCGTCAATTTGAGAAAAAGTGGGCGAGTTTTATCATAATGGTTGATTGTGGACATTGTTCTAAACTATTGACAGACAACGGAGACGGAACTTGTGGTAGGCACACCCTGCAACCCAACTCAAAAATTACGTGACAAAAAACGACCACCTAAAAGTCCAAAACCAAAAATTAGCACCCCAAAAACTGCTCCCATTTGTAACCAAATGGATGCTGTTTCCATTCTGTACCAAAGCCTGGACAATTCCCCGGAAGCGAGGAATCGAACGCTGACCACATCATCCGGAGCAATGTCCTTGGGAATTGGTTCCAAATAAACCCAATATTGCTCACCCGAACTAAAAACCAGAGTGTCTGGCAAATCAAAATGTGTAAATGAGGTTTGACTCTGAAACAAGCGGCTTCCAGCTAAATCCAAAACAGAAACAACATATCCTGTAGCACCGTCGAGTTCCCCCCATTGAAGACGAGGTGGCCGTGTTCCGACAATCTCACCGGAAACCGGGCGTTGGAAACCGAAAACCCCACTTTGGGCTCGTTCAACACCATGAATATTGTTGGAATTGGGAGGCAACAACAAAGCCAGAACCACACTGGCAGCCACTAAAACGCTACCACCAAATACCCCTATTTTGGGCAGCCGCTTTCTAAATGAGTTCAAGGTCAGACGATTTGCCTCAAGACCAGCAACAATTTTCTTCCCGAGTGCTCTTTCCAATCGGCATTCGGCGCAAACCGACAAATGGCCTTCCAAAAGCTCCTTTAACCCAGATTGCGTATCAGGATCATCCAGGCGCCATAACTGTTTTCCCAGATCCGGTTCAACGCACTCGTCAAACCCAATGCCCTCTGAAGCATCTTTATTTTTGTCCAAATTGCTGTCATGATTCATTTTAGCTTGTGCTCCTTACAATGAATCTGTTCAAATCTCACTAGCGATGGTCGTCTCTTCTAGTATTGGAACTCTCATTCATGATTTTTTTAAAAAAATTATGGGCCTGTTTCAAACATTGAGATCGACGATAATAGATTGCCTGGACAGTCGAAACTCCAGATTCGCTTCTTATTCTCTCTACGCAGTATCCTTGAAGATATAACTTACTTAAAAGGTTTTTGCAGGCCGTGCTGAGCATTGTCAAACATTGTTGAAGAATTTGGAGTTGATCCTCTTCCACCAGATAGTCCAAAGCACTCCGGCTTGGATCAGCTATCCAATCCTCAAACGATTCAAGATAAAGTTCTCTATCAGAATATCGAGTCCTGAATCGAAGAAGATCCCGGCAGCGATTCGCGGCAATTGTATTACAAAAACTTTGGAAATTACCCTCAAACGAATCACGGGTGCGCAAATAATTTAAAGAGACGATCAGAGTTTCCTGAAAGATATCCTCTGCATCGGCTGAGCCAAACTTAAAAAACTTTGCACATGTAACCTGCACCCCCCTGCTTAGTCCATTGCATAAGTCATCGGCACAAGACTCTTCGCCGTTCACAAAACGTTCAACTAAATTCGAAAGTTCAAGAGGAGACAATTGGCAGAAATTATCAGACATGGTAGTATGAAGCAGTCCATTCTCAGGGGATTTTCACAAAAAAACCAAAGAGACACATTTCCAATGCAACTCAGATTCATAATTTTACATAAAATTAACCCGCTTGTCTATAAACGTCTTTCCCTTCTTAATGTAACCATGGTTATTCTGGGTTTGGTGATGTTTTTCCTTGGAGGATGTGCTGACAACCACCAAAAAAATGAACTTACATCCCCCTTCTCTCTTGATTTGACTAATGTGCCGTATTCTCCCGAACTACAACCTTACCTGGAAGCTGGCTGGTACTCCCTGAGCAATCCAACCGACGGTGTGGACTCTTCAATGGTCAACCAACTCCAAACCTATGATGAGTTTATTTCCACCTTAATGAGACCCAACCCTTCAAATGATGATGTGGATCATTTTTTTGAATTGTGGAAATCTGAACCTTCAAATGTGCTCTGGGCAGGCATTGCCAAAAGCTCCCGAAAATATGTCCAGCGGGGAAATGAATACCGCACCATGCTGGCACATCCTTCAGTCAATGATACAACCACGGCCATTGGATTGTACTTTTGGAGTTCCACAAATAGGTCAAGGTCAGAAAGATTAACTGGATTTCGGCGGGTAATATCACGGCGTTCCGAGCTCTCCGAATTTGC
Source organism: bacterium (assembly GCA_024223715.1). Lineage (GTDB taxonomy): Bacteria > Krumholzibacteriota > Krumholzibacteriia > LZORAL124-64-63 > LZORAL124-64-63 > LZORAL124-64-63. The sequence continues at coordinate 1,112 of JAAEOA010000364.1, read as the reverse complement.
CTCCATTTGGGTAGCTTTACGATTGTCATATTTGGAAAACAAAACCGGAAACAAGGATAAGGCGGTGAAAGATTTGCTTGGCGAATTGTCGTCGGCCCGTCAGCTCGGGGGGAATTGCCTGGAAATGTTTTTCTGGAGGCGATTGGCAACAATTTTTTTGGAACAAAAGCATTTTGACGACGCCCTTCATGCAGCGGTTTTGGCCGAAACAATGGCCCGCCGAGGTGACATGCCCAGCCTTCGACTTCGGTTCAGTCAGTTGATTGCCAAAATATTGGAAAAACATGGTGAACTCGAAGTTGCTCTAAAAATTCACTCAAAAATAATAGCTGAAGCCGATTCACTTGACCTTCCCCGCCAAAAGTCATATTCCGCTGAAGCGGCGGGTATGATAAACGCCCATCAGGGAAATTTTGAGGCCGCTCTTCACTTCTCCAGGACCTCGCTGGGTTTTCACCTTGATATTGGCGACTCGTTAAATGTGCCTCGCGTTTTGATGGCCATTGCAGACAATCATCGGTTGGCTGGTAGTCTTGATTCCTGCCTCGTATACCAGGAAAAGGCCAGACTTTGGGTCGATGCCTATCCCCATCCCGATAACCGAGCTCAGCTACCCATTGAAATGGCTCAGTATTACATGCAAGTGGGCAACTATTCTGTGGTGGATTCACTCTTGGCGGCTGCTCAGCGCCAACTTCCAGCCAACGCCCCGGCCAATTTAGGTGCAAAAATTTATATGGCCAATTTCCGAACCGCAATGGAAGCCGGCCGGCCGGCTGAGGCCTACAAGCTGCTTGACGGTTTCGAAAAAATTCGAAATGGTGTAATCAACTTACCCTTGGAAGTAGACCTTCTTTCCGACCTTGAAACAACCACCACCGATTTTTTAGCTTCCCAGGGTGAGTTTCATCTGGCCCAGGAGTCGTTGGAACGCGCCCGAAACCTGGAAGTTTCCAGCGAGTATCAGCTTTGGCTCCAGGAGTGGAGTGCGGGAAAACTGGCTTTTTTGCGTGGCGATTTGAATGCGGCCCTGTTTTCTTTTGAAAAATGTCTCACCATGGCCCAGGAGGCTGATGACCCTGATCGAGTGGCAACCACACGATTTTTCCTGG
>JAAEOA010000363.1 GCA_024223715.1 bacterium | reverse complement strand
TTTCGTGATCACATAGAGTTACCTGATCGTTGGTCGGAATATTATGACCGAAAGGTGGTGACACGATCTTTGCCTAAAAACAATTCGCATGATCTCGCCTACGCCCGCTAGGAAATAACAAAGGTCTACTGGCTTAATCTAAGCAAAGAAAGAGCGACATTTTCTTGGGCACAACTCTTAAGTTGAAGTCAGAATGATAAAAGCCACCACTCCGGCAATCAGGCAATAAAAACTGAATTTCCAGAAATGATCCCGCACTACAGCCAGTGCCGTCAATCGAATAGCGACCAACCCTACAGCAAATGCAGCAAAAGCCGAGACCACCAGCAATGGCAGGTCTTCGCGCCCTGAGAATTCCCCCCCAATCAGTTGCAGAACCAAAGCCCCAGAAATGGCAGGAATAGAGAGCAAAAAGCTGAATCTGGCGGCTTCTGCCCGAGCCAGCCCAATCCACATTGATGCTGCAATGGTGGACCCGGAACGACTTATGCCCGGCAAAATAGCGAAAGCCTGAGCAGTTCCAATAAGCAGGGATTTTTTTAGAGGAATAGACTGCGGCTCCCAGGGCTCGGGAAGCGTCAGGGTGGAATCTTTGGTGAATCGGGTGGAAAACAGAATGAGTGCTGTGAATATCAATCCACCAGCGGCAAAAAGAGGGCTGTGAAATAATGACTCAATGAAATCTTTGGCCAACAAGCCAACCACCACCGCAGGCAGGGTCCCAACAACCAGACAGAGTATGTAACTGATGGCCGGTTTGTCGAATTTTAACAACCTAAAAATTTCCCGCCAATAAACCACCATGACCGAACCGAGAGTCCCCACGTGAAGAACAATATCAAAAAAGATATCCCCTTCCTGAGCACCAAGTAAATGTTGGGTCAAAACCAGATGTCCTGAGCTGGAAACGGGCAAGAACTCGGTCAAACCCTGAACCACAGCCAGAATAATCATCTTGATAAACTCGGTCACACAGGTACCTCACGGTTGGTTGTACAAAACATTTCAAAGGGTAGAATTAAAACGCCGCCCCTTTACTTCGGGCGGCGCGAGCCTGACTGTAGTGTAAGCGAGCCTCCTGAGGCAACCCAAGAGCATCGCAGGTAAGGGCCAGTTGATAATGAATGCGGCCATCTTCCGGGGAAGAACCCAGGGCCTGCTCCAAATTATCTCTCGCCCCGGAATACTTTTCCATTTTGTGGAGACAAACACCCACATGATAAGGAACCCGCATCAATTTGTTATTTAAGGAATGAGCATGTTTGAAGCGAGTGAGGGCTTCTTCATAAACCCCACTTTTCATTAAACAAAGGCCGGCAAAATAATAGCCCATGGCAAAATCAGAGTCGTGATTAATGGCTTGTTCGAAACAATGTAAGGCCCGAACAAAATCATTGCTGGAAAAATGAACCAAACCAAGATTGTGAAAACCTTCTGAATCGGGTTCAAGAGCAATCGCCGATTCGAAAGCACTGATCGCTTCAGTGACCCGCCCTTCTTCGGCATAAATGGCGCCCAGATTATGATGTGCCACCGGACTTTGAGCTCCTTGATGGATGGCCCGGCGATAAGCTCGAACCGCATCGTCGCGCCGCCCCTGTCGATCCAGACAAACACCCAAATTTGCCAAATAAGCTTCAGTTCCTGGGGCCAGATCCAGGGCCCGGCGAAAGGAAATTTCAGCTGCTGCCGGTTGATCGGATTTCATGAGCACACACCCGAGTCGATAATGCCAGGGATGAGCTTCCGGAGAAAAAGAAAGTCCCACTTCATAGGACCTGCAGGCATCAGAAAAATTCCCGGCTTTTTCGGCCTGGCGTCCATTGCGGAAAATTTCTCCGACATTGTTATTTTCTGGTTGCTTTTCCATGGGGGAAATTTACCCTAAATATAATAATTGGTCAACGACGGTATGTGGTAATTTATTTCCTCAGCCAAGGGGATAATGGATCAATCTGTCAGTTCAATTTCCAGATACAGCCTTATAGGCCCCTCGGTATCCAGTAAACGCCGGGGGATTTTTACCGGAACAACCACCGGTGGATTCATCTGGTTGTAGATTTCCTTTTCCCGGTCCTGCTGTATTTGGCCCAATTCATTTCCAGGAAGAGGTGGACCATATTCCAACCCAAGCGATTGATTTGAAGTTGTAACTTCTACTTCCTGATCATTGGCCCAGTTGGAAGCCGGTGGCGCAGCAGGAGTAACAGGTTGGTTAGATTGATTTTTTGTCTTTAAATGATTGACGCTCAAACCCAAGATTGACTTCAAGGTTTCCCTGATACCTTCATTTCGAGTGCTGCTGGCCGGAAAAGAAAGCAATCCCCAAGGATTCAACAAACTTTCCAGGCGATCAACAGGCAACATATCAGAAGCATCGCGCCCATTGTATTGTATGACCATGGGAACGGTCATCAAATCCAGGCCCCAGGCATCAAGATAATTTTTTAGGCCCTCCATGGCTGCCAGAGACCGGTCCAGGTCAATTGCACGGGAAGAAACGACAAAAATAATACCATCGAATGGTGGAGCAGTGACCAGGCCGGCAGTAGGGAATTTTTCTTTACCTGCATCCATGGCTTGAACCAAAACCTGCCAATCACCGTCATTTTCGGTTTTCATGCTAAATGCAATTTGTCGTTCCGGGTCTGCGGAGGCCAAAGACAAGCGCATTTGTGCTGGCAAGGATTGATGGATAAGACTTAGATTATTGCGTTTACCGGCGTTTTCAGGCCCATAATAAAGCAACCGGCAAGTTTTGACTTCAGTTTTTGTACTGGTGGTCACCGGCAGCCTCCAAGGGCCAAAGATTAACAAAATGACGGAAATAATCATCAATTCTAAACGACAAACGCAATCTCCGTGCCAACAGAAGCTGAGGTTCTTTATTAAATGGTTCGAATTTTATGAAGTGGCATCTTTAGGCAAGCAACTTGCTTGGCAGAACAGTGTAAAGAAATACAGATGTTAGACTTTGTCCCACAAGAACGGAGTGGCTATGTCCACCAATACCGATAAAATCCTCAAAACCATGTTCGCCCGGCTACTTCAGCTGGAAATTGAAGACAAGTTGTCGGAGAAACTCTGCGCTGTAATCGACAGTGTTACTGACCGGGTTGGAGGAAATTTTGATCTGGACACTGTTCAGGGACAAAATACTTTCCGGGCCCTGTTATGTTCCATGGTTGTCCATGGTTGGGGAAATGGAATGCATCCGTATCATAATCCGGCAAAGAATCAGGAAGGTGTGCCACTGGAAGTCCGAGTCAGCAAAGATATTCTCATGTCCATAGGGGACGTTCAGGCTTTACGGTATGTCAAAAAAGATAATCAAGGCCGGGTCAAGCAGGCCCTCTTTGAACCTGACCACAATATCCGCATCCGCCAGCAAATCGACGACATTTTGGGTGAGATCAGTAAAGACAAGTGGGACTAAATTTATAAAAAAAAGCCCCGCCGAATTCGGCGGGGCTTTTTTTTATAAATTTAGTCCCACTTGTCTTTACTGATCTCACCCAAAATGTCGTCGATT
>JAAEOA010000362.1 GCA_024223715.1 bacterium | reverse complement strand
CGCTGCCCGGGAGGCTTTTAGGGAAAAGGGAAGTTGTGGCGACGGGTCTCCTCCAAAATAACAAATACAGGAGGTCTGTGCATCAACATCGCTAACCAGATCCTCAATTGTTCTGGCTGGCGATGAAAAGGTTTCATTTTTAAAATGCCAGTTCTGGCAAAAAAGGCAGTTAAACGAGCAAGCCTGGAAAAAAACTGCCAGATTTTTATATCCGGATTCAGCTTCCGGGCAATGCGCATAGGTCGGGTACCCGGCCCCGGTCCCCGCCGCACATACCCAATCGCCCACACAATTGGTGGGGAGCGGATCATGATACCAGGAGAGTTTGGCTTTTGTTGCAGAGGCCCCCGTTAAGCGACCGTCCTGGTTTTTGCGCAGTCCGCAATATCCAGTACGATTTTCCCCAATTTTGCAGGCATTCACACAAAGATTGCACCGTATCCCATCCGGGTCATCCGGAGGCACTGGCGGCAGCCCGAACTCGGCTCTGCTGGTCCGGTGGGCATCTACGGTAATTTCAACAGCCTTTTGCGGTCGCTGCCGTATACAGACCAGGCAAACCCCGAGTGCTTTGGAAATGCCGGGAGATGTGAAACCACACAACCGACACCGTGCCATAAGGACGCTCCTCCTTTTTGGAATCAGAAGACAAATGTCAGAAAACGGAAGACACAATTGTTGCAGGGCT
>JAAEOA010000361.1 GCA_024223715.1 bacterium | reverse complement strand
GGCTTGCATCTTTTTAAGAAACTTTTGGAAATCTACATCCACCAGCCTGGAGATGACTTTGTCAATTCTTCCAGTCCTGCCCTCCCAACGGTAATGAAGCCGGTCACTCTCAAAATACACATCTTGGGGGTCAACAATAAACGGCTCCTGGACAGGATCACCTTGGCTCATAAATTTTGACAACAAAAGCAGATTCTGAAAGCTGGGCTGGTTCCTGGGATCGATTTCCAGGAAAAGAATCCGGTCTCTATGATTCTCTGATCCCTGAATGTAAGTGGCCAGTACTTGCTCGTCCAGCTCTGCGTCGGTAAACGGACGGCCATCTGCGGTAACCAGGGTGAACACGGAGTCTCCATAAGCCCCGGTTTTGCGCGCCATCTGAATGCATTCCCTGAACCATCCATAATAGGTATCCCCACTCTGAGCCTCCAGTATTTTGGCATACAGATGGTCACCGGAGGCTTTGAATTCGTCAAAGCTCATGCCTCTTTGAGAGTTGGCTCCGTAAACCAGAACATCAAAGGCCAGGTCCGGTTCAACGGTCAGATAATACCGGTGCAGAATTTCGGCCATCTCCTCCGTAATCCATCCTTGC
>JAAEOA010000360.1 GCA_024223715.1 bacterium | reverse complement strand
GTAAACATCCTTTATATTTCCATGGTTTAAATGGATATGTCCTTTTTTGGCAGTTCCTTTGGTTTGCCCGGTACAGATCCAGTTGGCAGCCTTGTAGCAGGTGCCTTTGAAGCGGTTTTTTTCAACGAAAGTTTCCAGCAGATACAAAGGGTAATTGTAGGTTTGAATCCAGTCGTCAGAGATTCTTCGGGCATTTAAGGCCAGAAGTTTGGAGGCCAGGCATTTGACGGAAATCCAGGGTAAAATAAGGAAGCGGGTGTTGTTGGCGACAAAATGCAGGTTGTCCTTTCTGGTCTTTGGTTGCCAGCCGATGTTGGTTTTACTGGTCCGGCGCCCCCAGGGAGCCGCACTCTTTCCCTGACAGGCGATAGGCCGATCATTGACATTAGCGATGGTGAATTTTTTGAAGGGGTTCACCAAACACCTCACGATCCGGGCGGAAGCGGCTACTTTTGCCCGGATTATTCCATCAGTTTTTTCCTGAAGTCTTTCCTAAGCGGATACAGGTAAACGTCTTTTATATTTCCGTGTTTTACATGCAGATGCCCCTTTTTGGCGGTACCCTTGGTCTGACCGGTACAGAGCCAGTTTGCGGCCTTGTAGCTGGTGCCTTTAAACCGGTTTTTTTCAACGAAAGTTTCCAGCAGATACAATGGGTAATTGTAGGTATCGAGCCAGTCAGCGCAGATTCTTCTGGCATTTAAGGCCAGGATTTTGGAGGCCAGGCATTTGACAAAAACCCAGGGTAAAATGAGAAAGCGGGTGTTGTTGGCGACAAAATGCAGGTTGTCTTTTCTGGTCTTCGCATTCCAGCCAATGAAGGTGTCTCTGGACGTGACTTTCCAGGCGGCCGAGCCCCAGCCCAGACAGGCAACAGGTTGCTGATTGATAAAAGCGATGTACTTGAGATGATTGCCGACGATCTGACGATAACCGAGGTAATGGTGCTGGTGGATCAACGAGTTGTAGAGTGGTTCGAGTTTTGTGTTTCTGACCGGTTTAAGATCAACGGGAGCCAGATTGCCCATTTTATCTTGTAAAGGGGTTTGATCAATTTTAACGACAGGGATCGATCGGTTGCGCTTTTCGTTGTTAGCATTGTTGAGTCTTGGCGGAAGGGTGATTAGACCTTTTCGGTTCAGGGCCAGCAGCAACTCGCGACATGCCATGTCCTTTAGGCGGCCGTTTGGCTGGAACCATTTCCACTGGCGGCAAAGGACCTTTGATATATGCTTTCGGCCTTGACTCCAGTGCTTATTTACCGCCTCCGGCCCGTAGGGGGTACGGGCCTACGCCCCGGAGGGTGGCCTGGATTTGAACAATATCAGCGTCGGAGATGGTCCTTTTTCTGATGGTAATGGGC
>JAAEOA010000359.1 GCA_024223715.1 bacterium | reverse complement strand
GCGGGGCTACAAAAGCAAAATAGATCAGCTTTTCGCGCCGTTCCAGTTTGGCAAGCTGTTTTGTGAACGAAGATTGATCTGTTCCAACCATCGAAGACGCTTGAGTCGTTTCAGTCATTTTTCTTTACGCATCCAGTATGTGGTAACATATAAACTTGAATCCCCTTACCCTGCCTGAGAGAGCGGGGTAAGGGGGTAATACACTCTATTTCAGCTTCCATTCGTTCCAGCGTTCCAGTTCTCTACTGTAATACTGCGACCACCATGCAAAATCCGTCGGAACCTGCACGTCAACAAAGTCCGACGGCAGGGCACCCTTGTACAGGGGATCCACCTTGGGGAAAGATTTCTTGTTGATGGGTCCGTAGGAGATATATTTGGAGGTTCTCCAGTTAATCTCCGGAAGGGACTGCCAGGCAATAAACAACATGGCCAGTTCCTTGTTGGGAGCTCCTTTGGGAATACACCAGGAATCTCCCTGAAGCGCCCCTCCATTCCAGATGATCTTAATGGGGGCGCCTTCGCGAATGACCTTTTCGATTCTTCCGTTCCAGGCGCTGGCCATGACAACCTCTTTATCCACCAGCAGCTGGGCCGGCTGTGCACCGGCCTTCCACCATACGGTCACATGCGGCTTGACTTCATCCATTTTCTTGTAGATTTGGGCGATCTTTTCGTCCGTCAGCGGATACACCTCGTCGGGTTTATACCCCAGGGCGACCATGGCAAACGTGTAGTTGGACAGCGGCAGGGCATACATCGAACGCCGCCCGGGGAACTTTTTTATATCCCAGAAATCAGCGGTGCTTGTGGGTGCCTGGCCTTCAGGAAAAACATCGGTGCGGTAGGCCAGGATGTCGCTATAGGTGATGGTGCCGACGTGATATTTTGCGGCAAACTTCGGTAAAAGATCGGTATTGTCCACGATGGAATAATCAATCGGTTCCAGGAAACCCAGACTTCCAAGATTGTCCGGATAATAGCTGCCCAGGTCGACCACATCCCAGGTGACGCTATTGGTTTTGACCATGGCCCTGATTTTGGCCTGGTCCGAAGGACTGTCCTCGATAACTTTAATGCCGAATTCTTTGGCAAACGGTTCAAAAAGGGCCTTGCGCTGGGCTTCCTGAAACGATCCGCCCCATGAGACAATGACCAGGGATTGGCCCCTGAACTTTTCCAGCCTCTGTTTTACCTGCTCTGCCGTGAGTCCTGCGGCATATATGGTTACGGCGCTGAATACAAACACCAGTACCAATCCCAGACAAAACGAAAGCTTAACCATTTTTTTTTGTTTTCCCATACTTAATTCTCCTTTCACTTTTTTTTCACGCTAAAGCGTGGTTTCGAATGGAATAAGAAATGCCTAAGCAGGCACTTCCGTTTCCACCAACAGCAATTC